>CAYVUV010000339.1:0-39867 GCA_964455095.1 uncultured Binatia bacterium (SeqCode)
CAGGATGGCGAGGTCGTGCGGGGCCGAGTTCCACCAGATGTCCGAGTCGCGGCGGATGCGGCCGAGCCCGAGGCGCTGGAACGACAGGTGAAACAACTCGCCGAGACGGCCGGTGCGAATCCACGTCTGTGCCTGGCGGAGCAACGGATCGTAGAGAAACGTCTCGTCCACGAAGAGCGTGTGACCCGCCGCCGCTGCGCGCGCGACGAGATCGTGGGCCTCGACGACGGACATCGCGAGCGGCTTCTCCACCCAGCAATGCTTGCCGGCCTCCAGTGCCTCGCGGGCGAGGGTGTAGTGCTGCGAGGGCGGTGTGGCGATGATGACCGCATCGATGTCCGGCGCGTGGATCACACGCGCCGCGTCAGACGTCCCGTGCATCGCCACAGCGCGGGCGGGATCCGAATCGGCGACGGCGATGAGGGCGACCTCGCTCAACGCGCCGAACACCCGCAGCAGTTTCTCGCCCCAGTAACCGGCGCCGATCAGCCCGAGGCGCAGCGTCACGGCAGCTCTTCGTGCAGGATGTAGACGCCCTGGTCCTGGGCGCGGTTGAAGCGGCGGGCATTGATCCACACCGAGGCGCAGAGCAGCGCGGCGACGTCGAACACTGCGGTCGCGAGCGAGCTCCAGCGCAACGCCAGAGCGCCGATGCCCGCGACCCCAGCGGTGGCAATGCCGAAGCGGATTTCCGTCGCGCGCGGATCGCGCATGATGAAGCGCACGGCCATGAGGTCGTTCAGCACGGCCAGTGTCCGTTTGATGCCGTAGTGCGACTGGCCGTGTTGGCGGCGCCGATCGCGCGTCGGCACCTCCGCGACCTGTCCCGGTGCGACACCGAGAATGGCGGGCAGAAAGCGGTGCAATCCCTGCGGCAGTTGCACGTCGCGCACGAGCGCGCGCCGATACGCTTTCAGCCCGCAGCCGCAGTCGTGCACGGGGATGCCGGTGACGCGAACGATCAGCCAGTTGGCCAGCCGCGACGGCAGCACGCGCAGCCAGAGGCCTTCCTGTCGATCGAGGCGACGGCCGGAGACCGCCTGCACGTCGTCGGCGCGCAGCCGCTCGAGCAGCGCCGGGATGTCGGCCGGATCGTTCTGTCCGTCGCCGTCGAGCGTGACGACGATCTCGCCGCGGGCGGCGTGAAATCCCGCCGACAGGGCGGCGGCTTCACCGAAGTTGCCGTCCAGATCGAGCACGCGCAGGCGCGGATCGACCCGGCGCAACTCGGCGAGGCGCGCCAGCGTCTCGTCGCGGCTGCCGTCGTTGACGCAGATGATCTCGAACGGGTCGCCGAGCCGGCCGAGCACCGCGCGCACTTCGGCGCAGAGCGGTAGAGCGTTGCCCTCTTCGTTGTGCATTGGGATCACGACGGAGATCCTGGGCGATTCCGTCATGCGTCTGGCATTGAATGCGAGTCGGTCGTGCGCTGCGCCCCGCCGGTCACGGTGGGAATGGCGCGCTGGGCTTTGCCGCCGAAGAACGAGGCGACGCTATCGGCGACGCGCTCGACCTCCGCGTCACTGAGATCGGGAAAGACTGGCAACGACAGGATCTCAGCGGCGAGGCGCTCGGCGTTCGGCAGCGGCGCGGCGGAGCCGTAAGCACGCGTCCACGCCTCCTGGCGGTGCAGGGGTACCGGGTAGTGGATGCCGGTCTCGATGGCGCGCTCGGCGAGGAACGCCTGCAGGCGATCGCGCGTCGCGCAGCGAATGACATACTGGTGATACACGGCGATCTCATCCGCATCCTCGTGCGGCACGCGCAGGTCGAGCCCGGCGAAGCGCTGCGCATAGTATGCGGCGATGGCGCGACGGCGCTGATTGCGCGCGTCGAGATGGCGCAGCTTGATGCGCAGGACGGCGGCCTGCAACTCGTCGAGCCGGCAGTTGTAGCCATAGCGGACATGCTGGTTCTTGCCCGCCTGGCCGTGGCGCTGCAGCAGCCCGATCGCCGTAGCGACCCTGGTATCATCGGTGGTTGCGTAGCCGGCGTCGCCGTACGCCGCGAGGTTCTTGACGACGCCGGCGCTGAAGCAGCCGACGGCGCCGAAGCTGCCCACCCGGCGGGCGCCGCGCACGGCCCCGTGTGAGTGCGAGCCGTCTTCGATGAGGTGGGCGCCGTGGCGATCGCAAGCGGCACGGATCGCACCGAGCGCGAAGGCGGCGCCGTAGAGGTGCACCACTACCACCGCCTTGGCCGGCAGCGCGGCGGCGATGGCCGCGGCGTCGGGCGCAAAGGAGTCGGGCTCCACGTCGACGAGCACGGGCGTGGCGCCGAGGTGGTGCACCGCCTCGAGCGCGGCGATGAAGCCGTTGGCCGCCAGCACGACGCGATCCCCAGGACCGATCCCGAGCGCGGCCATGCCGAGGAGAAGCGCATCGCTTCCCGAGCTGACGGCGCGCGCGTGGGCGACGCCGGTATAGGCAGCGATCTCGTGCTCGAAGTGCCGCACTTCCTGCCCGCCGAGGAGTTGCATGGCGCGCAGGGCCTTGCCCCAGGCGCTCTCGAGCTCAGCCGCGATGGCGGCGTGCTCGCGCTTCAGGTCGAGCAGGGGAATGGTATCGCTCATGGTGCGTTCCTGTCCTCCGGCGGCGCGATCGCCCCGGCTCTGCCCGATGCGATGCGGCGCGTCAAGACCATGGGGCCGAGGTTGCCGGCGCGGCCGGAGTCCAAGCCCGACACGCGCTCGTAGTACCGCCGCTCACGCGCCGGAACCGCGGCCCACTGCGACTCGGACATGAGCAGATACGGCGGCCCGTCGGACGTGAGCGGATCGCGGTACACGGGCATCGACTCACCCCAGTAGTAGATGGTGCCGTAGTCGAAATGGCGGTAGGCAGCCACGTCATCAGGCGCCGGCAGCAGCGCCTTGATTCGCGCGACGAAGTGTTGGCGAGTCTGAGCGGATGCGATGCCCGGCATGATGACGAGGCGCACGGTCATTGCGAGCGCGGCGGTGGCGACAAACCAGCCGCTGAGCATGCCCCCGTAGCGGCGGGCGGCGCTGGCGACCGCCGCTGCGACTGCGCCCAGTGCAGCGACGGCGAAAAGAGCGGCGAGCATGAGCGGCTGACCTTGGATGACCGAGGCGACGGTGCGCAGGTCGCGAGCCGCCCGCGGGTCGACGTACTCGGCGATGGCGGAGAGAATCGGGAGGCCGAGCGATTCCAGGCCGACGGTGATGGCGAGCACTCCGGCCAGGGCGGTCAGGATCCACGCGGCCCCGGTCGCGACCGAGGCCAGCCGGCGCGCGTCGATTTCGCCGCGCGTGAGAGCGTCGCCCCACCAACCGACCAGCAACGCGAGGGCCGGGTACATCGGCAGCAGATAGACGCCGCGCTTGCTGGCCGGCACGGCGTAGAAGGCGAAGACGAGCAACGCCCAGGTGAGGGCGAACAGGCGCGGGTCGCGGCGGCTGAGTGTGGCACGGTCGCGCCACAGGGCGATGAGGGCACTGGGCAGGAAGATGGTCCACGGCAGCAAGCCGATCAGGAGCATCGACGCCAGGTAGCCGCTCGAATGGCGGTGCCCGCCGGTCAGCTTGGCGCTGCCGAGGAAGCGGTACACGTTCTCGTCGAGGATCTGCTTGGCAAAAAACTCACGCCCACCCTCGACGATTGCCAGGCCGTACCACGCGCCGGCGATCATGCCGACGATGATGAGCGCGCGAAGCGGGTGCAACTGGCGGGCGAAGGCGAAGCTGCGATCGATGGCGCAGAGGAGCACAACGTGGAGGACGGGCAGGGCGATGCCGACCGGCCCCTTCGCCAGGGCGGCCCAGGCCGTACCGGCGTAGACGAGGACGAGCCATGCCTGACGGCCGCCGGCGCGCAGCATGAGCAGGCCGGTGAAGGCGGCGGTGAGGCCGAAGGCGAGGGTCATGTCGACTCGCGCGCTCGTCGCGGCGCGCAGCCACTCGAAGCTCGAGAGCATGACCAAAGCGGCGATCAGCGCCGCGCGCGCGCCGCAGAGCAGCGTGACGGCGCAGAAGAGCAATACGGCGGAGGCGCCGGACAGCAGGGCTGAGGGGAGGCGAACGCTGGCTTCGCTGACCGCGCCCTGTGCGCGCGAGGTCAGGGCGCCGAGCCAGTGGAACAACGGCGGCTTGGCCGGCATTTCCACGGCGTTGCGGCGCGGCAGGATCCAGCGGCCATTGTGGACGATGTCGGCGACAACGACCGCCTCGCGTGGCTCGCCCTTGGTGTGGAACGGCATGTCGAGGCCGACGAGCGTGAGACTAGCCCAGGCGACAATGACCAGGGCGCCGGCGCTCGCGGCGGCGGCGAGGGCAGCGATCCGAGACGGGCGTGTGGGGGCGGGCTGCATAGGCACGTCGCGCGATCCGCCGTTCTGCGCGCCGGGTTGTCTCACCACAAAGCGCCGGCGAATTCAACGCGCCCCGCCTCGCGAATGGCGTTGCGGTGCGCCGGTGCAGTCGCTATGTGCCTGAGCATCCGGTCCCCCATGCAAGCGATACGCGCAGCCGCGCTGGCGGTGCTGCTCGCCGTGTCCTCCAGTGCCTTCCTGGCGGCGGGAGCGCAGGCGATTCCGATCGACGTGACGGTGGTCGAGGGCGACGGCGCAACGCGCCGCAACGCGCCGCTGACCTTCGGCGTGTCGTTTGGGCGCAGCGTGCTGCGCGATCCGGCGACGTTGACGGTGCGCGAAGTGGGCGGGGCGGAGCGGCCGGCGCAGAGCCGCGTGACGGCGCATTGGCCCGACGGCAGCGCGCGCTGGGTCCTGGTCGACACCCAGGTCGACGTCTCGGCTCTGGCGACGCGCCGCCTGCGTGTCGAGCCAGGCCGTGCCCTGGCCCCTGCGCATCCGCTCGTCGTCGTGCAGTCAGACGACGACATCGCGATCCGTACCGGCGCGCTGCGCTTTCGCATCCCGAAGAAGCACTTCGGCATCGTCGAGCAATTGCAGCCCGAGGGCGGTATGGTCGTGGTTCCCGAAGCGATGACGGCGTTGTTGGCGGCGCAGAACGGCATCGGCAAAGCCGGTACACCGCAGAAGGTGACGGTGCTGGAGTCGGGTCCGCTGCGCGCGCGCGTCGAGCTGCGCGGCACCTACGGCAACGGCTTCGACTACCTGATTCGCATCGACGCCTACGCGGGACAGCCGTTCGTGCGCGTCCTGCACACCTTCATCAACCGCAGCGGCGCACCGTTCGTCACCATGCCGCGCCTGGCGGTCGAGCTGCCGTTGGCCAAGGGGCCAGCCGGGACCTGGGCAGTGGGCATCGAGAAGGGACGGCCGCGCAGCGGCGTGTTGGGCAGCGACGAGGTCCGCTTTTACCAGCCCGACAACGAGCGTTTCGAGATCGGCGGCGACGAGGAATCGGGAAAACTCGCCGGATGGATCGAGCTGCGCCGCAAGACCGGTGCCGTCGGGTTGGCGGCGCGCTGGTTTTGGCAGCAGTACCCGCAGAGTTTCGCGGCGCAGACGGACCGCCTCACGTACAATCTGTGGGCGCCGGAAGCGGCGGCGGCTCGGGTCGGGATGGGCGCGGCGAAGACGCACGAGCTGATCGTCTGGGCGACCAAGGGAAGCACGAAGAGTGAGGACGTCGCGGCGGCGGTGCGGCCGTTGAGCGCCGCGGTCGATCCGAACTGGATCGTGTCGAGCGGCGCGCTGCCGCAGGCGGTGGCGGCGCCGGGAGACGGATTCGTCGCCAAGGTCGGCGCGGCCGCCGAACGCTATCGCCGCCGCAACGACCGCGAGCGATGGGACGATCGCGGCACCGTGCACTGTAAGCAGGAGGACGCCGAACGGCCGCGCAACGGGTCGTACGGGATGTGGAACTTCGGCGATTGGAATTTCCCCAAGTACCAGGACAACACCAAGGGGTGCGACGCGTGGGGCAACCTGGAATACGACACCACGCAGGTCCTGGCGCTGGCATTCGCCGCGGTGGGACGGCCCGATCTGCGCGAGGCGATGGAAGCGGCGGCGCGGCATTTCGCCGATGTCGACGTCATTCACCACTACCCGCCGCGCCCGTCGTGGGAGGGAATGAATCACCCGAAGAACCCGCTCCACTTCAGCTTCGAGCTCGGCGGGGTGGACCTCGGCCACACGTGGAATGAAGGGCTGCTGTCGTATTACTACCTGACCGGCGACGAGCGCGGGCTGGAAGCGGCGCGCGGCATCGCCGACTACCTGGTGTCGCGCACCGAGTCGACGGTGCGCGGCAACCCGCGCCAATGGGGATGGCCGCAGATTGCGCTGGTCGCCGCCTACGATGCGACGGGCGAGGCGCGCTACCTCGAAGCGGCGCGCTGGTACGCGCGCGGCGGCATGGCGGCGCATCCGCCGACGGCGGTGCACAAGTGGAAGCTCGGCATTCTGGGCGATGCCCTTGCCTACACGCACGCCGCCACCCACGATGCGGCGATCGAGAAGTGGCTGCGCGCGTACGCCGACGCCGTGATGCGGCGCAAGGGACGCTCGGATCCGCGCCTCTACCCTGGCGTCGCCTATGTGGCCACGCTCGGCAACGACAAAGCGATGCGCGCGGCGGCGCTGGCGCGTGTGCAGAGCATCGACCTGGGCAGCTGGGGCAAGCCGTTCACCATCGGCGGTCGACTCGGCTTCCGCATTCTGTCGCTGCTGGCCGCGCCCAGCACGACGCCGCCGGCGCGCACGATTCCGGCGGGGCAACACACTCGACACAACCGGCCGAGCGCGGGCCGCGCCGCGATGACTTCACCACTTGGCGCCTTGCGTGACCCGGATCGGCAGCTTGGTGTGGCGCTGGCGGCGCAGCAGGACGTAGAGCGCGCCGGCACCACCGTCGCATTGGCGCGCGCTGGTGAAGGCGAGTACGAGCCGCGCCCATGAGCCGCGGGCGAGCCAGGTCGCCAGCCGCGTCTTGAGCACCGGGATCTGATCCTTCGAGTTGAGACCGCGGCCGTGCACGATCAGGACGCACTGGTGGCCGCGTTGATGGGCCTGGGCGAGGAACTGGTCGACGGCGGCGCGCGCCTGCTCGCTCGTCATGCCGTGCAGATCGATGTGGCTCTGATAGGCGAACTCGCCGCGGCGCAGGCGGCGCAGCAGGCGGCGGTCGAGCCCGACGACGGCGCCTTCGATGAGCTCGGTCGTATCGCTGAGATCGAACGAGCCGCTGCCCCCGACCAGCATGGCAAGCTCGGCGACGACGTCGGCATCGGCGTCCGCGATCGGCCGGGGACTATGCGCACGCGGCTGCGGGACGCGCTTGGTCGAGGGCAGGGGACGGACGTCGGCCATCTCCTGTCTGAAGAGATCCGCGTCGCTCACCGGCACGGGGGCGGCGGGCGGGTCCTGCACCACGGGCGGCCGTCGTGCGGGGGCCTGCGGGCGCGGCGGTGGTTTGACGTGCGCGGCGAGCTGGCGAAAGGGCTGGTGCTGCCAGTCCGGGCGGCCGGATTTGGGAGGAGCCGCCTGCCTTGTGCGCCGCCTCATCTGTTCCACTCCGTCTGTCGCGAATGTAAGTGAGTCGCCGGCGGGACGCAATCGCGCTCGGGGCCGTTGCGGGGGAGTCGGCAAACTGGTTGAATCCGCCGCACCGAAACGAGTGCGATGTCCGAACCTGTTCGAGAAGAAACGCTGGTCGTGCGGCGCGAGCCGCCGCTGGCCTGGTTGGAGATCAACCGCCCGGCGGCGCACAACGCGCTGAACACGCGAGTCTGGGAGCAGCTCGCCGAGAGTTTCGAGGGGCTGGGCGCGGATGCCGCCATTCGCGTCATCATCCTGCGCGGGGCGGGAGAAAAGGCCTTCATCTCGGGCGCCGACATCAGCGAGTTCACCGCCCTGCGGGCCAATGCGGCGATGACGGCGCGCTATGACGCGCTCTCGGGCCGCGCCTGGGGGGCGATCAACCGGGCGGCGCAGCCGGTGATCGCGATGGTCAACGGCCTGTGTTACGGCGGCGGGGTCTCGATCGCCCTGGCGTGCGACTTGCGTCTCGCTGCCGATCACGCCCGTTTCGCTGTGCCCGCGACGCGGCTGGGGTTGTCGTATCCGATGGAGGCGATCGAACGGCTGGTGCACATCGTCGGGCCGACGCACGCCGCGCATATTCTGCTCTGCGCCGAGCCGGTCGACGCCAGCGAGGCGCAGCGCATCGGGTTGGTCAATCGCGTCGTGCCGCGCGCTGAGTTGGAGGAGGCGACGCGGCGTTATGCGCTACGCCTGGCGGAAGGCGCGCCGCTGACGCTGGCGGCGCACAAACGCGCCATTCACGAATCGCTGCGCGCGCGCGCCGATCGGGACACGGACGGATTGCGCGAGCTGATGCGGCGCTGTTTCGACAGCGCCGATTACCAGGAGGGAATCGCGGCGTTCATGGAGAAGCGCCCGCCGCGGTTCCGCGGCGACTGAGCTCGGCACGGCCACGGGCCAATGACTGAGGCGACGGGCGAGGGAGCGCTGGCGGGCGTGCGGGTGCTCGACGTCACCCGCTACCTGGCCGGTCCCTACTGCACCATGTTGCTCGGCGACATGGGTGCGGATGTCATCCGCATCGAGTCGCCCGACGGCGGGCGCGATTTCGCCCGCACGCCGGCGGGCACCGACAGTTATTTCTTCCTCTCCGCCAACCGCAACAAGCGCAGCATCACGCTCGACATCAAGTGCGAGCGCGGTCGCGAGGTCTTTCGCCGCCTCGCGATCGGGGCCGACGTGGTGGTGGAAAACTTCCGGCCATCGGTCATGCCCGGTCTCGCGCTGGGCTACGATCATCTGACGGCGATCAACTCGCGCCTGGTGTACTGCAGCCTGTCCGGCTTCGGCGCCACGGGCCCGTACGCCGAGCGACCTGGATTCGATCAGATCGCGCAGGGGATGTCGGGGCTGATGAGCGTGACGGGCACCAGGGAGAGCGGGCCGCTGCGCGTCGGCATTGCGATCGGCGACCTGCTGGCCGGGACGTTTGGCGCCTACGGCGTGATGTTGGCGCTCTACCACCGCGAGCGGACCGGGTGTGGTCAGAAGGTCGACACCTCGCTGTTGGAGGCGCTGGTGGGCGTGCTGAGCTGGAGTGCCGGCATGTACTTCGAGAGCGGCAAGGCGCCGGGCCCGGCGGGCAATCACCATCCCCTGGCGGCGCCGTACGGCGTCTTCCAGGCGCGCGATCGCCCTTTCAACATCGCCTGCGGCAACGAGCGCCAGTGGCAACGGCTGTGCCGCGAGCTGGAGGCGGATGCGCTCTGTGCCGACCCGCGTTTTGCCACGGCACCGGCGCGCGTGGCCAACCGCGGGGAGCTGACGGCGGAGCTGAATCAGCGGCTGAGCGGGCGCGATGCGCAGGAGTGGGTGGAATTCTTCAATCGGGCGGGGATTCCGAGCGGACCGATCTGCGACATGGCGGAGGTGTTCGCCGACCCGCAGGTGCTAGCGCGGCAGATGTACCTCGAGTTGCCGGATGCCGTGCGGGGCGTTTTCAAGACGACAGGGATTCCAGTCAAGCTCGGTGCCAGTCCTGGATGCGTGCGCTCGACGCCGCCGCAACACGGTGCCGACACGGACGAGGTCCTCAGCGATTCCGGATTCTCGGCCGCGGAGATTGCCAGTCTGCGCGCCGATCGGGTGATCTAGTGGAGCGCGCGGCACCGGCGACGCTCGTCCGCGGTGCATCGGTCGTCACAGCCGACGGGATCGTCTCCGGTTGCGACCTGCGCATCGAGCGCGGCGCCATCGCAGAGATCGGCCCGCGGCTGGCAGACCAGGGGGCCACGCGCGTCGAGGCGGGGGGGCGCCTTCTGGCGGCGGGACTCATCGATTGTCACCTGCACGGTGCCGGTGGCGCGATGTTCGAGGATGGGACGCAGGTCGCGGTGGAGACAGTCCTGGGCCTGCTGCCGCGCTTCGGCACCACCGGTGTAGTCGCGACGGTGGCCACATTGCCGCCCGAACGGTTGCGCCGCGCCGTCGAGACCATTGCCGGTAGCCGCGGGTCGACATGCGGCGCTCGAGTCATTGGGATTCATTTGGAAGGGCCATACCTGAACCCGCGTCGCTGCGGAGCGCAGGAGGCGGCGTGGATGCGCGCACCGTCGATCGCCGAGCTCGATGCGCTGCAGGAGCGAGCGGGCGGACTCATTCGTCTGGTGACGGTAGCGCCCGAGCTGCCTGGCGCGCTGGCGTTCGTTGCCGCGGCGCGGGCGCGCGGCGTGCGGATCGCGATCGGGCACACCGAGGCCGATGAGGCGCAGATGTCCGCGGCCATCGCTGCCGGAGCCACGCACGTCACGCACCTCTACAACGCCATGGCGCCCTTCCATCACCGGGCGGTCGGTCCGTTGGGGGTCGCGCTGACCGACGATTCACTATCGGTCGAGCTGATCTGTGACGGACATCACCTGCACCGGCGGGCCATCGATATCGCCTTGCGGTGCAAGCCGCGCGACCGGGTCGTGTTGGTGAGCGACGGGGCAGCGGTGGGTGTCGCAGAGGGCGAGGTCTCCATGTTCGGCGCGCCGTGCCGGATCGACGGCGGTGCGGTGCGTCGAGCCGAGGGCGGGCAGTTGGCGGGCAGCTGTCTGTCGCTGGATGCGGCGCTGCGCAACATGCGCGCGTGGCATCCGGGGATTTCGGTGCCGCAGCTGCTGAGCATGGCATCGGCGGCGCCGGCGCAGGCGGTCGGTGTCGAGGGAACATACGGTCGGATTGCCGTGGGCGGGCCCGCGGACCTCATGCTGCTCGACAGTGACTGGCAGGTCAAGGCAACGTGGGTTGGCGGCCGGCTGGTCTTCGGATCGCTCGATCAGCCAGGCTGGTGAGACCGCGGGGCAACAGCAATTGAGCAGGCATCTACTGCAAAGTTCAGCTTGACGACCTGCCAGTCCGCCCATACCCTGTCGGCCCAAGGAGGATTGGGAGCATGGCGGCACGATTTGCTGTGGCAATGGTCCTGGCGTTGGGGGTGGCGGTTGGGCAGGCGGATGCCGGTCTGCGCCCGAGCCCCGAGCGTCCCGAGATCCTGGAAATCGGCGATCCCGTCTCGATAAACCGCGAGGTGTTGCGCCGCGAGATGGAACGCAACGCCGGGCTGCGTGACTACATCGAGCTCTACGGCTGGCCTGACTATGCCGAAGTGCAGGAGGTGCAAGTCGTCGAGCCGTTCGCGAGCTACGAGGTACGGCTCTACTTCATTCGCCGCAACAGCTACCAGGTCTTCAGCCGTGTGCATGTCGGTCCCAGCGTGTTCGACTACGGCATCCGAAAGTTCGAAGGACCGATCAGCGCCGAGACGTTGAACCGGCTATTGACCGCTCATGCCGCCCCGGTCGAGGAAGAGGTTGCCGTCGCACCGGCTCCCGTGGCGGAGGCGGCGCCGATGCCGGAACCGGTAGTTGCCGTGGCGGCGGAACCAGTCGAGGAGGTCGTGGCACCGGCCAACGATCTCGAGACCGTGATCACGCGCTTGGAGGCAGCGGCAGAGCGCGCGGCCATTGCGGCGGATCGCGCCGAGGTGATGAGCGCTTCGGCGGCAGCGTCCGCCGATCGCGCCACGGGATCGCTCGAGCGCGCCGTTCAGCAGTACGGGCAATAGCGCCTGACTCTCGCTCGACCCGGACCGGTCAATCAGGAGGCTTGTCGACTGACCGCGGCGAACGCCGCATCGGTCACGTCGAGGGTCTGGGTGATGTCGGCTTCGGTATGGGCGGCGGAGAGGAACCAGTTGTGGTACGGCGCCAGGAAGACCCCTCCCTCGGCGCACGCGGCTGAGAAGATCCGGCTGCGGGCGAACTTGCGGTCGTCGCGGAAGGTCATGAAGGGCATCGCCGGCGGCCCGGTGTAGTTGATCGGCAGGTTATGGCTCAGCGCCTGCGCTTCGATACCGTTGCGGAGCGCAGTGCCAGCGCGATGCATCGCCTCGATCGCGCCACTCGCTTGCAGCTCGTGTAAACAGGCGAGCGCGGCAGCCATTGGGACCCCACTGGTGAAGTACGAGCCGGTGAAGTAGACGCGCTGGGCTGCGGTGCGCAATGCATCGCGGCCGACGCAGGCGGAGAGCGGGTAGCCATTGGCGATCGCCTTGGCGTAACAGGCCAGGTCGGGCCGGATGCCGAACAACTCGCCTGACCCGCCGAGATGCAGACGGAAGCCGGCTCGCACGTCGTCGAGCACGAAGACGATCCCCGTGTCGTCGCACAGTCGCCGGACGCCGGACAGGAAGCCGTCGACGGGCATTTCCTGGTCGTGGAAGGAATCATGGCGGAATGGACTCAAGATGATCGCGGCGACCTGGCCGCGATGCTGCGCGAGAACGCGCTCCAGATCGGCGAGATCGTTGTACGTGAAGCTCACGACATTGGCAGTGTCTTCGGGCACGACGCCGGCGGGCACTGGCGTGCACCAGGCATGCGAACCGTGGTAGGCGCCGCGCGCCATCACGACCTTACTCCGTCCGGTGTGCTCGCGGGCGACCTCGACCGCCCATGTGCAGACGTCCGAGCCGTTCTTGGCGAACACGGCCCAGTCGGCGAACGGTGTCAGCTCGACCAGGTGCTCGGCCAGCTCGACCCAGAGGGGGCTGGGGCCGTTGAAGCAGGTGCCTTTGGCGAGCTGCGCCAGGGCCGCCTCGCGGACCTTGGGGTGGTTATGACCGAGGACGATCGGCCCGTACGAGCACATGTAGTCGATGTACTCGTTGCCGTCGACGTCCCAGACGCGGCAGCCCTCACCGCGTTCGTAGAAATACGGGTGCGCACCGGACACCAGCATCGCGGGCGCCTGATGGCCGTAGATGCCTCCGGGCACGACCCGTGCCGCGCGTTCGAGCAATGCCTGTGAGCGAGCGAGTCGGTTGGCCACGGTCGGGTCCTTTCGCGGCGGCGACCTTATCAGCGCGGCCATCGGCTGGGCAACGCGGTGCCGCGAGCGAGCCGCGCGTGAATTGACAAGCACCAGGACGGTTGGTACGCCTGCGATCGAGAAGGAGATCTTCCCCGTGACACAGAAGACGGCATTGGATCAGTTCCTCACCATCCTCACCCTGCCGGACAACATTCCGATCGTCGGCCTGATGGTGTTGATCTTCTTCTTCACGTATCTCGCCTTCCGCGAGGGGCGCAAGAACGATCAGCTGATCGCCCTGGGCAGGCAAGACGAGGTACTGAAGCGCATGCAGGAGTAGCGGACCCTGCCGGGCGCCGGGCGCCTGGCGGATGAAACCGTTCTACTTGCTTGCTGCGGCTTGGGCGGCGGTTGCGAGCTTGGTGCGCGTCTTGTCGTCGACGATGCCGGTATCCTTGAGCCCAGCCGAGCGCTGAAAGGCTTGGATGGCATTGACGGTCACCGAATCGAGCGTGCCGTTGGTCTCGCCCTGGTACTCGTTGAGGACGATCAAGTTCGCCTGCACTTCCTTGCACACGCCAGTGTCGATGTTCTGAGCCAGGGCGATGGCCTCGACATCGGGCATCGCCGCGTTCATCTTCTCGGCTGCCTCGCGGCCCCGCTCCTCGGCCGACTTGCTCTTGCAGGCGGCGACGCTGGCGAGCGCCAGGCAGGCGAGCGCCAGTCGCGCTGCGGAGAGTCGCAGTGAAGAAGTCTTCGGATGGTTGGGGAGGTCGTCTCGCCGCACGGTGCGCTCCTCTCAGATGACCTTGTTCAACGGGTATTCGATGATGCCTTCGGCCCCGTGCTTGAGCAGGCGCGGGATCAATTCGCGCACGACCGCCTCCGAGATGACGCTCTCGACGGCAAACCAGTCCGTGCCGTAGAGCGGCGACACCGTCGGCGCGGTAATGCTGGGGATCATCTTGATGATCGTGTCGAGATTGTCGCGCGCGACGTTCATCTTCAAGCCGACTTTCGTTTCGGCTTGCAGGGCGCCGTTCAAGAGCAGCGAGATCTGTTCGATCTTGTCGCGCTTCCACTGTTCCGCCCAGGCGGTGCGGTTGGCGATCAGCTGCGGGTTCGACTGACAAAGCTCATGGATGATCTTGAGGCCGTGAGCGCGGATCGTGCTGCCGGTCTCGGTCACCTCGACGATGGCGTCGACGAGACCTTCGGCAGCTTTTGCCTCGGTGGCGCCCCAGGAGAACTCGACCTCGACGTCGATTTGGCGTTCGGCAAAGTAGCGTTGGGTGAAGCGGACCATCTCCGTGGCGATGCGCTTGCCCCTGAGGTCTTCGATGCGAGTGATGGGCGAATCGCTGGCGACGACCAGCACCCAGCGCGTTGGGCGCATACTGGTCTTCGAGTAGATGAAGTCCGACACCACGTGCACGTCGGAGTCGTTCTCCAGCGTCCAGTCCTTGCCCGTGATGCCGGCGTCGAGCGTCCCGTCCTCTACATAGCGCGACATCTCTTGCGGCCGCGCCAGCACGCAGCGCAGCGAGTCGTCATCGACGCTGGGAAAGTAGCTGCGATCGCTGCCGGATATCTTCCAACCGGACTTGCGAAACAGCTCGATGGTGGCCGCTTCCAAGCTTCCCTTGGGAATGCCGAGCTTGAGCTGGGACATGGGAGAAAGGGCGATCAGAGGGGTCGCGCCACTGGGGCGCAACGCTGTGCTTGGGGCGACATGGGAACGAGGCGGGTCCTAACATACGACCTACTGCGGCGCAACGCGTCAGCGTCCGGGTCCGCGGGGCTCGCCGACGGTAAGTTGCCCATCTCGCCCGGCTTTCGGTATGAGGGCGGGGGGAGGGGTGACGTATGCGGTTGGCTGATCTGGCTGAGGAACTCGGCTGCGAGCTGCGCGGTGACGGCGACATCGAGATCGCCGGCGTCGCTCCGATCGAGAGCGCCGGCCGGGGACAGTTGACGTTTGTCGCCAACCCACGCTATGCGCGCCATCTGCGCACAACGCAGGCGTCGGCGGTCATCTTGCCGAGCGATGCGCCGGAGGTTCGGCTGGCATCGTTGCGCGGGAGCGATCCCTACTTTGCCTTCGCGCGGGCCATAGAGCTCTTCTACCGTCCGATTGCGAGCCCGCCTGGGGTCCACCCCACCGCCGTGATCGCCGCCAGCGCGCGCATCGGTGCGGGCGCGTCGATCGGCGCGTATTGCGTGATTGGCGATGGGGTCGCGATCGGCGAGGGGGCCCGGATGGCTCCGCACGTGGTGATCTATCCCGAGGTGGCGATCGGCGACCGCTTCATCGCGCACGCGCATGTGACGGTGCGGGAACGGGTGCGGGTAGGCAACGACGTGATTCTGCACGCCGGGGTGGTGATCGGATCGGATGGATTTGGCTACGTGGCGAGCCCTGACGGTCGGGTGCACAAGATCATTCAGGGTGGCGACGTGTTGCTCGAAGACCACGTCGAGGTCGGTGCCAATACCACCATCGACCGGGCGGCGGTTGGCTCCACGGTGATTCGGCGCGGGGCCAAACTGGATAATCTGGTGATGATTGCGCACGGGTGCGAGGTCGGGGAATCGACGATGATTGCGGCGCAGGTCGGGTTGTCCGGCAGTACGCGCGTCGGGCGCGGCGTGCGCATCGGTGGCCAGGCGGGGACTGCGGGCCATCTGTCGATCGGGGACGGTGCACAGTTGGCCGCCAGGAGCGGCGTCGTCGGCTCGATCGATGCTGGGATGGTGGTGGGCGGATTTCCGGCTGTCGAGGCACCGCGGTGGCGTCGGGTGACGGCCGCGCTGGCGCGATTGCCCGAGCTGCTGCGACGAGTCCGCCGTATCGAAAAGCGGCTCAATTTGACGGATGAGGCGGGCGAGGAACCTTGATTTCACCGAGCTGCTCGGCTAGCTTCCGCCAACCTTTTTTCCCCAAGACCGGGGAACTCACGTGCGAATTCACCTGCGGGATATTGGCGAAGCGACCAAGGAGCTGTCGTTTGAGGAGTCGACGAGTGAGCTGAATCCGTTACTGGATCTGGGGCCTGTACACGATTATCAGTTTTCGGGCCCGGCGCTGGTGCGGATGAGTTGCTACCGGGCGGGGCACGAGGTGTTCTTCTCGGGCGTCGTGACCGGGGTGGTGGTGGGGCAATGCGCGCGCTGTCTGGAGAGCTTCGAGTTTGCCCTGACGGCTCCGGTATCGCTGGTGTTCGTTCCCCGGGCGGGGCGTTGGCAGGAGGAAGAGGAAGCGGGGGATATCGACGTATACGTGTACGACGGCGAGGAGATCGATCTGTCGCCGCCGCTGCGCGAACGGATTCTGCTGGCGTTGCCGACGCTGCCGTTGTGTGAGGAGGCGTGCCGGGGGCTGTGTCCGCGCTGCGGGGCGAATCGCAACCGGCCGGGCTGCGAATGTCCGACGGGAGAGGGAAATGGGCCGCTGTCGGCGCTGCGCGGCTTGAAGATAAAGCAATAATGGCGCATTCTTGCGCGCGAATAATCCAAAGATCTTCGGAGTCTTCTCCGGAGGGGGAGACGTAAGTCATGCCGGTCCCAAAACGCAAAACCTCGAAATCGAAGAAGAACAAGCGCCGCGCACACGACGCGCTCACCGCGCCCACCGTGGTGGCGTGCCCGGAGTGCAGCGAGTCGATGGTGCGCCACCGCGCCTGTCCGCACTGCGGGTCGTACCGCGGCCGACAGGTGATCGAGGTCCGCGAGTAGGGTGACCGGCCTCGTCGCGCCGCCAGCTCGGGGAAGATGAGCGCCACACTCGCAGGCCAAGTGGCGCTGGTCACCGGCGCCTCGCGCGGGATCGGGCGGGCCATCGCCCGACAGCTCGCGGCGCAGGGGGCGCACGTCTTTGTGAATTTCGTGCGCGATGAGGCGGCGGCGGCGGAGTCGGTTCGCCTGATCGCCGAAGCGGGCGGGCGGGCGGATACGGCCCGGTTCGACGTGGCCGATGCGGACGCGGTCGCAGCGGGTGTGTCGGCCGTGTGCGCGGCTGCTGGAAGCTTGCACATCCTGGTGAACAACGCCGGTATGACCGTCGACAATCTGGTCCTGCGCCTGAAGGTGCAGGAATGGGACGAAGTCATGGCGGTCAATCTGCGCGGGACCTTCAGCTGCACCCGTGCTGCGCTGCGGGTGATGCTGCGCGCCCGCTATGGGCGAATCGTCAATCTGAGCTCGGTGATCGGGCTCATGGGAAATGCGGGCCAGGCGGCGTACGCGGCCGCGAAGGCCGGCATCATCGGCTTCACCAAATCGACGGCGCGCGAGGTCGCGTCGCGAGACATCACGGTCAATGCCGTCGCCCCGGGGCTCATCGAGACGGAGATGGTCGGCCACTTGCCCGAAGCCCGGCGCTCGGAGTATCTGAGCGTGATTCCGGCTGGGCGGCTGGGCACTGCGGATGAAGTCGCGGACGCGGTCGGGTTTTTGGTGCGGCGGGAATCGGGTTACATCACCGGGCAGGTCATTGGGGTCAACGGCGGCCTCTACATGTGAGACAGGAGGGTAGGGTGGATGGCATCAGCGGTCGAAGCGAAGGTGCGCGAGATCATCTGTGAACAGCTCGGCGTGAGCGAGAGCGACGTCACTCTGGACGCGTCCTTCATCGAGGACCTGGGGGCCGATTCGTTGGACATCGTGGAGCTCGTGATGGCGCTCGAGGAAGAGTACGACATGGAGATCTCGGACGAGGAAGCCGAGAAGATCCGCACCGTGCAGGATGTGATCACGTACATCGAAACCCAGAAGCAGTAGCTGGCGCCGGCGCCTGATTTCGGCGCAGTTGTTCGTTGGGCCGAGCTCAGGCGGTTGCGCGCGGCTGGCGGCGGTAGAGCGAGGCCAGGAACTCTGCGTCGGGAAGGAAGCGTTCATTGCGCGAGATGACCGTGTCGCGCGGGTCCCCTGAACGCCGTTCGGGGTAGTCGATCGTGTAGTGCAGCCCGCGGCTTTCTTTGCGGCTGATGGCGGAGACGATGATCAGCTCGGCGACCAGGGCGATGTTGCGCAACTCGATGAGATCGCCCGTGACGAGGAAGTCCCAGTAGTACTGGTGAATCTCCTGCTGGAGCGCCGTGATGCGCTGCAGCGCGCGGGCGAGGCGTCGATTGGAGCGCACGATGCCGACGTAGTTCCACATGAAGCGTCGGATCTCGTCCCAGTTCTGCGTCACGACGACTGATTCGTCGCTATCGACCGCGCCGCCGGGGTTCCAGGCCGGCAGTTCGGGCGGTGTGGCGGGGTCGGTGGCGAGCAATGCGACCGCGTGCGCGGCGGCGCGGTGTCCGAAGACCACTGCCTCGAGCAGGGAATTCGAGGCCAGGCGGTTGGCGCCGTGCAGGCCGGTCATCGCCACTTCGCCGGCGGCGTAGAGACGGCGGACACTGGTGGCGCCGTCGGCCGTGGTTAGGGCCCCGCCGCAGCAATAGTGCGCGGCCGGAACCACGGGCAGGGGTTGACGCGTGAGGTCGAAGCCGTAGGTCAGGCAGCGCTGGTAGATGGTCGGGAATCGATGTTCGAGGAACTCGGCCGGCCGGTGCGAGATGTCGAGGAAGACGTGCTCGTACCCGCGCACCTTCATTTCGTTGTCGATGGCGCGCGCGACAACATCGCGGGGAGCCAGCTCGGCGTCAGGATGGTAGTCGCGCATGAACGGCGTGCCGTCGGGCCGGCGCAGAATGGCGCCCTCGCCGCGCATGGCTTCGCTGATCAGAAACGACTTGGCTGCCGGGTGATAGAGGCAGGTCGGATGGAACTGGATGAACTCCATGTTGGCGATCGGGACGCCGGCGCGGTAGGCCATTGCGATCCCATCGCCGGTGGCGATATCGGGATTCGAGGTATACAGGTACACCTTTCCCGCGCCGCCGGTTGCCAGCAGCGTGGCGCGCGCCGAGACTGCCAGTACCGTGCCGGCATCGAGGTCGAGGGCGTAGGCCCCCCAGCAGGAAACCGTCGGAGAGGCGGGCGCGAGCTTGGCGTCGGTGAGCAAATCGATGGCGAGATGGCGCTCGAGCACGCGAATGTTGGGCTCTGCGCGCACAGCGTCGACCAACGCCCGCATAATCTCCCGCCCGGTCGAATCCGAGGCATGGAGAATGCGCCGGTGGCGATGGCCTCCCTCGCGACCGAGGTCATACTCGACATCCTCTCCGCTTTCGCGCAGGGAGAAACTCGTGCCGAGTGCGATCAAGTCGCGAATCGCTCCCGGCCCTTCGCGTACGACCAGCTCGACCAGATCCCTGTGGCACAGACCCGCCCCGGCAGTCAGCGTGTCCTCGACGTGGTCCGCGAACGAGTCCTCGGGGCTCCAGACGCTGGCGATGCCGCCCTGGGCATAGGCGGTCGCGCTTTCTGGCAGGCGATCCTTGGTCAGGACCAGGACCGAACCGTGGCGAGCGGCGCGAAGCGCGAAGGCGAGACCGGCCAGACCGCTGCCGATCACCAGGAAGTCGGTCTGCATGACGAGCCGCGTGCTTTATTCCACGCGGTCGATGACGAGGCAAGCCGCGGAAATTAGCGATTGACGGTGGGGTATCCATCCCATACTGTCACGCCCGAATGAGTTGGCTGAAACCGTTCGCCTTGGCCACGGGGTTGGTGACGCTAGCGCAGGTCTCTCCGGTCGCGGCTGAGATTTACATGTACCGCGACAATCGCGGCTCGTTGCACTTCAGCAATGCCCCGTCCAACCCGAACTACCGGCCGTACATCCCGGAATTCAAGCCGATGCCCGGGGTGCGGTTTGGGGCTACGGATGGAGCCCGGCGCAAGGCCTTTGATCCGATCATCAAAGACGCCGCCCGGCGCCATCAGGTAGACAAGGCGCTGATCAAGGCGGTAATCCGCGCCGAGTCGGACTTTGTCCCGTACGCCAAATCTCCCAAGGGGGCCCTGGGCCTTATGCAGCTCATGCCCGGAACGGCGCGGATGCACAACGTCTGGCGTGCCTTTGAGCCGCGCGACAACATCGAAGGCGGCGTCAAGCACCTGCGTCTCCTGCTCGACCAGTACAAGGGCAATGTCCGCTTGGCGCTTGCGGCGTACAATGCCGGGGCCAATGCCGTGGCCCGATACGGCGGCATTCCCCCCTTTCCGGAAACGGTCGACTACCTCGAGCGCGTGCTGCATTTTCGCGACCAGTACCAGCGCGAACCCTGAACAGACCGCGCCGGCTCGATGGCATTGGACCCGGCCATCGTTGGGAGCATGACGAATGTTCCCAACCTGCTGACCTTCCTGCGCATTTTGCTCATTCCCGTGCTCGTCGTCCTGCTCCAGGACGCCGGGCGCGGGGCGAGCGTGGTCGCCGCTCTGACCTTCTTTCTGGCCTGTTGGAGCGACTTCCTCGACGGCTATCTCGCCCGCCGGCATGGGATCAGCACGACCCTCGGCAAGCTCCTCGACCCCCTGGCCGACAAGCTCATCGTGATGGCGGCGCTGGTCATGCTCGCGGCCATGGTGAGGGAGCCGCGGGTCCCGGCGTGGATGGTCGTGCTCATCGTCGGACGTGAGCTCGCAGTAACTGGCTTGCGCGCGATCGCCGTGGGGCAGGGAACCGTTCTGGCAGCCGATGAGCTTGGGAAGTACAAGACGATCTTTCAGATGTTCGCCCTGCACGGCTTGCTTCTTCACTACCGCTTCCTCGGTATCGACTTCTACAGCGCCGGAATGTACTTCCTGTGGGTGTCACTCGTGGTCGGCGTTTGGTCGGGTGTCGCATACCACTTGCGCGTCATTCGCTTGGTTATGCGACCACCAACCCCGGCCTGAGAGGCACGACTCCAGTGACCGGAAATTGCCCATTATGGGCGAAATGTCGGATGCAGGGAGCATTTCTTGTCAGGTGACCGACGGTAGGCATCCGGCATAGAAGCAAGGTCCAAAGGCCCCGGCACGTCTGCAGCCGGCACGTCACTTGCTGAGGCCCTATGGCATGTACAAGTCGCCAAGGGCCACTCGAATCAGCCGGGCTGATGGTTTCAGTCTCATCGAGTTGATTACCGTGGTCGCAATCATCGCCATTCTGGCGGCTATTGCGATGCAGGCCGTTGGAGCGTACCGAGCGTCGGCCTACGACGCCCGGGCGATGCACGACCTGGGCAATGCGGTCAACGCCGAGGAGGCCTACTACGCGACCAACCAGTCGTACATCACGTTCACGGCTACCGGGCCGTTGGTCGTCGACGTACCGGGGGTGGCGGTTTCGGGCACCGTGACGCTCGACATGACGGGCGATAACGAGATGTTCTCCGGGTCCGCGACCTCGACACGCGGCACCAAGGTCTTCAAGTACGACAGCATCACCGACACCTTCATCAACGAATAGCGCGCGCCACGGCAGCGCTCGATGACAGGAGCCCGAGGGGGCAACCCGGGGTGGGTTCCGACTCGGCGAGGTTCTGCTCAGCTACCCTTGGTGCGCGAAAGGTACTCGCCGTTCTCCGTGTCGATGCGGATGGAGTCGCCGACGTCGATGAAGTTCGGCACCTGAACCACGAGCCCGGTTTCTGTTTTCGCCGGCTTCAGTGCGTTCGTGACGGTGGCGCCTCTGAGGCCTGGGGCGGTCTCGATCACGGTCAATTCGACCGTCTTGGGGAGCGCAACGGCCACCGGCGTTGTGCCTTCGTAGAACTCGACCTGCAGGCGCATGTTTGGGACGAGGAACTGGACCGCATCGCCCAAGATCTCGGGCGTCAGGGTGATCTGCTCGTACGAAGACGTATTCATGAAGTTGTACTCGCCGCCCGACTCGTAGAGGAATTCCATATCGTGCTGCTCGAGCGTGACGCGATCGATCTTGTCCTCGGAGCGGAATCGGTTCTCGGTCTGCGTTCCAGTGCGCAAGCTGCGCAGCTTGGTCTGCACCATGCCACGCCAGTTCCCCGGTGTGATGTGCGTGACGCTGGTCACCCGGTGCAACTCACCCTGGTAGGTGATGAGCATGCCGGCGCGCAGCTGGGTAGCGGTGATCCACATGGGGATGGTAAACCTCCAGATTCGATCGGACGCGTTCCTAGCACCGCACCGCTGGCGCTGCAACGGAGCCGTCCACCTGCAGGAGGCGCCGGTCAGCTCGGCTTGGGGGCCATGAACACCAGCAACGAGAGGCGCCCGGGCCCCGGGTTCACGACGCCATGGACGACGCCGGCGGGCGCGAGCACGGCGGTTCCAGCGGCGGCATCTCGTTCGTCATTCCCAATGCGGATGCGGCCAGTTCCTTCGATGACGTAGTACACTTTGTCCGAATCGCCGTGGCTGTGAGGCGATTGTTCCTGCCCGGGCTCGAAGCAGTACACGTCGCAGAAGAAGCGGTCTGTGGTGAAGAGGTTGTTCTTCTTCATCTTGTCGGGCGCAAACCGCGCCGCGCTCGCTACGTTCGCAAATCGCTCCATGGTGCTCCTTGTAACCTCCGCGGCTACCCAACCGGGCCCACCGCGGCGCCGCGAGGTAGCTGGATGGCGACCCAGACGATGACCACGACCAGGAGTAGCGCGGCGACGAGGCTGACCTGGAGACGTGACAGCATGCCGCGCAACCAGATCTCTTCGACTGGCGCATCGAGGTGAGCCCGGCCGACGAGTCGATTGCCCAATCCGAAGGCGATGTAAGCCCCCAGGTTGATGAGCAGGAAGGTGAAAAATAGCTTCCATGCCAGCACACCGCCGAGGCGCTCGAAGAACGCTGCGCGCAGCGCGGCCTTGTATGCCGTCAGGGCGAAGGCGCCCGTCATGACGAGCACGCCGAGCGCCGCGATACTGAGGGGGTCGTAGACGCGCATCGCCGCGGCGATGGCGCGCAGGCGGCGTTCGGCATCGACCTCCGCGCGCGCGGCCGGCAAACTGATTACCGCGATGGCCACTGTGGCACCAGCGTAGACCGCGAACGCCAACAGGTGCACCAAAAGATTAACGTCCGGTTCCACTGCGTAGCCCTCGCGCCCTCTTAGTGAGCGATACGGGCAAACGCAACCAGGGCTGCGTTGACTCCCCCGGACCAAGTCGCTAAGGACACGAAAGGGTTTCGACTGGTTGGAGCTTCGATGAATCTCGTGACGGTGCCGCGTGGAAAAGGGGAGGAAGCCCTCCTGGAAGACAGCGTCATCTTGACGCGTGTCGACAAGGCCGTCGGCTGGGCGCGCAAGTTCTCTCTCTTCCCGTACCCATTCGCGACGGCCTGTTGCGCCATGGAGTTCATGTCGCTGTCGATGTCGCCATACGACATCGACCGGTTCGGCGCATTGCTGCCGCGATTCACTCCGCGACAGTCGGACTTGCTGATCGTGATCGGTACCGTGACCTGCCGCCAGGCGCCCATCCTCAAGCGGGTGTACGAGCAGATGGCCGAGCCCAAGTGGGTGATGTCCTTCGGCGCGTGTGCCTCGACGGGCGGGTTCTACGACAACTACACGACAGTGCCCGGAATCGACCGGGTGATCCCGGTGGACGTTTACGTGCCCGGATGTCCGCCGCGTCCGGAAGCGGTGCTCGACGGCCTGATGGCGTTGCAACGCAGGATCCAGGGGCAGAAGCAGAAGCTCGCTGCCGAAGTCTCAGAACCCGTCTGATTCAGCCGCAATGCCCGAGAAAATTCTTCTGCGGCACGAGGACGTGCCGGGGTTGCGCGCCCTGGCCGGATACGAGGCCGACGGTGGTTACCGCGCGGCGCGCCGTGCCCTGCGTGAGCTCGATGCGCAAAAGATCATCGATACCGTGAAGATCTCGGGTCTGCGCGGGCGCGGCGGCGCAGGCTTTCCGACCGGAGTAAAGTGGGGCTTCCTGCCGAAGGACAGCGCGCTGCCACGCTACCTGTGCGTCAACGCCGACGAGAGCGAACCGGGGACGTTCAAGGACCGCCAGATCATCGAGCACAACCCCCACCTGCTCATCGAAGGAACGCTGATCTCCTCGTATGCGATTCAAAGCCACACTGCCTACATCTATATTCGCGGCGAGTTCGCGCTGGGGGCGAAAGTTCTCGACGAAGCCGTGGCCGAGGCCTATGCGCAGGGCCACCTGGGGCGCAACATCTACGGCTCGGGGTACGACCTCGATGTCTATGTTCATCGCGGCGCGGGGGCTTATATCTGCGGCGAGGAGACGGGCTTGATCGAGTCGCTGGAGGGCAAGCGCGCCTATCCGCGCGTCAAGCCGCCGTTCCCCGCCGTGTACGGGGTGTTCGGTTCGCCGACTATCGTCAACAACGTGGAGACCCTGTGCTGCGTGCCGGCGATCATCGATCGCGGCGCAGACTGGTTCAAGACGATCGGACCGGAGAAGTGCCCGGGACCGAAGCTCTACTGCGTCAGCGGGCACGTTGAGCGGCCGGGTGTTTTCGAGCTACCGATGGGCGTCTCCCTGCGCGATCTGATCTTCGAACACGCGGGCGGCGTGCCGAACGGCAAGCGGATCAAAGCGGTCATCCCCGGCGGATCCTCGGTCCCCATCTTCACGGCCGACGAGCTCGACGTGGCGATGGATTTCGATTCCGTCGCCAAGGCCGGTTCGTTGCTCGGGTCGTGCGGCACGATCGTCATGGACGAGGACACCTGTATGGTGCGGGCGCTGCGCGTGATCAGTCGCTTCTATCGCCACGAATCGTGCGGACAGTGCACACCCTGTCGCGAAGGCACGGGTTGGCTGGAACGCCTGCTCATCCGCTTCGAGGAAGGTGGCGCCAAGGAGCAAGACATCGACCTGCTCTTGCAGGTATCCGACAACATGATGGGCAACACCATTTGCCTGCTGGCCGATGCGGCGGCGATGCCCGTCAAGAGCTTCGTGAGCAAGTTCCGCTCCGAGTTCGAAGAGCACGTGCGCCTCGGCGGGTGTCCCCATCGGCAGCCAATCGTTGCGTCGCACGCCGTCTCGGCCTAGCCATGCCCACTCTCGAGATCGACGGACAGCAGGTTGTGGTCGAAGACGGCCTCAATCTGATTCAGGCCGCGGAGAAACTCGGCATCGAGATCCCGCACTACTGCTACCACCCCGGCCTGACCATCGCCGGCAATTGCCGGATGTGCTTGATCGAAATCGAAAAGATGCCGAAGCTCCAGATCGCGTGCAACACGCGCGCGACGGAGGGCATGGTGGTGCGGACGCAGTCGGATCGCGTCAAGCAGGCGCGCGCGGCGGTGCTGGAATTCCTGCTGATCAATCACCCGATCGACTGTCCGATCTGCGATCAGGCGGGCGAGTGCAAGTTGCAGGACTACTACATGGACTACGACCGGCAGGCGAGCCGGTTCGCCCTCGAAGAGAAGGTCCGCAAGCACAAAGCGCAAGACATCGGCCCGTTGATCATGCTCGATCAGGAGCGCTGTATCCTCTGCACCCGCTGCACGCGGTTCTTGGAGGAGGTGACGAAGACCGGCGAGCTCGGTGTGTTCGAGCGTGGCAATCACTGCGAGATCGATCTGTTCCCCGGCCGGCGATTGGAGAACCACTACTCCGGAAATGTCGCCGACATTTGCCCGGTCGGGGCGCTCACCAACAAAGACTTCCGCTTCCGCGCGCGCGTCTGGTACCTCGAACATGCGACCTCGGTGTGTCCGACGTGCGCGACGGGGTGCAACATCGACATCCATCACCGGCGCGGCGAGATGTTCCGCTTCCGGCCGCGGCACAATGAAGCCGTCAATCGCTACTGGATGTGCGACGAGGGACGCCTGAGCTACAAGCGGTTCCAGGGGGAAGGGCGACTGCTGGAGCCGGTGGCGCGCGAGACTCAGGGATGGGTCGTGCGCCCATGGCAGAGCGCGATGGGGAGCGTTCTCGAGCGCCTGCGCGCAGTTATCGAGGCGCACGGGCCCACCGCCCTTGCGGGGATCGTGTCCGCTCAGTCGACGCTGGAGGAGGCCTTCCTCTTCGCGCGCCTCATGGAGCGGTTGGCACCGGGCCAGGTGGCGGGCTTCAGTTGGTCCGACCCCGACGCCTTCCGCGACGACTTTCTCATCGATGGCGACAAGAACCCGAACTCGTCCGGCCTGCGCGCCTTGGGGTTGTCGCCGGGGGTGCCGGAATCCCTCATCGGGAGGATCAAGGGCGGCGAGGTGCGCGCGCTGATTCTGCTGCGGACGGATCTGGCGGTGCTTGCCGATGCGGCACTGCAACACGCGCTCGAGGAGCGGATTGAGTTCCTCGCTGTTCTGGACACGCACTTCCACGGTACCGGCGAGCTCGCCGATGTCCTCCTCCCGATCGCCAGCTTTGCGGAGACGGACGGAACGTTCGTCAACCGGACCGGGCGCATTCAGCGAGTGCGGGAAGCTGTCCGGCCGCCCGGTAGTGCTCGCTCAGGCTGGTTCGTGCTCGGTGAGCTTCTCTCTGGTGTCGGCGGCGGAGACGTCCCGATTGACGCCGCGGGAGTGTTTGCGGAGCTGGCTGCCAGCGTGCCTGCGTTCAGGCGCGCATCGTACGCGACGGTTGGCGACCAGGGCCAACCGCTCAGTACCGAAGCGTAAACTCCACCCGCCCGTCCGCCTGCTGCGATCTGGTAGGCGCCGCTTTGCGTGAGGTCCTTCCCGCGGTCGCTTGCGGTTGATAGGTTCCCTGTGTCGACGACACGACAGGCTCGAAAGGGCTCAGGGGGGCGCGAGGCATGCCTGACAACGACGAGGGGAAGGACAGCGAAGCGCCGTCGGACGCGAAGCCGGATCAGTTCTATCGCGGGACGATCGAGAAGCTTTTTCAGGGAACGCAGATGGGCGTCGTTCGATCGTTCAACGGTCGAGAGATTCCTTTCGCCTTCATGCACGTGATCATGGTCGGCGGCATCCGCCGCTTCGAGGATCTACATGAGGGGATGTTGGTCGGATTCGATGTCGGCTGGACGTCCCATGGCTTGCGCGTCACGGTGATTTCCACGGGCGCCTGAGCGCTTCAAAGCGGCAAGCCCGTCCGAAAGAGGATGAACCGGCCCATGAACTCGCCGACGATAACGGCGAGTGTGGCGATGTAGAACAAGCCGGTCGCTGCCATCGTTTGCGGGATCAGCAGCGTGCGGTGAATCATGAAAGCCAGCACCCCTGCGCCGAGCGGGCTGACGATGATGCGGGCCATCAGCACCGCCCAATGATCGTGCACCAGAGCGCCCAGGCTCAGTCCGGTGGTGGCGCCGCCGGCCAGGAAGAGGATGAGAGTTCCGAAGACGACCAGCGCGCTCTGCGCGATCAGGCAGATGAAGTAAAATTGCAGCATGTGGCGAAATGGCGTCAGGGACAGGTCGCGATCGATGAGATACCAATGGCCCAGCAACATCCCTGCGGACGCCGCGCCGAGCAACAGGGCCGAAACAATTGCCGCTGCGGGGTAGATGATCACTTCGGCCGCCGTGAACCCTGACGGCAGGTACGCGGATGCCGTGACGATGAGTCCGAGCAGTCCGATCAGACAGGTGGCAGCGAAGAGGCGCGCGCGGAGGACGATGCGTTCGCCCCATAGCGTCCACGCGTAGCCGGCGGCGAGCAGGGTGAACAGCGTCCAGATCAGCACCTGGGCGGAATCAGACGCCAGGCGTGTTGCCGGATCGTGCTGCCACCAGAGCGCGAGGCGCCCCATCAACGCCAGCACGGCGAACAGCACGTTCACGAAGGCCGAGGACTTGAAATAGCCGCGATCGACCTCGCGAAATGGCGGAATGCTGAGAGCGAAGAATCCACCGACGGCGAGCTGGAAGAAGACCAGGAGGAAGAGGGGAGGAAAGAGCGCGATGGACACCGTCAGCCTCTGAGGATCGAGCGGTCGCAGGCGCGCGGAACCGGGCGGGTATCGCGCCGCGTGAGGACGGATGACATGGCTGGGGAGTATGCGCGGAGAATATGCGCAGCACGGTCGGTGTTGGGACGCCTCACGTCTCGGAACGATTGCCGTTCGGGAGTGGAATCGACGGAAGAATGGACCGCCGTCCATGCCAGCTCTGGACGATGGCGACGGCGATCAACAGGAGGCCCAAGACCGACAAGAAGCGTCCACCGCTGTGCACCACGGTATAGAAATCGAGCTTAGCCGCCGTGAAGGTGTAGTCGGCGAGCCCGCGATGCAAGCGTTCCAACAGGGCGGTGTCGGTGCGCGGGGTCAGGCGTGGAAAATCGCGTGAAGGACCCGAGCTGGTCATGCTGCTGTCTGCATCGTGGCGATGGCCGTACTCGAACAGCTTATTGCGACTGACGAGCCAGTTCCCCATGCCGAGGACGAACAGCAGCACTCCGACGGGGAGCACTGGGTTGCGCCAGAGCGATGTCATGGGCAGCCGCTAGCAGCGAGGTGGGGATAGGGTCAAGGGGCGGCGCTGGCGCGCGGGGGCTGTGGCCAAACGGTCCTGGGGGGAAGAGTGGCAGCGGGATGCTACTCGAGATCCTGGGCAGTCTGGTGTTCTCTTTGGTTCTGTGGTGGGTTGGGCGAGATGAGACCGGGATGGAGATCGATGGAATGACTGCGCGTACGGAAGCCCTGATCGAGCGAATGCTGGCCGGTGATCGGACAGCGTTGGCCAAGTTGATGACCGTGGTCGAGAGCCGTGCCCCGGAGGCGGTGGAGATCATGGCGCGGTTGCACGAACGGACCGGCAGGGCCTTGATCGTGGGCATAACGGGGCCACCAGGGGCCGGGAAGTCGACACTGGTGGATAGACTGGTGGGTGAGCTGCGCGCGAAAGGGCAAAGGGTTGGGATCGTGGCGGTAGATCCCTCGAGTCCCTTTTCCGGCGGTGCCGTGCTGGGCGACCGGATTCGGATGCAAAGTCATTTCCTCGACGAAGGGGTGTTCATCCGCAGCCTGAGCGCGCGGGGAAGCGTGGGCGGACTTGCGCGCGCGACTCGGGATATTGCTCGCCTACTCGGGGCGTTTGGGAAGGATGTCGTCATCGTAGAGACGGTTGGGGTGGGGCAGAGCGAGTTTGACATCATGCGCCTGGCTGAAACGGTGGTCGTCGTGTTGGTTCCCGAGGCGGGCGATACCGTTCAAGCGATGAAGGCCGGTCTCTTGGAGATCGCCGATATCTTCGTCGTCAACAAGGCCGACCGCGAAGGGGCACAGCGGATCAAGTCGGAGCTGGAGATGATGCTGCAACTTCGCCCAGCCCAGCAGTGGGATGTGCCTGTATTGCTCACCGTGGCGATCGAAGGCCAGGGTCTGAAGGATGTGGTCGCCGCCCTCAGCCGGCATCAGACCCACCTCGTCAGTAGCGGAGAGGGGGCATTACGGGCTGCTGCCGGTCGCCGTGCGGAGTTCGTCTCGGTCTTGCGTGACGAGATCGAAGGGCGAGTCGAGCGCGCTCTGCGCGATGGGGAGCCCGCCGCGCTGTTGGCACGGGTCGAGACTGGAGCGAGCGACCCATACACGGCTGCGCTGCACCTCTTGCGCGACGAGCGGATGATCAAGGGATTGTTGCGGACGCCAGAGGAAACGAGCGGGTCGTCCAGTTGAGGTGGACGTGAGTGCGGCGCGGACGTTCGTGATTGGCGATATTCACGGATGCAGCGATGAGTTGGATCGCTTGCTTGAGGTCTTGTCGCCAGGCAGCGCCGATACCGTGTGTTTCCTGGGCGACTACATTGACCGCGGGCCCTCGCCGCGGAGGGTGATCGAGAGACTGATTCGATTGCAGGCCGAAGGCCCGGCGTGCATTTTTCTCCGCGGTAACCATGAGGATATGTTCCTTGCCTATCTGGGCCTCGATGGCGCCTACGGACAGGCATTCCTGTGGAACGGAGGCGGCGCGACGCTGGCCAGTTATCTGATCGACGAGCACGCGGGTGTGGCGACGGGAAGGCTGCTACCGCCTTCCCACCTCGAGTTCCTCGTCGGGTTGCGCACCTATGCGAGGTTGGGCCACTTTTTCTGTGTGCATGCGGGGGTGCGCCCATCGCGACCTCTGAGCGAGCAGCGAGAAGAGGACATGCTCTGGATTCGCGAGGAGTTCATCGATCGAGAGCACCCGTTCGATTGCACGGTCCTGTATGGGCACACGCCCCATAGAGACGTACGGCTTCACCTGCCCTACAAGATTGGGCTGGACACCGGCGTGGTGTACGGGAATCGGCTCAGCTGTCTGGAACTGGGAATAAAGGAGCTCTTCCAGATTTCGCGCGGCGCACGCGAAGTGCAACGCCGGAGCCTAGCCGGCGCGTTCGACCAACAGCCGCAGCACCTTGCTTGACTGGTCGGGGGGTTTCATCTACCGGTTCTCCGCATTGGCGGCGTAGCTCAGATGGCTAGAGCACGGGTCTCATAATCCCGGGGTCGAGTGTTCAATTCACTCCGCCGCCACTACCTTTTCTCTCGGCGGCGGCCTCCACTTTGCCCGCTGCTTTGCCCGCGACTTCGTCGAGGCGGGCTGCCGCGGCGAGCAAATCGCCCTCGCTCACGATGTTGTAGCGCTCGAACACCGAGCGGGTCTTGTGCCCGGTCATTGTCATCGCGACGCGCTCGGGGATGCCGGCGCGCACCAGGTTGCGCACCGCCGTCCGGCGGAAGTCGTGCGGGATGCGGGCCGGGCACCCGGCAGCCTTGCACGCGCTCGCCCAGGAGCGGCGAAAGTATCGGATCGGCACGCCCTGGCGGTGGAACACCCACGGGATGATCTCGCCGCGCTTCTTCTCGGCCGCCTTCGTCGCCTGCCATTGGGCCTCGAGTAGCTCGCGCAGCTCGGTGGTCATCGGGAAGACGCGGCCTTCGCCATTCTTCGTCGTGCCCGCGTCGAGCCGCACCGTGCCGTTGCTGAAGTCCACCTGCCGCCAGCAGAGCGGGAGCACCTCACTTTTGACGCGCCAGCCCGTGATGTACGCGAAGGCGACCACGGGGCGGAGTGCTTCGGGCAGCAGGCCCTTGACCGTGTTGTACTGAGCCGGCTCGAAGAACCCGGTGCGGATGTTGTTCTCCTGCAACATCGGCACGTGCGGCCGATGCAGGATCTTCCCGGCCTGCATCGCCAGGTTGAAGGCGCGCTTCAGTAGCGACAACTCCCGGTTGATCTCCCCGTTGGACGCGCCCTTCTCCTGGCGCTCGAGGATGAATTGGCGCACGACGTCGGTGGAAATCTCGGCAGCGCGGCGGCCCTCGAAGAAGGGCTTCAGGTGCTTCGTGATGCGCCGTTCGGCGTGGTCGAGCGAGCGCTTGCCGTTCACGCGATAGTCGTTCAGCACGTCCTGGGCGAGTTCCTCGAAGCGCACGCGCCCGGTCTGCGCCGTGACCGGCACACCGCGGGCCACGTCGCCTTCTTTGAGCTTCAGCTGTCGGCGGGCGTGCGCCTCGCTGGTCGACCGTGCGCTCTCCCGGATCGGCTTGCCGTTCCGATAGTACTTCAGCCACCACACCGCCGACTCGACGCGCGAGCCGTCCGGCTTGGTGTACTTCGGCTTGTAGATCATCCCCATCGCTTGCCTCCTTGTTTCGGTTCACTCGGGGGCGGAGCCGAAGCCCCGCCCCCTGCCGCCTCACCCCTCCGCCACGTTCTGCCGCTGCAGCTTCGCCAGCTTCGCAGCCACCAGCGCCGGCGTGAATCGCCGCCGGATGCTGTCCGAGATCCACGCGGCCAACGCGGCGCGCTCGGCCTCGGTGAGCTTGGCCAGCGCCTGGATGGCGGTGGCGTGTTGGGTCGCGGTGGTCATTCAGTCGTCGCCCCTTTCTGCTTTCTCGATTGCCCAGCGCGCCTTCAACTCGGCCACCGCCTCGCGCGTGACATCGCGCACCCACTGCCCAGCGCTGTCCCACTCGTCGAGGTCTTCGACGGTGAGCGAACCGTCCTGCAGGAAGTGCTCGATCACCAGGCGCACCGGCACATACGGAAGGCCGGTCTCCTCCGCGACTCCGCGTTGGCCTTCCACCTGGGAGAGAGTGTCCTGCATGCTGTCGCCCATGCAGGTCATCCGGCCGACCGTGAGCAGCGCCACGCGCAACGCCGCGCGGTTCGCCGGCGTGTCCTCTTTCGAGATGCCGACCGGGTTCTGTTCGGTTGCTGGCGTCGTCATGCGGCCCTCCGCTGCGAGGTCTTGCGCCGCGGTGCCTTCACCTTCGCTGCCACCTTCGCCGGCGATTCCTTCAGCCGCTCCGGTGCATGCTCCCGGCACCACTCGAGCCAGTCGTCGACGTCGGCGCGCGTCGCATCGGGGCCTTGCAGCCCCGCTTGCTCGGCGAAGAGCATCTCGACGAACGGGACGCCAACCCGCTCGGCAATCGCGCGCAGCCGATCGTGGAAGCCGTCGCGGTCTTGGCAGAGAAGGCTTTCGCTGTCGAGGGCAATGAGCAGCTGCCTCACGATGGTGAGCCGATGCTTGGCGGGAATATCCCGCAGCTCGCCATCCATCGCCTGCTCGCGATCCCAGCGCCGGTCCCTCTCCTCTGCCTGGTGTTGCCTGAATGCTTCCCTGGCCGCCTGATCCATGTTGCACCTCCCTTGTAAGAATCGGCTGAATGCCGTACGTTGTCCTACAATGTCCGCACAGGGGAGTCAATGGACGGCAAAGGGGATCGCGTGCTAGTTTTCTGCTCTGAGGAGGAGGGGCGGATGCGGTCGCGAGCAACAGAGAAGCTCTCGCTGAGGTTGGAACCTGAGTTGCGCAAACGGGTCGAACGGGTGCGCGTGAAGATGGCCAAGGACCCTGCCTTCGCGGGGCTGAGCCGGATCACACAGAGTGCCGTGGTGCGCATGGCGCTGTTGCGCGGCTTGGACGTGCTCGAGGCGGAGTACAAGTAGGCATCCGTGGAGGACAACAGCACGAGACCCCGCCGCCGCCCCAAACCGTTGCTCCCCACCGGCAGCCAGTGGTCGATCTCGAACGCGCCCTCCTTCGACCCTGCCAAGCTGCGCGCCGGCGTTCGCCGGCATTTAGGGAAAGCCGGGTCCGACGCGGTGTTGCGCATCCGGGAGCCGGGACAACCGCCGCGTGATGTGGTGGGTGTCGCAGCAGCCGCCCTTGTCGATGCCGGCGGACTGGAGGAGCTCCCCGCGGGCACACTGGTGGCGGTGGGCGCACCAGTCCGCGCGCGCCGCCCCGTGGACTTGGAAGAGCGCCTCATGAAGAAAGCCCGCCGGCAGATCCTGCGCTTCGAGAGAGATGAGCAAATGAAAGCGGCCGAGCAGGCACCCCCGAAGGCACGGCGGATCTAGGCACCTCACACCTCCCTCACATCCGGCACCCGCTGCCGATCGCGCCACCGATGCACCAGCCGGCGACAGTTGGGCGGCGCGATGAACAGGCGGAGCTGCTCCATTTCCGCCGCGCGCGGCCAGTCGTTCGACTTGCACTGCACGAGCACCAGATCCACCGAGCCGATGGCGACGAGGTCCCACACCCCGAGCGATGCCGCCGCACGGGTCACGGCATAGCCCGCGGCCTCGAGCAGCTTCTTCGACTTGTACTCGTTCCTGTTGCCCTTCCGTTTGGTGTTCACGCCGGCACCGTCTCCGACACCGCAACCGGCGGCTTGCCGCACAGCCCGCAGCGCACGGCATCCAAGTCGACCGGGGCGAACGTCTCCCACTCGTACCGGCACGCGCACCGCAGGCGCACGAAAGGCCGCTCTGAGACTGCCTCTGCCACGGCCTCACCCATTTCGCGCCCGTCGCTCACGTTTCGGCCGTCTGGTTGCGAACCCCCAGTGGCTCACTGGGGTTGCGCACCTTCAACAGGCGTTCTCGCGCCCCGTCGCGCTGAGCCGCTGTCATTCGGCGCTTCATCCCGAACCGGAACGACGCCAGCGGCACCGGCTCGTAGAATCGGCCGCTCGGCGCGCCGGTGCGGTCGCAGACTTGTTCCCGCACCGTGAAGCCCCGCTTGGCAAGCTGCCGCCACACCTTCGGGCTGGCGCTGTACAGATGCACCAGCTGCTCCTCTTCGTCCCATCGGATGATCGTTTCTTGCTCAGCTCGCCGCATCAGCTCTCTCCTCCTCGCTGCTCCTCACGACTTCCGCCCCACCGCGCGGCTCATCGCGCCGCCGCGGTCCATCTCGCGGGTAATCTCACTCTTGATCATCGGCATGTTCTTCATGATCACCGCGGCGGCCTGCGTCGGGTCGAGCGAGGTCACGGGGATGGTGACCGGGAGGTTGATATTGGTGACGTGCGTCGGCCCGCGCGCCTCCTGCGATTGATCCGGCGCCTGCCGCGAATACTGCGCCCCATGCGCCCACGGCATCGGATCGACTGCCGGCGCCTGGCGCGAGAAGTAGGCGCTTGGGAACGGATCGACCGCCGGCGCCACGGGGCCGGGCTGCGGACCCGTCACAGGGAACGGGTTGAAGGCGGGCGCCACGGGACCGGGTTGGCCGTTGATGACGTTGCCAATCGGGGCCGCGAGGGCACCGGCGCCAAACGAGCTGAGGCCCCCCTGAATGGCGCCAACGGCGATCGCCTTGAACAGTCCTTCAACCGAGAAGCCGCCGCCGCCGCCGCCGAAAATCGCACCGACAATGCCCGCGAACGCCGTGCCGATGCCGCCGATCATGGTGCCGAAGTTGGAGCCCACACCGGCGATCATGCGGTCGAAGCCGCTCTCGGTGCTGTCTACTGCGGAACGCATCCCGCCCTGAAACTCGGTCGCGGTGACGTTCAACGTGCCGAGCGTCTGTTGCAGCCCGTCGATTTCAGTGTCGCTGAAGCCCCGGCCGGCGAGGCGCGTGCCGAGCTCGGGATAGTCGAGGCCGCCCCGGCGATTGCCGAACACCTGCGCCACCGCATCGTCCGCCCTCGGCTTGCCCTGGTTCCCAAAGCTGTCAAACAGCGAGTCGAGCCCGCCGATCAGCGGTTGCGTGATGAACTTGCCGGCCCCGAACCGGATCAAGTCGTCGGCGATGCCGCGCAGCATGTCCTTGACGGCAAACTTGCCGGTATGGCTCATGTCGACGAAGGCGTCGCCGACACCTTGGCCAAACGTGCGGGTGAGTTCCGACACGTTGCCGAGCGCGTCGCTGGCGCTCGAATTGATGCTCTCGAAGCCGTCTCGCGCCTGCGCCACCGCGCGCGCCGTGGTGTCGGGGTCGAGCAGGCCCTGAGACGACAGGTCGCGCACCTTCTCGAGCTGCGTCACCAGTCGCTCGAACGGGGTGCGGGTCGCCTCGAAGATGCCGGCGGCCTCGTCGCGTAGGCCCTTCATCGTGTCGGTGGCCTCTTCGTACGCGCCGCGCACCTCGGCCAATGCTCGGCGCTCGATCTCGGGCGAGATGAAGGGCTGCAGCTCTTTGATGTGGCTCACCTCGGCCATGTACTTGGCGAAGGGGTCGAGCGATTGCGTGAGCTGTGCGGCCTGGTCCATCAACGCGGCGCGCGCGTCCTCGGCAGCGGTGGCCGCGTCGGTCTGCGCCCGCGACAGCTCTTCAACGTGCGGTCTCATCCCCGCCACCGCGCCGGTCGCGATGCCGTGCGCCTTGGCGATGGCGAGAATATCGGCCGGGATGTCCTGGCCGCGGCGCTCGTATTCGTGGAACAGCAGCGACGCCTCGAAGCGGTTGTCGCGCACCGCGTTGGTCAGCTCCGCCGTGCGATCGGCGGCCGCCTGCATCGCCGCGTCTTGCGCCTTCGCCGCATCGATACCCGGTGTGATCCACCCGTCGGCGTCCACCAGCGGACTGCGGGTCAGGGTCGGCGTGCTTTGCCCTGCCGTCTTCAGCGCCGCCTGCGCCTGCTCGATCTCGCTCACCTCGCGCCGGAATGCCGCGCCGAGGTCGGTCACGGAGCGCACCTCGTTGGTGAAATCCACCCGCTGGTGGATGCGGTCGACTGTCTTCTCCCAGCTCGTCGCGAAGTCGCCGAGCGCTGCGGCCGATTTGTCGAGCGTCGCGGGGTCGGGCAGTGCCGCCGCAAACGCCCGCCCGCCCGGCACGATGGACAGCAGCGCGCCAAGTGCCGCCTTGTGCTCAGAGAGCACGCGGGTCGACGCGATCCACGACTGGCCGAAGTGCACCACGCCGAGCGAGGCATCGGCCAGCGTCGTGATGACCGTTTGCAACACCGGCTCAATCGCGTCGCTCTCACGCCGGAAGTCAGCCAGGCCGCCGGCGGCGTCGCTCATTGTGTCGACGAGTACGCCGAGCGTCCCGTTGACGGCGTTGCTCTGCACGATCATCAGCCCGAGTTCCTCGGTGACGTCGCCCGTGGCGTTGCTCAGCTGCGTGAGGCGCCCGGTATACGTCTCGGCGGCGGCCCGGGCCTGGCCGCCCATGCGTCGCTCGATCTGCTCGAGCACCTGCTCGAACTTCTCGGAGCGGGTCGCTGTCGAGTCCACCTCGAAGCCGTAGCGCGACAGCATCGTGGTGTTGCCGAGATAGGCTTTCTCTAACAGGCCGACCGCCGTGCCCACGTCGCCCACGCGAAACGCGAGATCCTGCGCGGCCTCGATGGTGCGCTGCATTTCGTCGCGTTGGACACCGGCGGCCACCAGCTGCGCCTGGTAGCCGATCAGCACTTCATCGCCCGTGGTCGTCACGGCCTGTTGAGCCGAGGCGAGCGCCTGCAGTTCGCTGCTGTACGCGCCCGTAAGTTGGCCGGCGTTGCGCAGCGCCTGCTCAAGCTGGCTGATCGCGTTCGCCTGCGCGCCGCCGGCCTGCGTCACCGCGTTGATGACATCGAAGCCGGTACGAATCGCCCCGAAGGCGAGGTCGGCGCCGGTGCGGAGCAGTCCGATCGCCTGGTTGGTCGAGATGATGCTCGCCTGGAACTTCGAGAACGCGTTCGCTCCGTCCTGCACTTCGCGCTTGACGCGGTCGGCACCGGTCGTTTCGAGTGCGAAGGTCAGCTTGGCAATGTCAGCCATTTGCGGTCACTTTCTCGCGTGCCTGCGAGAACGTCGGAGGTGCGGCCAGCGTCTCCCCCACGCTGGCTTGGGTGGGACGTCACGCCGTGGACGGTTCGTTTCTTCGGGGAGCACGGCGTGATGCTCAGTTCAGAGCGGTCCGTTCTTGTGCGGCGTGCCGACCGGTTCGCGGAGGTCGCCGTTCATCCCCGGCCCGCGCATGTTGCTGCTGACGCTGTTGTCGGGCGCGGCCGGCCGCGGTGCGGCCTTCGGATTCACGATGGCGGCGCGCGCCTGCTCTGACATTGCTTCGGTTTGCCTTGCGGTCATGTGCTTCTCCTTGGGCCGGTCTCACTTCGGACAAAACTTGTGCGAAGTTGCCGGCCGTCTTTGCGCCGCTCACGCGGCGGGGTTGTTGGCGCCGGCGTCGGTCGCGTCGGCAATGATGGCGCTGCGGACTTCTCTGTCAGCCTGCTTCACGGCCTGCTTCGCGAGCTGGGCTTTCTGGTCCCGCCGCTCCTCGGCGTACTTCACGGGGCCCGCCACGGGGCCGAATTCGTTGGCCAGCTCGCGCACCCGCTCGACGCGCGCGGTCAGGTCGCGTTCGCCCTGGAAGCCGCTGTCAGTCTCCTGAATGAGGTCGATCAGCTGCTCGGCGCTGCGCCCGATGCGCTCGAAGATCTTCTCGGCGGTTTGTGCCTCAGCGGGCCGCTCGATCGCCTGCAGTGCGGAAATCAGGGCCACCTTCGCGGATGTCAGGCTGTCGGCGTCCTCGGTCTTGCTGCGCTTGGCGAGCACGCTGCGGCAGATGGACAACAGCGCCAGGTTGTTTGTGCTCGCCGCTTCGTGCACCGCGTCGGCGAGCTCGCCCGGTTCGGCGTCGAGCAGCTCCGCGCGCAGGCGGGTCCGCATCAACTCCTCGCGCAGCAACCGCTGCTCGTTCACGGAGGTCCTAAATTTGTTCGTGTCGTAGAAGTCACTCCCGTCGTTCTCGAGCGGGAGCAGCTCGCAGAAACGCGCCGCGCGCATGGCCGCATCAATCCCCGTGATCGAGTCTCTTCTGGCGATCGCGGCCTGTGCGAGCGCCACCGCTTGGCGGTTCGCGTCGTCGATCGCGGCACGGTCAGCCGCAAGCAGCTCTGCACGCCGTTGGGCGAGATACCTGGGAGTCAGTTTCTCCTTCGCTTCTGGTGTCTCGAGCGCGGCCAGCGCCACGCGCGTGCCCTCGCGGACCTTTCTCGCTGCGACGTGTTGCGCCTCGATGCGCTGGGCCACGTCGCGTAGCTGATCGAGGATCGGTGGTTCGGGCTTCTTGGTGGTCATGGTGATCGCCTCCGTTGTCAAAGTGTGCGGCGCCCGGTGGGCGCCAAGCCGTAGTGAAGGGTCTGCGGGCCCGGCGGGGTCGCGACGGTGCGGACGGTAAAGGTAGGGGCTGGCGGTGGCGGCATGTTCGGCTCGCCACAGCGCGGACAGCGCCAGGCCGCCGCCCTGTGCTGCACTGTTGCCTCCGAGTCTCCGATGATGAGAAAGCCTCGATGGCGGCGCGCACACTGCACGCCGGTGATGACCGGCTGGTCATCGCTGCGAATCACCTCGGGCGCTGGATAGGTGGCCGCCATCACACGCCCCCGACCCGCACCGCCGGCCCGCCATCGCGCGGCCGCGGCTTGCCGCTCAACTGCACCAGCAATCCCGCCACGCAGTTGGCCAAGTCATCGTGCTGGGCTGATTGTCCCCCGCGATACGGGTGGTCCACCGCGTCGCGGTTGCGGCCGGTCTTGCGCTCCAGCTGGGCGAACTGCCGGAGCATCTTTTCACTGAGCGGCCCGGCGCCGGGCAACTCACAGCGCTGCGCCGTGATGATCGGCAGCGCCTCGAGATACAACTCGCTGCGCGGCATGTCACAGTGAGTCATCGTGATGCCGTGCGCCTGCAGCCGCTCGACCACCCACATGCCCGCGAAGCGGTCGCCCATCACGGATCGAATCCCGCGCTCGCGCAGTATCTCGGCGAGCTGTCGCGCGCAGGCATCGGGCGAAAACGGCGGCGTGAACTCCAGCAGCCCAGAGACGATCCCGCGGCCCTGGACGTCGCGATACCCCCACGACGTGGCCCAGGCATCCTTACCGGCGCCCGTGGACGGGTCGGTGAACGCCTGCTCGCGTGCGCCCGTGATGATCGGGAAGTTGCCGCGATCCGGCACCACGACCCGGCGGAGCGTCTCAAGATCGATGTACGAAGCGATGTCGCCGCGAAATTCGGCGAGCCACTCGGAACGCGCGGCCACTTCATCGTCGGCGAGCGCGGCATCGACCACGGACTGTGCGATCGTCGGATTCATCGCGCGCGTGGGCGCCCGCCAGGTCAGGACCGGCGCGTCATCCTTGCCGTGGTAGCGCTGGAAGTCGTTCCACAGGACGCCGGCACGACGGTACGGCGACGAGCTGACCCAGAGCAGCGACTCCGGCACGCGGGCGAGGCCCGGCAGGATGGCGCGCACAAGCTCCACGTCAGGCAGCGCGGAATCGTCCTGGGGCAGGAAGCTCGCCTCGTCGAGCACGACACCAGCCAGCGAGTAGCCGCGGGACGACTTGAACGAGGCGGTGTGAATCTCGATGATGCAGCCCGTCGACAGCTCGATCGATTCCTTCGCCTCGCCCACAATGAGCTGCGACAGGATCTTCGACTGGTCGAGCAAGCCCTTGATGTACCGCAGAGCAACCCGGCTCTGCCGGCGGTCCGGCGTGAACAGCGCCACGGTCGCCAGCTCACCAGGGCCGAGGATCTTCCGATAGTCGCGGGACGCAGCGAGGTACACCGCGACGAAGGACGCGAGCAGCGTCTTGCCTGCGCCACGGCCTGCCGCGATGGCCGCACGCGACACGGCCGCCAGCGGTGCCACCGTCCGGCCGCTGCACGCCTGGAACACCGTCAGCATCTCCGGTGTCATCGGCTGACCGAACACCGCGGCGACCAGTGCACGCCCGGCGAGCCACGTCGGGCCGCCGAAGGTCTTGCCGCACAGGTTCGGGTCGAGCATCCATTCGACCGGGCCGAGGGCTGCGGCTGACTCCAGCAGGACGAACTCCGTCCCGGGCGGGAGCACCTCGGGGGGCGTCCGGCCAGCGAGGATAACCCGGACGAACGGGAAGCGGGCGGCGCGTGCGGCGACGAGCCGGGCCATCTGCCCGGTCCCAAGCACGAGGAGCGTGCCCTCGGGGACAAGGCCCGCGACCTTCATGCCGCGGTCCAGCAACGCGCCGGCGTGGCTGTTAAAGCGGGTTTCGCGGCGGAGGTCGCGCGCGGCCGCGATGGCGACGGCGGCGTAGG
>CAYVUV010000340.1:0-4395 GCA_964455095.1 uncultured Binatia bacterium (SeqCode)
GGTCGCCGAACCACGTCTGTTCTGGTTTCGCAGCGTCGGTGCCATCGCGCCGACGCTGGTGTCGAGCATCTACATGTCCTATGTGCTGCGCGGCCAGCGCGCCGCGGTGGCGCGCGCCGAGCGCGATCGGCGCGCGCGCGAGGCCGGCCTGCGCGAAGCCAATCGGCGGCTCGAGCAGGAGATTCAGGAGCATCGCCACACGGAGGAGACACTGCGCTTCGCCATGCGCGAGCTCGATCATCGGGTGAAAAATACACTGGCCATGGTCCAATCGGTTGCCGACCAGACCCTGCGCTCGTCGGCGAGCATGCGCGACTTCGGCGAGGCCTTCTCCGGCCGTATCCAGTCGATGGCCAGCGTCCACAACGCCCTGGCGCAGCGGCGTTGGGAAGGCCTGACCGTGACCGAGCTGGTCGAGCTCGTCGTCGGCCCGTACCGGCATCATCCCGGGGGCATCTCGATCGCCTGCGAAGGCACCTTCGTCGCCGCCGGCCTGGTCCGTGTCCTCGGCATGGCGCTGCACGAGCTGACGACGAACTCGGCCAAGTACGGCGCCCTCTCGGCCGCACAGGGCCACGTCGCCATCACCTCGCAGCTCGACCGCGCTGGCGCGGGGCGGCTGCACATCACCTGGAGCGAACGCGGCGGGCCGCCGGTGAGCGAGCCGGCCCGGCGAGGCTTCGGCATGCGCCTGATCGAGGAGGCCTTGGCGTACGAGGTGGGCGGTCGCGTCGCGCTGTGCTTTTCCGGCGAAGGGCTGCGCTGCGACATTGATATTCCGGTTCCTGTTCCGACATGACCGAGCTGAGCCTGAAAGGCACCCGCGTCCTGATCGTCGAGGACAACTTCGTCGTCGCCGACGCCCTGCGGTTCCTGATCGCCGGCTACGACGGGATCGTCGTGGCCATTGTTCCGACGCTCGAGGGCGCCTTTGCCGCCCTGGCCGCGGAGCCGATCGACGTCGCCATCCTCGACGTCAACCTCAACGGCATCAGCGTCGTGCCGCTGGCCGAACACCTGCGCCGCCACGACATTCCATTCGCCTTCCTGACCGGCTACAGCGACGAAGGGCTTCTTCCGGCGCCGCTGCGCGAGTCCCCCCGCTTTGACAAACCGGTCGAAGCGGAGCGGCTGGTGCGCACCCTGATCGAGCTCACTCGCCGCGCGTAGGTGGCAGCGCGCCCTGCTGTATCGAAGGGCCCCGCTACCGGGAAGGAGGGTTTTTCCTGAATTGACCGGCTGGCCTTGCTCGGCCTAATGGTGAAGGAACGCGCTGCACAGTGCCGAGTGAAGACAGGGGGTGACATGAGCCGGTCGAGCGTGTGTCTGCTGGCGACGTACTGCGTTCTTCTCATCGCGCCGCAGGCGGCGCCGGCGCAGCCGACCAATCCCGGCTTCGAGAGCGGCGACTTTACCGGCTGGTTGTATGCTGGCACCGCGGCGGCGGTCGGCGCGGGCTTTGGCAGCGGGCCGACCGAGGGAAGCGTCGAAGCCCTGCTCGCCAACGCGAGCGGGTCGGTGTCGGTGACCTCACTGGAAGCATTTCTCGGCCTGAGTGCGGGAACCGTGAGCGCGCTGGGGAATGGCAACGCGACCGAAGGCTCGGCGATCAAGCAAGCGTTCAGTGCCACGGCCGGCGACCGGTTCGCTTTCGACTGGAACTTCGCCACGCGCGAGGGCACACCGTCGTCGTTCAACGATTTCGCTTTCGTCGTCTTCAACGGTGTGCTGCGGGAGCTTGCCGACACCGGGTTCTCTCCCTTTGTCTCGTCGGACACCCCGTTCTCTAACGAGACTGGCTTTCGCAGCTTCTGTTTCACGGCGACCGGGGGACCGGACAGCGTGGCGATCGGCGTCGTGGACGTCGGGGATGCGGTCGTTGACTCGGCGGTCCTGATCGACAACCTGCGCGCGGTCGGCGATGGCGACGGCGACGGGGTTGCTGATCCGTGCGACAACTGTCCGGCCGAGTTCAACCCGGGTCAGGGCGATGCCGACTTCGATCACGTCGGCGACGACTGCGACACCTGCGTCGGTCCGGGCGTGGTCGATGCGGACGGCGACGGCATCTGCGACGTGGCTGACAACTGTCCATCCGATCCCAACTCCGGGCAGGCGGACGGGGACTTCGACGGGATCGGCGACGTCTGCGACCCCTGCGCGGCTGACGCCAGCCCGTTCGACTTCGACGGGGATGGACGCTGCAGCAATACGGGTCTCTGCCCGGCCGGCTGTGACAACTGCTTCGATATCTTCAATCCCGACCAGGCGGACATCGATGGCGACGGCCGCGGCGACGCCTGCGACAATTGCCCGTCGGATTCCAATGCGAGTCAGGAGGATGACGACGGCGACGGGTTCGGCAACGCCTGCGATACCTGTTTCGGCCCGGGTGCAGCCGACTCGGATGGCGACGGTCACTGCGACCTGGCGGACAGCTGTCCGGCGGAGTTCAATCCGGGCCAGGAAGACATCGACTTCGACGGGATCGGCGACGCCTGCGATCCCTGTGTCGGCGACCCGAGCTCGTTCGACTTCGACGGCGACGGCTTCTGTAGCGATACAGGCCTCTGTCCTTCCGGGTGTGACTCGTGCCCCTTCGACTTCAACCTCAATCAGGTTGACAGCGACGGTGACGGTCTCGGCGATGCCTGTGACAACTGCCCAGCTGTGCCCAATCCGGAACAGGATGACGGAGATGGGGACGGTTTCGGTGACCCGTGTGACGGGTGCGTTGGCGCGGGGACGATCGATACGGACGACGATGGGCTGTGCGACGGCAATGATCCGTGTCCGACAGATGTCGGACTCGCGTGTGCGACGCTTTTCGGCTGTACCGGGTCGGGCCGCAGCGCCAGCACGCTCTACCGGATCAATCCGGCGACCGGCGTTGGCGTCGCCATCGGCGCGATGGGGATGTCGGGCTGCAGCGGTCTGGCCTTTCACCCCGGCACGGAGGTCCTCTACGCGGTTGGCTTCGACGACCACTCCTTTGCGAATTCGCTGTTCACGGTGGACGCGGCGACGGGCGCTGCCACGCTGATCGGTCCGACGGGGGTCGCGGGGACGACTGACCTGGCCTTTCGGTCGGACGGGACCTTGTTCTCGTTTCATCCCGGACCTGTGGCTGGGACGATGTCGACGGCGACTGGGCTCGTCACGTTCCTCGGTCCCTCGGGCGTCCCCAATCTGGGCGGCAACGGGATCACATTCGATTCGGACGGCGACCTTCTTCTCGCGGCCTTTGCGAGTCTCACGCGCATCAACCAGACGACCGGGGCGGCGACCTCACTTGCGTTCATGCTGTTCCCGCCGGTGAGTTGCGGGTTCCCGCGTATCAATGCGATGGCCACGGATGCGTCGGGCGCCGTGTACGGCGTCATGAACTGCGCCAGCGGATCGAGTTCCCCCACCTATCTGGTCGCGATTGGAGTCCCGAGCGGCACCGTCAACGCCATTGGGCCGAGCGTGCGCGGTCTCGACGGGATTGCGTTTCGCCCGCAGGCATCCTGTGGCGACGGGGTGGGCAACCTCGGCGAGGACTGCGACGACGGCAACACGGTCGACGGTGACTGTTGCTCGTCGAGCTGTACCTTCGAGCCGGTGGGGGCTCCCTGCGCGGGCCCCGCGAGTCTCTGCCTGGTCAATCGCTGCGATGGCGCCGGCACCTGCGCGAGCATCGTTCCGACCGGCTGCCGATCGGCGGGCAAGTCGCTCCTGCTGCTGAAGAACAGCGCCGACGACGCGAAGGACAAGGTCACCTTCAAGTGGCTCAGGGGCGCCGCGACGGACCAATCCGAGCTCGGCAACCCGCTCGCCAGCGCCGACTACGCGCTCTGTCTGTACACCGGCGCGCTGCAGCACCCGCTCACCCAGGTCGCGGTTCCTGCCGACAACACGAAGTGGAAGCCCGCCTCGACCAAGGGGTACAAATACAAGGACCCCAGCGGCAGCGCCGACGGCGTGGTGAGCCTGCTGCTCACCGGCGGCGCCGCAGGCAAGGCGAAGGTTGTCCTCAAGGGCAAGGGCACCCACATGCCCGATCCCACCTTCAGTAATCTGCCGCTGCCGGTCACCGCGCAGCTGGTCAACAGCGACACCAACGCCTGCTTCGAGGCGACCTATGTGTCAGCAAACGTGACAAAGAACGACGGCGGGCAGTTCAAGGCCACGACGCCATAGTTAGTCCTTCAGCTTCGCCAGGGCGGCGCGCGCGCGCTTCTGTTGTCCGACGACGTTCATGTGCACTGGGTCGAGGCACGCACAGTGCGGCTCGCACGCCGGCGTGCCGTTGGTGAAGCAGTAGTCCTCCGGACGCACCATCGGCGAGTAGAAGTCGATGATCCGTTCGCGCGGCACTTCGTGCCGCAGCCGGTTGTTGAGCAGGAGAATCTG
>CAYVUV010000341.1:0-1573 GCA_964455095.1 uncultured Binatia bacterium (SeqCode)
CTACGAGCGCGCCCGAACCCTCGCGCCCGGCGATCCGGACGTGCACCGCGCCATCGGAACGGTCCTGCTCGAACTGGGCCGGGTCGACGAGGCGATCGGGTGCTACGGCGAAGCCCTGCGCGTGGGTCCCGACGACGTCGACGGCCTGCTCGGACTCGGCAACGCACTGCTCCAGCACGGCGACACGGGATCCGCGGTCGAGCGCTACCGCCGGGTGCTCGAGCTCGAGCCCGGCCACGCCGTCGCGCACCTGGTCGCGTCGCTGACCGGCGGCGGATCGGAGCGCGCGCCGGCGCCCTACGTTGCGAAGCTCTTCGACGACTACGCCGAACGCTTCGATTCGCATCTGGTGAGCATCTTGCACTACGGCATTCCCGGTCGGATCGCGGACACGCTCGCTGCCCGCGCCGGGCCGATGCGCGAGGGCTGGGACGTGCTCGACCTCGGGTGCGGCACCGGGCTCGTCGGCACGGCGATCGCACCGCTCGCGCGGCGCATCGTGGGCGTCGACCTTTCTTCCGGCATGCTGGCGAAGGCGGCCGCGGCGGGGCGGTACGAACGCCTCGAGCAGGCGGACCTGGTCGAGATGATGGAGCGCGAGCCGCCCTCTTCCTACGACGTCGTGACGGCGGCGGACGTCTTCGTCTACCTGGGAAGGCTCGACGGCATCGTCCGCGAAGCGGCGAGGCTCTTGCGCCCCGGCGGCCTGTTCGTGTTCTCGGTCGAATCGCTGGATGCGCTGGCCGTGGGCGCGATCCCGGACGCGGACGCTCCCGGATTCCGGCTCAACGCCACCGGCCGGTACGCCCACTCGATCGCGTACCTGCGCGGCCTCGCGTCGGCCCACGCGTTCCGCATCCTCGACGTGAGCGACCTGCACGGACGGATCGAGAAGGGGAAGCCTGTCGACGCCTACCTGATGCTGTGGCGCCGTCCGGAGGAGGCGCCGTCCGTCGCGAAATGACGCGGCCGACGCGCGCGCCGGCGGGAGGCCGGGAGCGCGAAGCCTACCTGCCGAGCAGCAGCCCCGGCAGGAACGTCGTGACCGCCGGCCAGAGCGTGCAGAGCGCGAGCACCGCGAACAGCGGCACGAGGTAGGGCAGCACCGCGCGTGCGATGCGGTCGAACGGGACCTGCGCGACCTTCGCCGTCACGTAGAGCACGACGCCCACCGGCGGCGTGATCGTGCCGATCATCAGGTTCAGCACGAACACGAGGCCGAAGTGCACCGGGTCGATGCCGAGCTTCGCCGCGACCGGGACGAGGATCGGGATCAGCACGAGCATCGCCGCGAGCGCCTCCATGAAGCAGCCGACGACGAGGAGCAGCGCGTTGACGATCAGGAGGTACACGAGCGGGTTCGTCGTCAGCCGCGCGAGCGCCGCGCCGAACTCCTGCGGCAGCCGCGAGACCGAGATGCAGTAGCCCAGCAGCGACGCGGTCATCACGAGCACCATCACGACGCCCGAGGTCTCGACGGTGTCGACGATGAGCTTCGGCAGATCGGCGAGCCGGAACTCGCGGTAGACGAATAGGCCGAGCACGAGCGCGTAGACGACGGCGACGGCGGCGG
>CAYVUV010000342.1:0-2046 GCA_964455095.1 uncultured Binatia bacterium (SeqCode)
CAGCCGGAATCCATCACCACCGTCTCGCCTTCCACCGCCTCGACCAGCTCGTGGTCGAGCCCGACCTCGCCGAATTCGTTGATGACGACGGCGGTGTCCTTCATGTCGGGATTCTTCAGGAGGCGGCTCAACAGCGTCGTCTTGCCGCTGCCGAGGAAACCGGTGATCAGCGAGACCGGGATGGCGACCGGCTCGGGCACGGTTAGGGGCGCTTCGCTCATGGCCGATATATAGCACAGCCCCGCGCCAGAGCCATGACAAGCCCCCGGCGGGGCGCTATCCTGCAAAGAAAACAAAGAACATCGCGTCGTTCGAAACGAACCGGCCACCGTGGCCGCCGGCGCGGGAGGAAAACAGGCGATGAAACTCTCGGTGCTAGTGGTCGACGACGAGCCGAACATCGTGCTCTCGCTCGAATTCCTGATGAAGCAGGCCGGCTATGACGTGCGCGTCGCGCGCGACGGCGAGTCGGCGCTGAACGCGGTCAAGGAGCGCGCGCCCGATTTGATCCTGCTCGATGTCATGACGCCCGGGCGCGACGGCTACGAGGTGTGCCAGACCATCCGCGCCAATCCGGCCTGGAAGAAAATCAAGATCATCATGCTCACCGCGCGCAGCCGCGAGGTCGAGCGCGAGAAGGGGATGGCGCTCGGTGCCGACGACTACATCACCAAGCCGTTCTCGACCCGCGAGCTCGTCGACTGCGTGAAGCGGCATTTAGCCGATGGCCACTGAGCGGGCCGAGACCGCCGTCGCGCCTGCCGAAGCGGACTCCAAGCGCGGGGCCCAGGCCCAGATCGCCATTGCCGTGGCGCTCGCCGGCGCTGTCGGCTTCATCGTTTTCGCCGCTATCTTCGCCCTGCGCGCGCCGGACGCGACACCCAACGTCGCCCTCGCCTATTCCGCGGCGTTTGTCGCGCTCCTGGTCGCCGGGGGACTCGCCTGGTGGTTCATCGATGGCTGGTTGGCGCGGCCGATGGCCCGGCTGGCGGCCGAGGCGCGGATGATTGCGGAGACCCGCTCCGACGTGCATCTCGACACGGCGCGCTACCGCCTGCTTCAGCCGCTGCCGGGCGCCGTCGACCAGCTTGCCCGGGCGTTCCTGACGGCGCAGCGCGACGTGCAGCGCACGATCGCCACAGCGACTCAACGGGCCGAAGAGCAGAGGGAACGGCTCGAGGCGATCCTGCGCGACCTGAGCGAAGGGGTGCTGGTGTGCAACCTCGATCACCAAATCCTGCTTTACAACCAAGTGGCGCTCTCCTTGCTTCACGTGACGGGCGAACTCGGTCTCGGGCGCACGCTTTTCAAGCTGATCACGCGCGAGCCCGTCCTCCACGCCTTCGATCGGCTGACGCAGTTGCCGGCCACGGGGCCGAGGGAGGACAACACCGTCACGCTGGTCTGCGCCACGATCGACAGCCGAACGCTGCTGAGCGGACGCATGAGCCTGGTCCTCGACGCCGCGCAGCTTCCGACCGGCTATGTGCTGACTTTCGCCGACGCGACGCGCGACATCGCCGAGCTGAGCCGCCGCGACACGCTGCTGCGCAACGCCACCGAGGGCCTGCGCCAGCCGATCGCCAATCTGCGCGCCGCCGTCGAGACGTTGTCCGCCTATCCCAATGTCGCGCCGGCCGAACGCCGCGCCTTCGAGGAGGTCATCCTGCGCGAGGGCAACATGCTGAGCGAACGGCTCGAGGCGCTCGACCGCGACTATCGCAGCCTCAGCGCCGGGCACTGGCCGCTTGCCGACATTCATTCGGTCGACCTGTTCCGCTGCGTCGAGCGCAGCTTGGCCGAGGCCGCGGGCCCGCAGCTGACCATGGTCGGCATGCCGCTGTGGCTGCACGGCGACAGCCACTCGCTGGCGCTGGCGCTGCACCGCATCCTGCTCAATCTCGCCGCGGCCACCGGAACGCGCGCGTTCGACATCGAGGCTCTGCTCGGCGACAAGCGCGTCTATATCGATATCGCCTGGTCCGGCGCGCCGCTGTCTTCGTCCATGCTCGACGGATGGAGCGCGGAGACGCTGCCGGGCGCGCT
>CAYVUV010000343.1:0-5412 GCA_964455095.1 uncultured Binatia bacterium (SeqCode)
GATCACCATCACCTTCGAGTCAGCGTCCGGGCTCGAGGAGGGCAAGACCGAGATCAAGTATCGCGACGTGGCGCTCGGTGTGGTGAAGGACGTCGACCTCAGCGCCGATCTCTCGCACGTGGTGGTCACGGCGGAGATGGACAAGCACGCCACCGACCATCTGCGCGAGGGCACGCAGTTCTGGATCGAGAACGCGCGGGTGACCGCGTCGGGCGTGTCCGGCCTCGGCACGCTGGTGTCGGGCGCCTACATCGGCATCCTGCCCGGCACCGGGAAGCCGGCCCGCCAGTTCAAGGGCATGGAGGACCCGCCGGTGCTGGAGGTCAACGTGCCCGGCAAACGGTTCACGTTGCACGCCGACAAGTCGATTGCCGCCGCGGCGCCGATCTTCTACCGCGGCGTGCAGGTCGGCGAGGCGCTCGGTTCCTCGTTGGCCGCCGATGGCGAGGGAGTCACCGTATTCGCCTTCGTGCGCGCGCCGTACGATTCGCTCGTGCGCCCGCAGACGCATTTTTGGAACGCCGGGGGGATCGACGTCTCGCTCGGTGCAAAGGGCCTGGCGGTGCGCACCGGGTCGCTGGTGTCGGTGCTGATCGGCGGCATTGCCTTCGACTCGCCCAACGGCGCGCCCGCCGCGGAGCCGAGTCCGGAGGGGGCGGAGTTCACGCTCTACGATTCGTACGACAGCATTGAGGAAGCCCAGTACACACAGAAGGTGCCGTACTTGATGTACTTCCAGGGCTCGGTCGCCGGCCTCGAGCCCGGCGCCCCGGTGCAGTTCCATGGTATCCAACTCGGCATCGTCGAGAGCGTCCGCCTCGAGATCGACATCAAGACCTACAAGGTGCGCATTCCAGTCGTCATGCATCTGCAACCGCAGCGGGCGCACGTGGTGGGCACCAGCGAGGAAAAGACGCCGCAGGCGCGCATGGAGCAGTTCGTCGAGCGCGGCATGCGGGCGCAGCTGCGCTCGGGCAATCTGCTCACGGGCGCGCTGGTGGTGGCCTTGGACTTCTTTCCCGATGAACCGGCCGCACACCTCGAGTACGAGGACGGCGTCCCGGTCATCCCGACGGTGCCCTCGCAGGTCGAGCAGCTGACGGAGAAGGCGACGGTCTTTTTCGACAAGTTGGCCGCCGCGCCGGTGGCGGAGCTGGTCACCGATCTGCGCCGCGTCGTGCTCGACGCCGACGCGCTGCTGGCGTCGAAATCGCTGCGCCAGGGTCTCGACGGCCTCGCCCCGCTGATGGACAGTCTCAAGCGCACGTCCGATTCGGCGCACGCGGCACTCGCCCAGGGCGAGGCCACGCTGGCCTCGGCCAACGGGGCCATCGGTCCCGATTCCGCCCTGCGCTACGATCTCGCCCGGCTCATCAGTGAGCTGACCGACACCGCGCGCTCGCTGCGCACGCTCGCCGACTATCTCGAGCGCAATCCGAACGCGCTCATTTTCGGCAAATCGTCATCGGGAGACTAGCGATGGGCCGCACGCGATCGATCCTTCTTTCGGCGACCGCCCTGGTCGTCCTCGCCGGCGTCGCCGGCTGCTCGCCGGTGACCAGATTCTATACCCTGGCCAAAGTCGACGGTGAGTCGGCATTGACCAGCGCGGCGACTCAGCCGTTGGTGATTGCGCTCGGTCCGGTGACGCTGCCCGACTACGTCGACCGCCCGCAGATCGTCGTCCGCGACGGCCCCTACACCGTCACGCCGGCCACGTTCGATCAGTGGGCCGGCGACCTGGACGACATGTTGCCGCAAGTGCTGATCGAGAACCTGGCCGTGCGGCTGCCGGGCGACCGCATCGTGCCGTTTCCGCGCTTGAGCGGCCCGAGCTTCGACTATCGCGTCGCGGTCGATATCACCCAGCTCGACGTGAGCAGCGCCGGCGAGGCCGTCGTCGCGGCCGGCTTACAGGTGTATGATCGCAGCGGAATGAAGATGGTGGCGATCAGCGACGCGGCGGCGCGCAGCGCCGCACAGGGCCCCAGCGCGAAAGATCACGTCGCGGCGATCAGCCAGGCGCTCGGCAGCTTGAGCAGCGACATCGCGCGCGCGGTGGCGGCGCTGCCGCGCGGGGAGTTACGGCAGTGAAGCCCGGGTACGATTCCTTGGCCGCGGCGAGAGGAGATCACTCGATGTTGCGCAAAATTCTGTTGCCGGTGTTGCTGGCGCTGACCCTGTTGTCGCCGGCGATGGTGTGGGCGCAGGACGACGACGGCGGGCCGATTGGCGGCGCGCCGATCGGGCAGGGGGCGGATCAGGACGACGATGACGGCGGCCCGATTGGCGGCGCGCCGATCGGGCAGGGGGCGGATCAGGACGACGACGACGGCGGCCCGATTGGTGGGGCGCCGATCGGGCAGGGCGCGGACCAGGACGACGATGACGGCGGGCCGATCGGCGGGGCGCCGATCGGACAGGGCGCGGACCAGGACGACGACGGCGGGCCCATCGGTGGCGATCCCATCGAGTGACCTGAAATACCGCCCCTCCCGCGCGCCGGGGTGGTGCGTTCTCGCGCTGGGGATCGTCGCGCTCGGCGGCTGTTCCATGTTGGACCTGCGCAAGGACGTCACGCGTCTCGAAGAGTTTTCGCTCGTCGGCGGCGCCGTGACGGGCGCACAGCCCGACGAGGCGCCGATCATCGTCTTGCTGTCGAGCACGGCGCCGGCTGAGGTGCTCGATTCCTTCGTCCTCGAGCGTCCGGGGTCGTTCTACTTCGTCGTGCCGGCCGGTACGTATCGCATCGCCGCGTTCGTCGATCGCAATCGCGACTTCGCCTATCAACCGGACGCCGAGCCCGCCGCGTACTACGGTGCGCCGGCGGACGTGCAGGTGGCCGCCGGGCAGAAGGTCGGTCACCTCGACTTCCATATCGCGGCCGAGCCCACTGCGCCGATCGAGATTCCCTCCGCAATCCCCCGCCTCGGCAGCCGCGGCTCGGCCGAGATGCCGCCCATCCGTCTCGGCGACATCGTCACCTTTGACGACCCGCGTTTCACACCCGAGAACGGCAACCGCGGTCTCTGGCAGCCGGTGGAATTCCTCTTCGATGTCGGGGCCGGATTCTATTTTCTGGAGCCGTTTGATCCCGACAAGATCCCCGTTCTGTTCGTGCACGGCGCGGGCGGCCAGCCGGGCGACTGGCGTACGCTGGTGGGGCGCCTCGACCGCAAAAAGTTCCAGCCCTGGTTGGTGTACTATCCGTCCGGCATGCACCTCGACGTGATGGCGCGCGGGCTGGCGCGCTGGCTCAGCACCCTGGCCCTGCGCCTGAAAGTCGCACGCCTGATGATCGTCGCCCACAGCATGGGCGGGCTGGTCTCGCGCTCGGTCATCAACCGCATGGTCGCCAACGGCGATGGCGGTCTGTTGATCTCGTTCGTCAGCATCTCATCGCCCTGGAACGGGTACGGCGCCGCGGCCGCCGGGGTCGAGCATTCGCCGGTGGTCATGCCGATGTGGACCGATATGGCCCCGGGCAGCCCGTTTCTCTCGAGCCTGTTCCAGACCCCACTGCCCGCGCAGTGCCCGTACCATCTGTTGTTCAGTTACGCCGGGAACTCGCTGCTGCTGCGCGAGGCGAACGACAGCGTCGTGACCCTGTCCAGCGAGCTGGCACCCGAGGCGCAGGCCGAGGCCGTCAAGGTCTACGGCTTCAACGAGACCCACATGAGCATCCTGGAGAGCGCCGAGGTATCGCGCACGCTGAACGCCATCCTCGCCGAAGCGGCGGCTTCACAGCCCTGACCAAGCTGCCCAGAACCGCCTTCCACCCCCGTTTCGTTCCGTCGCATCCGCGATCGGCCTAATTTTTCGCTGGTCGGGGTATTGTAATGCGCGCTTGGTTCCGTTAGGAACCGAATCCGCCTTATGAAATTCGTCGACGAACAGTACGATCTCGACCCCATCGACATGCAGATCCTGATGTTGCTGCAGGAGCACTGCAAGATGCAGCTGGCCAAGATCGGGGACCGGGTGGGGTTGTCGGCGCCGGCGGTGATCGAGCGCATCAAGAAGCTCGAGGACAGCGGCGTCATCACCGGCTACACGGCGACGCTCGACGCCCGCAAGCTGGGGCGCGACATCACGGCGTTCATCGGCGTCTCGATCGCGCATCCGAAGGCGATTCGCGAGTTCGAGCAGCAGATCGACAGTCGGCCCGAGGTGATGGAGTGCCACCACGTGACCGGCGGCTACACGCTGCTGCTGAAAGTGAAGACGTTCAATACGACGACGTTGGAGGAGCTGATCAGCCACATTCGCTCGATCGACGGCGTCGGCCGGACGGAGACCATGGTGGTGCTGTCGACCGCATCGGAGCGGTCGCAGCTGGTGCTGAAGCCGGAGCAGCCGGTGGGGAAGAGGAGGGGGCGGCGCAACGGCGAGAAATCGGTTCTGCACGGTGAGACGGCGAGCTGAGAGGGAGTTGACGATGGAACACAGACCACGGCGGTTGGTACGGCAAGGCCTCTATGATCCCTCCTTCGAGCACGATGCGTGCGGGGTGGGGTTCGTCGCCAACATCAACGGCGTGCGCTCGCACGACATCATTCAGAAGGGGTTGAAGGTTCTCGAGAACCTCACCCACCGCGGCGCCTGCGGCTGCGACCCGCTCACCGGCGACGGCGCCGGCCTGATCATCCAGGTGCCCGACGCGTTCCTGCGCAAGGCCTGCGCGGCGATCGACATCGAGCTGCCGGCGGCCGGGGAGTACGGCGTCGGGCTGGTGTTCATGCCGCGCGACGTGCGCGAGCGCAACTACTGCGAGCAGCAACTCGCCAAGATCGTGCGCGAGGAAGGCCAGCGCCTGCTCGGCTGGCGCTCGGTCCCGGTCGACGTGTCGCAGTGCGGCAAGACCGCGCGCGAGATCGCGCCGGAGATCCGCCAGGTCTTCATCGGCCGCGGCGCCAAGACCCCCGACACCGCGGCGCTGGAGCGCAAGCTGTTCGTCATCCGCAAGCGCATCGAGCGCCTGATTCGCGAGTCCTCCCTCAACGACCGCGAGTACTTCTACATCCCGAGCCTGTCGTCGCGCACGCTGGTCTACAAGGGCCTGCTGCTGCCCGAGCAGATCCCGGCCTTCTACCTCGACCTGGTCGATCCCGAGATGGTCAGCGCCCTGGCGCTGGTGCACCAGCGCTTCAGCACCAACACGCTGCCGTCGTGGGACCGCGCCCACCCGTACCGCTACCTGGCCCACAACGGCGAGATCAACACGCTGCGCGGCAACATCAATTGGATGCGCGCCCGCCAGAGCCAGTTCGCCTCGCCGCTGTTCGGCAAGGACATGGAGAAGATCCTGCCGATCATCGAGCCCAACGGCTCCGACTCGGCGATGTTCGACAACGCCCTCGAGCTGCTGCTGCACACCGGCCGCTCGCTGCCGCACGCGGTGATGATGATGAT
>CAYVUV010000344.1:0-2601 GCA_964455095.1 uncultured Binatia bacterium (SeqCode)
CGCCCTGGTGCTCGCCGCGCTGGCGGCGCAGGCGCTCGTCTCCGGCGGGCGGCTGCGCGCCGCCTAGGCGCCGGCGGCCAGCGCCTTGCGCATGGCGCCGAAGCGCTTGCGGTACTGGGCCGGCGTCAGGCTGACCTTGCGCCGGAACAGGCGGCTGAAGAATCCGGCGTCCTCGCAGCCGACCTCGTTGGCGATGGCTTCGATGGGCAGGCTGCCCGACTCGAGCATCTGCTTGGCCTCCTCGAGGCGTAGCGTGTGGACGTACTCGATCGGGCTCATTCCGGTGGCCTGCGCGAACCGCCGCTTGAAGGTGCGCTCGGGCAGCCCCGACAGCGCGACCATCTGCGCGACCGGCGCCTCCGCCTGGTAGTGGCGTGCCGCCCATTCCTGGCAGCGCGTCACCACGGGGTCCGACGACTGCGCGCCGTGGCGCAACGACGCATAGGCGATCGGGCTCGTCGTGTTCCAGTCCATCAGGTTGATCCGCGCGACCTGCATGGCCGCCTCGGGACCGGCATGGCGGGCAATCAGCGAGAGCACGAGCTGGTGCCACGCGATGCCGCTGCCGGCCATCATGATGCGCTGTCCGGCGCCAGCAAAGACGAGCCCGCGCTCGGGATGCCATCGGACGCGCGGATAGTGCCGGCGCAGCGCGTCGCAATAGGCCCAGTGGGTCGTGGCGTCGAGGCCGTCGAGAAGTCCCGTGCGCGCCAACAGCACTGCGCCCGAGCAGGACGAGGTAACGGTCGCGCCGGCGGCGTAGCGCTCGCGCAGCCAGCTCGCCTCCACGTCGTAGCGATCGCCGAGCGGCTCGTCCGGCGGAATTGCCAGGTCCGTGACGCAGACGATGTCGGCGGCGTGTGCCCCGGCGAGGCTGGCATCGGGTGTGATGCGGACGCCGTTGGCGGCCGTGAACGGCGCGCCGTCGCGCGACACCACGAGCGGGCGAAACGGCGACTCCGCGCTGCCGCCGTGGACCATCTGCCAGTCGCGACAGGTGCTGGCCAGCGCGTCGTAGTAGCCGTACAGCGTCGCCGCCGACGTGTCGGGGACGCCGAGCAGCGCCACGACCACGGGTCGGGAGGGGATTCGCGTCGCATTGCCCATGGCACGAATGTCCGCTTAGTTGCACGAATCACTTTAGTCGATCCGGCGCCCCGGCGACACACTTGCTCTTCAGGGGCCGCCTGGCGGCATCAACCATTCACTGGAGCGACACGGACATGAAGATGATCGATCACGCCGGCCACGCGGTCTCCGGCGCAACCGGGGAGAGCCTCGCACACTTCGAGCAGGCGGCGCACGAATTGCGCTGCTTCATCGGCGACCCGCTCGCAGCCGTCGACCGCGCGCTGGCTGTGGCCCCGCGGATGACGATGGCTCACGTGCTGCGCGCGTGGTTGCACCTGCTCGGCACCGAGCCGACGGGCCTGCCGCCTGCCCGCGACTGCGCAGCGGCGGCAGGCGCGTTGCCCGCCACCGACCGCGAGCGCCGCCACGTGGAAGCCGTGCGGCTCGTGGCCCACGGCCGCTGGCGCGAGGCCGGACGGGTGCTCGAGGACCTGAGCGCGCGCTACCCGCTTGACGCGCTGGCGCTCGGCGTCGGCCACCAGGTCGACTTCTTCACCGGAGACTCCCGCATGCTGCGCGATCGCATCGCGCGCGCGATGCCGGCGTGGAGCCCATCGATGCCCGGCTACCACGCTCTGCTCGGCATGCACGCGTTCGGCCTCGAGGAGACCGGCGACTACGAACAGGCCGAGCGGCAGGGCCGGCGCTGCGTCGAGCTCGAGCCGCGCGACGGATGGGGATGGCACGCGGTCGCGCACGTGATGGAGATGCGCAACCGTCCCGACGACGGCATCGCGTGGCTGGCGCCGGGGGCGCGGCACTGGTCGACGGACAGCTTCTTCGCCGTCCACAACTGGTGGCACCTCGCGCTGTTCCATCTGGAGCGCGACGAGATCGACGAGGTCCTGCGCCTGTTCGACGGCCCGATCTTCGGCGCGCGATCCGCGGTCGTCCTCGACCTGGTCGACGCGACGGCGATGCTGTGGCGGCTGCAGCTGCGCGGTGTCGATGTCGGCGATCGCTGGCAGGCCGTGGCGGCGAACTGGGCGCCGCTCGCCGGGGCGGGCACCTACGCGTTCAACGACATGCACGCGATGATGGCGTTCGTCGGCGCGGGCCTGCCAGCTGCGCAGGTCGCGGTGCTCGATGCACAGCGCCGGGCGCTCGGTGTCGACGACGACAATGCGGAGTTCACGCGCGAGGTGGGTGAGGCAGCGACGCAGGCGATGCAGGCCTTCGGTCGCGGAGATCCGGCGCTGGCGGTGCGCCTGCTGCGCTCGATCCGCTCCACGGCGAACCGGTTCGGCGGCAGCCACGCGCAGCGCGACGTGATCGACCTGACGCTGCTCGAGGCAGCACTGCGAGCGCAGGACGCGCCACTGGCTGCGGCACTGGCGGCCGAGCGGCTGGCACTGCGCCCGCGCAGCCCGCTCGCGCGGCGCTTCGTCGCCAGGGCGGGTCAGGTGCAGGTCGTGAACCCGGACGCGCCGCTCGCAGCGACGCAGGGTGGCGGGCGCACGAAGGCGCTCG
>CAYVUV010000345.1:0-5316 GCA_964455095.1 uncultured Binatia bacterium (SeqCode)
CCCGCGGCTGATCGCGTTGCCGATCACCTGCGTACCGGGCGCGTTCCAGATCGACACGCCGTTGCCGGCCTCGGAGAGTCGCAGGTCGCGCCGCCCCACGATCAGGTTGTTCTCGATCACCGAGCCGGCCGCGCCGTGGACGTAGACGCCGAACAGGTTGTCGACCAGCCGGTTCGAGCGGATGCGCGCGCGCTCGGCGGTCTGCGCGAGCAGGATCGCCGAATCCATCGCCGGCACGTCGAGCCCCGAGCCGGTGATCTCCAGGCCCTCGATGCGCACGTCGGGCGCCGTGACGACCACCCCGCTGCCGGCGCCCGGACCCGCGAGCACCGCGCCAGGCTCGCCCAGCAGCGCCAGCGGCCGGTCGATGCGCAGCGGGCCGGCGTGGCGCCCCGGGGCCAGCCGCACGGTGGCGCCGGCCGGCAACGCATCGAGCAGCGGCTGGATCGGCTCGCCGGGCGCCACGACGCGCTCGCCGGGCGCCGCGGTGCGCGCGCCGGCGTCCGGCGTGGCCGCGAAAATGGCCGGCGACGGCCACGCGCAAGCGGCCGCGAGCACGACCGCAGCCGTGACGCCACGCATCGCCATGCGTCAGCGCCGGCGTGGCTCGACCAGCATGCGCCCCTTCATTTCCATGTGCAGCGCGTGGCAGAACCACTGGCAGTAGTACCAGAACACGCCGGGCCGGTCGGCCTTGAAGGTGACCGACGAGGTGGCCTGCGGGCCGATCTCCATCGCGATCCCGTAGTTGACGATCGTGAACCCGTGGGTGAGGTCCTGGACCTGGTCGCGATTGGTGACGTAGACGGTGACCTCGTCGCCCTCCTTCACGGTGAAGTCGGTCATGCTGAAGGTGGGCGCGATCGAGAACATGTAGACGCGCACCTTGTGGCCGTCGCGGACGACCTTCGAGTCGGTGTCGAGGTCGACGCCGTCGGCCTTGGCCTGGCGCCGCGCGTCCTCCCACATCGGGTCGTCGCGCTTCCAGATGTTGATCGGGTTGACCTTCGAGCGGTGCACGATGGTGGCGTCGTGCGGCTCGGCGAAGCTCGGCGAGTCGTGCACCAGCACCATCCTGTCGCCCGAGATGTCGATCAGCTGGTCGCATTCGGGCTTCAGCGGGCCGACGTTCAGGAACCGGTCCTTGGAGAACTTGTTCAGCGAGATCAGCCACTTGCCGTCGGCCTCCTTCGTCTGCCCCATCGACGTGTGGTTGTGGCCGGGCTGGTAGTGGACGTCGAGCTTCTGGATGATCGGATCGACATCCTTGCCGTTGAACTTCTCGATCGCCTTGGCGATCGACCACTTGCAGATCTGGCTGTCGATGAACAGCGTCGTGTAGGCATTGCCGCGCCCGTCGAACGCGGTGTGCAGCGGACCGAGTCCGAGTTCGGGCTCGGCGACGACGGTGTCGCGCGGCTTGATCTTGTCGTCGAACAGGTCGTCGAAGCGCCGAACGTCGAACACCGTGCAGGTCGGCGACAGCTTGCCGTTGGCGACCACGTGGATGCCGTCGGGCGCGGTGTTGATCCCGTGCGGGCTGTTCGGCACCGGGATGTAGCGCGTGAACGGCGAACCCTTCCTGCCGTCGAGCACCGGCACGCCGCCGATCCGCTTGAACTCGCCCTTGGCGACCGCTTCCTCGATGCGCTTCAGGTTGAATACCGTCACCCAGTCCTGCTCGGCCGCCGTGCTCTCGGCCAGCGTCATGCCCTCCTCCGAGTTGTAGCTGGTGGCGAACGCGTACTTGCCCTGGTAGTCGCAGTCGACGTTGTCGAGGTTGCCGTTCACGATGACCTGCCAGGCCACCTTCATCGTCTCACCGTCGACCGCAGTGAACATGTAGCGGTATTCCTTCGGATCGGCAATGTGGTGGCCGTCATTGGGAATCGGCACCCCGTCCTCGCCGTTGCAGAACACGTAGCCGGTCTTCGGATACTTCTGCACGCGCAGCCCGTGCACCGTATGCTGATTGGGCAGCTCGATGATCTTGTCGCACTTCATCACGTCGCAGCGAACCCGGGCCACGCGCGTGTTCGCCTTGTCGTTCATGAACAGGTAGCGACCGTCGTAGGTGCCGTCGGTGAACGACATGTGCGGGTGGTGCAGGTCGCCGTTCAGGAAGGTGCCGCCGCGCGACGCGAGGTACTTGCGGGTCTCCGGCGTCAGTCCCTCGGTGAGGATCTTCAGGCTCTCGTTGGTCTGGCCCCAGCCGGTGGCACTGCATCGGTTGAACACCGGCACGCGCATCAGCTCGCGCATCGACGGAAGCCCGACGATGCGCAGCTCGCCGCACTGGCCGCTGGAGAAGAAGACGTAGTACTCGTCGAGCTCGCCCGGCCCGACGTGCGTCTTCGCGATCGCCGCGGCCGTGGACGATGCAGGCGTCGGTGCCGGCGCCGGTGCCGCAGTTCCCGCAGCGGGAGCGGCCGGCGGCGCGGACGCGGTCTCCGGCTTCGGCGCCGGCGCCTTCTCGCCGCAGCTGCTCAGCAGTCCGGCGCCCGCCGCGAGCGCGACGGCCTTCGCGCTGCCGCCGAGCATTGCGCGGCGATCCGGGTCGGGCAACCCGTTGCGGTTCTTCTCTTCAGCCATTTCTCGACCTCCCCTGTCGGTTGGAGCGCGCGCAGCGCGCCCGGGACTCGGACATCGCGAAGATGTCCGTTCAAATGGTCGGGCCAGCGATCGCGGACCCGCTGCCGGCCCGGGCGAGCGCCGTCGCCGTCATGGCCGCCCGCTTTTCGCGCTTGAGCCGGCGCTGCACGCGCACCGGACACTTGTAGTCGTGCCGGTAGAGCACCTGGCAATGCAGGCACGAGATGCATTCGTTCGGGTTGATGTGCCCTTCCGGGTGGATCGCCTCGACCGGGCACTCGTTGAAGCAGCGCATGCACGGGTTGCCACACTCGCGATAGCGCTTGAGCCAGTCGAACATGCGCATGCGCCCCGGAATGGCCAGCGCGGCGCCCAGCGGACACAGGTAGCGGCAGAAGAAGCGCTCGACGAAGAGGCCTGCAGCCAGCAGCGCGAGCGCGAACGCGACGAACCACCACTGGCGCACGAAGTGCAGCACGATCGCGGTCTTGAACGGCTCGATCTCGGCGAGCCGCTCGGCAAAAGCCAGCGAACCGAGCGAGACGCCGAACAGGCCCAGGAACACGATGTACTTGATTGGCCACAGCCGTTCGTGCACCGCCCAGGGGATCTTCAGTTGCGGCACCTTCAGCAGCCTGGCCGCACGGTTGGACAATTCCTGCAGGGCGCCGAACGGGCACAGCCAGCCGCAGAACGGGCCGCGGCCCCAGAACAGCAGCGCCGCCGCCACCGAGCACCACAGCACGAAGATCAGCGGGTCGACCAGGAACTGCGACCATTCGAAGCCCGAGCGCAACGCGTTCGCAAACGTGAGCACGTTGACCACCGACAGCTGCGCCTGCGCGACCCAGCCGAGCCAGAACAGCGTCGCCACCAGGTAGGCGAGTCGCACGCGGTCGAACAGTCGCTCGCGCGCGACCAGCACGTCCTGGAAGAAGAAGATCAGCGTGAGCACGCCCAGCATCACGCCCAGCATCGCCAGCGCTGCGACCTTGTTGCGCCAGATGCGCATCCACAGCGGCTCCTGGGGTTCGGCGGGGAACTCCGCCTCGGCCTGCGGGGACACGGCCGCAGTCGCGCCGTCTACCGGGGCACCGGCGAGCGCAGGCGCGGCGGCGGAGGCTGTCGAAGACGCCGCTGCCGAGGCCGTCGCAGGAACGGCGGCGGCCGGTGGCGGCGCGGTCGCGGATCCGGCCGCACCCCCCGGCGCCGCAGGCGTGGCGGGCGCCTTCCCCACCGGCGCCGGCGCCGTCTTCGTGTAACGCTCGGGCAGGCGGTAATCGAGTCCGAACGATACGAAGGCCTTATCGAGCGCGCCCACCGGGCGCTGGACGAGCAGCTGAAGGCGCCACGGCGCCGCCGGATCGAATTCGGCCCCCGGTGGGATGACGAAGACGCCGATCTCCTTCAGCGCCGGCGCGCCGGCTGCGCCGAGGTCGCCGACGCGCCGATGCAGGTAATCGTGAAAGCGGATCGTCTCGGCGCCCTGCAGCAGTTCGATGCGGTCGAAGATGCCGCCGCGCACGTAGCCCGAGCCCTTGAACGAATACACGCCGTCGCCGGCGATCAGGATCGCGTGCTGGCCGGGCGCGAGCATGCGCTCGACGCTCGCGTATTCGTCGCCGCCGAGCAGGCTGCGTCCAATGGCCGGCTGCGAGACGAGCGCCGTGTACAGGTCGATGAACGGTTCGTCGGCGGCGCCGGGCTCGGGCCGCGCGGCCGCGGCCTTGTTGCCCGAGTCGACGAAGGCCTTGTTCACCTCGCCGATCGTGAGGTGCAGGTGGCGAACCGCGCCCTCGCGCAACAGCGTGGGCCAGTCGGCGATGGCGCCCGCCGCCGGATCGATGACGCGCGCGGCCGCCTGCGCGCCAGCCGCGGCGGCGCCGAGATGCAGCGCGCGCGCCACCCGCACCGCCGAACGCACGACGCTGTCGCCCATCACCAGCACGGTGACGGTGGCACCACTGACGATGTCGGCCTGCGGCGGCCCACGCCCTTCGGCGGCCGCGCGAAGCGGGTTGTAGCCGACGAAATGCGCCAGGTACGCGACGACCCGCTTCTCGGGAATGCCGATCAGCACGATCGGCTCGCTGTGCGCGACCAGTTTCGCCCCGACGATCGTGCCTTCGAGGTCGAGGCCCACGACGATGTGGATCGGCTTGCCCGAGTAGCCGATCGCGTCGACCTGCTGTGAGTTCAGGTACGCGTAGCCGACGAGCGTGCCGCCTCGATAGGCCGGCGCCACGGCGGGATCGGGCTGTACCGGGCCGAACCGGTCGGCGCCGGGCACGACGTCGGACGCCGCGAGCCCGGCGAGGAATTGCCCCAGGTTCGCTGCGGCGGGCGGTGCCGCCGCGGCGGTCGATCCGAACATCGCGACGACCACGAGGATCCGCGCGACAATGGCCAGGCACATCGCGCGGGCGCTGCAAGCGGGCAAACCGGATCCCCAGAAATATTCTTTGTGGGATTATTGCAGCAGGCCGCACGCGCCGCTAGCTCGAAATCAGGATGCCCCACGTCACGGAGGCCGGACAATGCGCGCTTCGCTGCTCATGCGCGACCCCGAGATCCAGTCGGTGAGCATGGCGCTGCTGGTCGGCATTGCCAGCTCGATCGAGCGCGAATCGCTGAAACGCTACGCGACGCTCGCCGAGACGATGGGGCGTCGCGGCGAGGCCGCCACCGCGGCGGCCTTCCGGGTCATGCTCGAGGAGGAACGCC
>CAYVUV010000346.1:0-44738 GCA_964455095.1 uncultured Binatia bacterium (SeqCode)
CGGAATCGCCGCCGGCGATGCGACGATACGGGCGTACTGCTCGGGATGGCGCGCGAACAGCACGCAGGCGTTGGCCAGCAGCTTGGTCACCGTCTCGGTGCCCGCCGCGCCGAGCAGGGCGCAGAATCCGATCACCTCGCCATCGGTCAAGCGTGTCAGCGCGCCGTCGTCGCCCTCGATCTCCGCTTCGAGCAGGGCGCTGATCATGCCCTCGTTCGGCTGCCGCCGCAGCGCGGTGACCAGTTGGAACCAGTAGCGGGTCGAATTCGCCATCGCCTCCATGGCGCGGGCCGGAATCACCGGCGAGTCGGCGTCGCGCTCGAGCGAGTGATCCATCCACGTGCGCAGCTGCTGCCGATCCGGCTCGGGCACGCCGAGCATGGTGAAGATGACGTCCATCGGCAGCAGGGCCGAGAGCTGCTTGACGAAGTCGCCGCCGCCGCTGCGCGCCAGCGGCTCGAGGCGGGCAATCGCCGCGGCGCGGATCGACGGTTCGAGGTCGGCGATGCGCCGCACCGTGAAGGCGCGGCTGACCAGCTTGCGCAACCGGTCGTGGCGCGGCGGATCGGTGAAGATCATCATCGGCACCAACTCGAAGCGGCGCGGATCCATGCGCTCGACCATGGTGCCCTCGGCCGAGCTGTACGTCTCCCAGTCGTGCGAGCCGGCGAGCACGTCGCGGTAACGCGACAGCGCGTAGAACCCGAGCGCCGCGTTGCGGTACAGCGGCGCGTGATCGCGCAGCCAGCGGTAGGTCGGATACGGGTTGTCGTGGAACTCGTGGGAGAACGGATTCAGCTCCATTGGCGATTCTCCCCTCTCCTTTCCAAGGAGAAGGTCAGAGCAACCTCCCCTAGCCCCTCCTTGGAAAGGAGGGGGACCGGAGAGTTCTGATCCACTTTTTTGCGCCTTTTGCGCATTCTCGCGGCTGCCATCTCCGGAACACCCGATGCGGGTTCCACCCAGCCGCTCAGCGCGAGAAGATCAGCGGCAGGTGAACCAATCCGTTCATCAGCACCGAGCGCAGTCGTTCGACGGGCCCGGCGAGATCGGCGCGGGGCAGACGGGCGAGCAGCTCTTCGAACACGATGCGTGCCTCCAGGCGAGCCAGCGAGGCGCCGAGGCAGAAGTGTTCGCCGTAGCCGAAGGCGAGGTGGCGGCTGGCGTCGCGCCTGATGTCGAACGCCTCCGCGTCGTGGCCGAACACTTCTTCGTCGCGATTGGCCGAGGCATAGAGCATGAGTACCGCCTCGCCTTCGCGGATCGCCTGGCCGCGCAGCTCGGTGTCGCGCGTGGCGATGCGCATGAAGCTCGTCACCGGCGTGGCCCAGCGCAGCATCTCCTCGACCGCGCCCGGCACCAGGGCGGGATCGCGGGCCAGCGCCGCCATCTGGTCGGGGTGCGTGGCGAGGGCGTACGTCCCGTGCGAGAGCAGGTTGCGCGTCGTCTCGTTGCCGGCGACCAGCAGCGTCATGCAGAACATCAAGATGTCGAACTCGTCCAACCGCTCGCCGTCGACCTCCGAATACACCAGCGTCGAGAGCAGGTCGTCGCCCGGCTGCGCGCGCCGCTCGGCGGCCGCGGCGGAGAAGTACGCCAGCAGCTCGGAGGATTGCGCCATGTTCTCTTCGGTCAGCTCGGTCGCCGCCGCGATGATGGCATCGGTCCAGCGCCGGAACTGATCGCGATCCGCCGCCGGCACGCCGAGCATGTCGGCGATGACCAGAATGGGCAGCGGCACGGCGACGGCGTCGACGAAGTCGACCGACTGCCCGGGCTCGATCGCCCCGATCAGACGCTGGGCCAGGGCGCGGATCTGCTCTTCCAGGGCCTTGAGCCGTTTCGGGCTGAAGCCGGGTTGGACCAGCTTGCGGTACTTCACGTGCTCGGGCGGATCGATGTAGATGATCGACTGGCGCGGCATGACCGGTCGTTCGAGATCGCTGATGAGCGCGCCGCGGCTCGAGCAGAACGTCTCCGGATCGCGCGACACCGCCATGATGTCCGCATGCCGCGTCAGCGCCCAGAAGCCCGGCTTGTCGTGCCAGTACACCGGCGCCTCGGCGCGCAGGCGGCGATAGGCCGGATACGGATCGCCGGCATAGAAGGCCGGATCGTGCAGCGCCGGCGGCGTGTCGATCGAGGTCGCGCGCATGGAGTCCACGACCTGGGCTCGTATCACTCGCGTCCGGGCACCGCCACAGCCGGCTGCGCTTTGAGCTGCTCGAGCATTTGGGCCATCAGGCGGTGCAGGAGGTTGATCGCCTTGAGCGGGCGGATCATCACCTTGAAGTCGTCGATCTGACCGGCGGCGTTCCAGTGCATCATGTCGACGCCGTTCAGGAGGATGCCGTCGATCTCGGCGGTGAACTCCAGCACGGCGTCGGTGTCCGACACTACCTGGCGCACGTAGCGGAAGTTCGCGTCCAGCAGGACATGGAACGCGCCGGTGAGATAGAACTTGACCAGCTCGCGCCCGCGCTGCGGCGTGTGGACGATGGGCGAGTGGAAGACCGCGTCGGCCGCGAGCAGGTCGTCGAGCTGCGACAGGTCGCGCGATTCCAGCAGGGCGTGCCAGCGTTCGACCGTTGGGTGCGTCATGCGTCCTTCCTACCTCTCGTCGCGGGCACGGTCCAACTCATCGAGCTGGTTGACAGCGGTCGTGGGGGCGTGTCAACGGAACGGACCGCAACGGAACATTGAATCCCCCTCACCCTGGCCCTCTCCCATCCGGGAGAGGGAACCTGAAGTCCCGGCGGGCACGGTAATCCGAGAGGAGCACGCACAGCCATGGCGATTCACTACGAGCAGGACGGCCACATCGTCACCATCACCATCGATCGGCCCGAGGCGCGCAACTCGCTCGACCTCGAGCATTTCGGGCAGTTGGCCGACGCGTGGGTGCGCTTCCGCGACGACGATCAGGCCTTCGTCGCCATTCTGACCGGCGTCGGCGACGTCTATTGTGTCGGCGCCGATCTCAAGAAGTTCATCTCGGTGGTCACCGAGCAGGCCGACCAGCTCGCCGCCGGCAAGGCGAAGGAAAAAGTCGCCGGCTCGGAGTACACGATGGCGCACAGTCTGATCGCCGTGTTGCGCGACGGCGCGCTTCTGCCCGACGGCAGCGAGTTCAAGCTCTACAAGCCGGTGATTGCCGCGATCAACGGCATCTGCGCCGCCGGCGGCATGGAGATGATGTGGAACACCGACCTGCGCGTCGTCGCCGAGGAGGCCTTCTTCCAACTCGCCGAGCCGCGCCGCGGCCTCTTCCCGGGCGGCGGATCGACGGTGCAGAGCGCCCGCCAACTGTCGTGGTGCAATGCCATGGAGGTGCTGCTGCTCGCCGAGCGCATCACGCCGCAGCGCGCACTGGAGATGGGGCTGGTCAACGCCGTCGTGCCGCGCGAGCGCGTCATGGCGCAGGCGCGCGCCTGGGCCGAGACCATCTGCCTCAACGGCCCGCTCGCCGTGCGCGCCTGCAAGGAGTCGGCAAAGCAGAGCACCTTCCTCGACCTCAAGGCCGCGCTCGAGAACGAGATGAGCTACTCGGCCTCCGTCTTCATGAGCGACGACGCCAAGGAGGGCATCGCCGCGTTCAAAGAAAAGCGCAAGCCGGTCTGGAAGGGGCGCTGACCGAAGTTCCTCTCCCTCCGGGAGAGGAATCAGAAGGGCCAAGACCCCGGGCTCACAGGAAGCCGTCGCAGGGCAGCGTCGCCAGGGCGTTGAGGACGTTGACGGCGCCGAAGAGCAGCGTCGTCACGTCGGTGTTGTCGAACGCCCCGGCCCCGCCGGCGACGATGGCGTTGATATTCGTCTGCACGGTCAGCAAGGTCGTCTGATCGGCCGGCGCGAACATCGCCAGGTTGGTCACTCCGGCGTTGACCACGTCGTTGAGGACCAGCGCGTCCTCGAAGGTCGCGAACGTCGCCAGCGGCGCCGTGAACGTCGGCGGCGTCAGCGTGTCGACCAGGGATTTGGTGACCTTGTACCCGATCTCGCTCTGCTTCTCGAGCTTGTCGAAATCGACCACCGCGATCTCGTCCTGGTTGGTGTGGTAGCAGGGCCCCGTCGCGTCGGAGAAGAACACGCTCGGCACGCCGGCGTTGACGAAGTTGAAGTAGTCGCTGCGCCCCTGGCCAAAGATGAAGCTGAGCTTGCGCGTGTCGAGGGTGCCGCCGGCCACCGCCGCATCGACCATGGCGCGCAGCGTAGCGCCGCCGGTCTCCGCCGAGATGGCGAAGCTGAAGTTCTTCACCGCCGGCAGGAGATTGGCCCCCTGAATGTCGAAGTTGACGTAGCCGACGGTGTTGGCCAGCGGCACCAGCGGATTGTTGATGTAGTACTGCGAGCCGAGCAGGCCGTCCTCCTCGCGATCCCACAGCGCCAGAATCACCGAGCGGCGCGGCGGCGCCGGCAGGTGGTCGATGGCGCGGCCGATCGCCAACACCGCGGCGACGCCCGCCGCGTTGTCGGTGGCGCCGTTGCACACCGTGTCCCCGAGCTCCTTGTTGGTGCACGAGCCGAGGTGATCGTAGTGCGCGCCGACGATGACGTACTCGTTCGGCAGCTCGACGCCGGGAATGACGGCGAGAATGTTGGTGCCGAGGGTGAACGGCTGCTTGAAGGCGTCGTCGCCGGTCTGCGACGTGTTCAAGCCGACCGCGATCTGCTCGAGCTCATCGATCAGAAAATTCTGCGCCAATATCGAACCGGCGGTGTTGTTGTTGCGGCCCTGGAACGAGTCGTCGGCCAGTGTCATCAGGTCGTTGGCGTCGAAGCCGAAGAACGGCTCGGGCGGCGGGGTTGGGCACGACACGGGAGCGGACGCGTTCTTGCGCTTCAGCATGCCGATGTCGTTCTTCGTCTCCTCGCCGCCGAACTCGGCGCAGTACTGCCTCGTCGCCGCCGTGCCTGCCGGGACGCCGAGGATGACACCCTCGGTATCGGCAAACGGCGGCTGCAGCGCCACGGCCGCACCCTGACACGCCGCCTTGATCACCTTCTCCTTGAGCAGCACGATCTTGCAGGTGCCGTTGGGGTCCATCGTGTCGTCCTGACCCTTGTACTTGTAGCCCTTCGACCCCGCCGGGTTGCCGAGGCCCTTCCAGCCGGATTGATGCAGCACGAACGTCACCTCGCCCGCGCCGGGGTCGGTGGTGTCGAAGAGGTGCAGCTCGGCGCCGGCGACCGTCGGATCCTCGCCCGAGCCGGGGCTCGGCAGGGCCACGCCAGCGGGAATCTTGGAGACGAACTTGGCGATATTGCCCGGCTTGACGATGGTCACCTTGCCGGGAATCGGGATCTCGGTCGCGGCCAGAGCCGGCGCCGCCAACAGCAGCGCGCACACCGCCGCGCTCACGCTCTCCCGCAAGAAGTCGTTTCTCATTCGTCCCTCCACACTGGCGTTTCGACGACGCTACCCGAGGCGAGCAGCGAGAGGCAAGCGATTCGTTGCTCGCCCTTGTGTCCGATTCCCCCTCCTTTCCAAGGAGGGGGTCGGGGGGAGGTAGAACCTGCGCGCTCCCTCAAAAGCGACCTCCCCTAGCCCCTCCTTGGAAAGGAGGGGGACCGGAGGATCAACTGACCGGGGTGCCGCGCAACATGGGCGACGGCGTCGCGACGCTGGTGAGCCAGAGCTGGTGGATGGCGCGGCTGGCGCCGACGTGGAGGAGGCGGCGCGCGGCGGCGGTGTCGGGGTAGTGTGCAGCGCTGGTTTCGATCAGCACCACGTAGTCGAACTCGAGCCCCTTCACCTGCGCCACCTCGGCGATCTCGACGCCGGGCGCGAAGCTGAAGCGCTGGTCGTGCACCCAGCTGACGTTGCGCACCTCGGCAGCGCTCAACCCGCGCTCGTACACTTCGCTGAGCTCGGGGTTCGGCGTCAGCAGGGCGACCGACGCCAGCGGCTCGCGCGCCGACAGCTGGCGCAACGCCTCGGCGAGAAACGCCACGCAGGCGCCGTGGTCGGTGAAGCGGAAGAGCTCGACGGGCGGCCCCGACCGCGTCGTCAGCGGCGGCGTGTCGTCCTCGCGCAGATCGCCCAGCACCGACAGCGCGAAGCTGGCGATCTCGCCGGTGGAGCGGTAGCTGACGCGCAATGTGCTTACCTCGGTGCCCGGCACGCCGAGATAGCGAAAGAACTCGTTCCACGACGTGAAGCCGGCCTCCTGCAGCACGTGTTGCTGCGTGTCGCCGGCCAGGGTGAGACTGCGGTGCTCGTCGAGACAGTCGAGCAGCACCCGCACTTCGAGCGGCGAGAAGTCCTGCACCTCGTCGACGGCGATGTGGCGCAGGCGCAGCGGCCCGCCGCGCGCATCGGGGATCGGTCCGACCCGCAGCTGCCAGGCGCGCAACAACAACGCGTCGTCTTCCGGACCGAGCGCCGCCGCCTCGTCGCGCTCGCCCTCGATCCAGGCCAGCAGCTCCTCGTGCTGGCGCCGGCACCAGTCGGCGGCGCGCGTCAGCTCGGCGGCCGAGAACGCCCCCGGCGCGACGGCGCCGACCACCGTCTCGAGGTGCTCGCGCTGGCTGAGCGCGCTGCCCCAATCGTCGACCGCCTGCCGCGCCGTCGGCGGGCCGTCGAAGCGCCGTACCTGGCCGGCGAGCACGTCGAGCATCGCCGGGTGCAGCTTGAGGCGCTGCACCGCGGCCGGCGCGTCGTCGCGCGTCGGCGCCGGCAGCATTGGGAACAAGCGCCGCCGCTGCGCCGCCGCCCACTCGCGAAACGTGCGCACCTGCGCGCGCTCGACCCCGAGCGCCGGCAGCACGTGGCTGACGTAGTCGCGCAGCGCGCGCGAGAAAACGACCACCAGCGTGTGCTCCGAGTCGACGCCGGGATCGTCGTAGGCCAGATAGGCGATGCGGTGCAGCGCCACCGTCGTCTTGCCCGAGCCGGCCGTGCCGCGGATGACGACCAGCCCGCTCGACGGGCGGGTGATGAGCTCGAACTGTTCCGGGTCGATCAGCCCGGCGATGTCGGGCAGATGCTTGTCGGCCCGCGTCATGACGCCGTGCTCGGTCGTGCCCAGCCGGCGGCCCTGCCCCTGCGCGACCTGGTACGCGCGCAGCGTCTCCCCCTCGCCGCCGGCCAGCCGCGGCGGCTCGCGGCGCACCAGCTCCCAGCCGTCGGGCGCCGTCGCATCGGCGCGGAAGATGCCCTCCGGTGCCTCGACGCGCTGCAGGCGCGCGTCGCGAATCACCACGGTCCGCCGCGCGATCACCTTGCCCTCACGCGTCCGCCCGGCGATCTCCTCTTCGTACTCGTCCCCCTGCTGATAGCGATAGAAGATCCGCGACACCGGCGCGTTGCGCCAATCGACGATCGACACGCCGCCCTCGATGAACGTCGCCTTGCCCAGGCACAGATCCCACTCGCGCCCCTGCTCGCGCAGGCGCAAGTGGCCGAAGTACGGCGAGTGGCGCGCCACCTGCGGCGCTTCACGCGCGGCGCGCAACTGCTTCAACAACGACGACTGCCGGTTCCACTCCCAGGTCATCGCGGCGCGATCGGTGTCGCTCGGGCCGGCCAGGAGCTGTTCGCGCAGGTATTCCAGCTCGCGCACCGTCGATTCCTCCGACGGCGCCGCGCGCGCCGGCCCGCGGTCGAGCGCCGCCACGACCTGGTCGAGCAAGGCCAACTCGTCCGCAACGATGTCAGGAGTCATCGCAACCACACCGCACGATGCCCGGCAGGAACGCGCTTGGCAATGCGCGGGCCCCTGAGCCGCGGCGGACGATTCGGAGAATCACGAAACCACGAAAGACTGAAACCACGAAAAACAAACTCAATCATTTTATTCCACCTACATATCTGAGTTTCGTGTTTTCGTACCTTCGAGCTTTCGTGATTCTCTGGTGCGGTGGCACCTTTTGGGGCAAGGCCCCCGGAAAGACCAGAAGGACCAGACTGGCGTGCCCGCGCCAGACGCGATAAGGCCCTGGCATGGCGAAGCGGTCGCGAGCCAGGCGGCCCACCAGGACGGGCACGCCGAAGAAACCGGCGGCAGGACGTTCCGCGGCCGCTGCCCTGGCGGACGTTCCGCTGTTTCAGGCACTGCTGTCGAACAAGCCGGGAGGCGCGGACGCCAATCGCGCCGACCTCCTCGAAGCGATGTTCGAGCAAACCACCGACGGCATCGCCATCTGGGACGCGCAAGGTCGGGTGGTCTTCGTCAATCCGGCCGCCCGGCGCTTCGCCGCGGTCGAGGCCGTCGGCACCGATCTGGAGCACACACCGACCAACGTCTGGGGCGAGTGGTTCGACGAAGGCGAGCGCCAGCTCCCCGTCGACTCCTGGCCGATCGTGCGCGCGCTGCGCGGCGAGGCCATCGCCACGGCGGAAATGTACCACCGCGCTTCGGACGGCACGCGCAACTGCGTCCTGCTCGCCGCGGCTCCGCTGCGCGATGCCGCCGGCACCATCATCGGTGCCATTGCGACCACCTCCGACATCACCGATCGCAAGCGCTCCGAGGAACAGGCGCAAGCCCGCAACCGCGAGCTTGACGAGCGCCTGCGCGCGCGCACCGAAGCCCTCGAGCAGGTGCGCCACGATCTCGACCGCGAGGTGCGCAAGCACCGCGAAGCGGAGCAGTTGCTCGAGCGCAGCCGCGGCATGCTGCAGGCGATCCTGAACCGCTCGCGCGCCGTCATCTACGTCAAGGACACCGCCTTCCGGTATCTGCTGATCAACCATCTGTTCGAGAAACTGTTCGACGTGCGCAACGAGCAGATCGCCGGCCGCACCGACTACGACGTCTTCCCCGATGAGGTCGCCGCGCGCGTGCGCGCCAACGACGAGCGCGTGCTGACGACGGGTGAGTCGCTGCAATTCGAAGAAGTCGTGCCGCAGGCCAACGGCAACCACACCTATGTGTCGCTGAAATTCCCGTTGCGCGACGACAGCGGCGCCGTCTACGCCGTGTGCGGCATCTCCGCCGACATCACCGAGCGCCAGGAAATGGAAGCCGAGCTGCGCCGCTCCCAGGCCATGCTGGCCGCCGTGATCGACAGCAGCACCGATGGGATCTTCTCGGTCGATCGCGAGTACCGGTTGATGACCTGCAACGCCGTGGTGGTGCGGTTGGCCACCAGCCTGCTCGGCCGCGTCCCACGCCCGGGCGCGTCGCTGCGCCCGGGCATGCCGGCCGACCTGGCCGACCGCTGGTACGAGATGATCGACCGCGCGCTGACAGGCGAACGCTTCTCGGTCGAAGAAGCGCAATTGATGGCCGACGGCGTGCACGTCTTTCTCGTCTCGCTCAACCCGATCGTGTCCGACGAAGGCATCACCGGCGTCACCGTCTTCGCCAAAGACATCACCGAGCTGAAACGGGCCGAGGAGCGGGCGCGCCAGCACCAGGCCGAGCTGGCCCACGTCCTGCGCGTGCAGACCATCGGCGAAATGGCGGCCAGCCTGGCGCACGAGATCAATCAACCGCTGGGAGCCATCGCCAGCTACGCCCAGGGCTGCCGGCGCCGGCTGGAGAGCGGTACGTGCACTCTCGAGGAGCTGCTGCGGCCGATCGAGGAAATCGCCCGCGAAGCCCTGCGCGCCGGGGAGATCACGCGCCGCGTGCGCACCTTGCTGCGCAAGGACGTGCCGAGCCGGGCGCCGGCGGACGTCAACGAGATCGTCGCCGCGGCATTCGGCATCGCCGCACCCGCCGCTCGCGAGCACGCGGTGACCCTGCGCTTCTTTCAAGGCGCCTTCCTCCCCAAGGTGGAGGTCGACGCGATTCAGATCGAGCAGGTCGTGCTGAACCTGCTGGTCAACGCGATCGAGGCCATCGCCAGCGATGCAAGCGCACGCCAGGTCGAGGTCCGCACCGCCCGCGCCGGTGAGCACACGGTCGAGGTCGCGGTGCGCGACAGCGGCCGCGGGCTGGCCGCGGCCGAGCTCGAACAGATCTTCGAGCCGTTTCTCACCACCAAGCCCAACGGCCTCGGCATGGGCCTGGCCATCAGCCGCTCGATCGTCGAGGCGCATGGCGGCGATCTGAGCGCCGTGCCCAACCCGGACGGCGGCTGTACGTTTCGCTTCATCCTGCCGGTCGCCGGCGGCGCCTGACGCCGCGGCTCAGACGTCGCCGTCGGCAGATCGAGCGCGCGCCAGCTGCGCGAGGTTGCTCTCGTGCCGCGTGCGGGTGATGCGATACGTGGAGAGAAAGACCAGCACCCCCACGTACAGCAGCATCAGCGATGGGACGTAGATCAGGGCCAGGTTGCGCACCACCTCGGGCGCGACCTCCCCGGGCTTGGCGCCACTGGGGAAACCGATGGCGCCGAGCAGCAGCGTCGAAGCGAAGATGCCGACGCCGGAGACCGCCTTCTGCACGAAGCTGTTGGCGGCGAAGAACAGGCCCTCCGAACGGCGGCCGGTGGTGAGCTCGCTGTCCTCGACGATGTCGGCCACCATCGACGAGACCAGGATGCTCGACACGATGATGAGCGTCACCACCGCGGTGTTCACCACCAACAGCGTCGGCACCAGCGCCGCCGAGTCATTGGCGGGAAAGGCCCCGAGCAGGCGCAACACCATGGGCGCGGGGCCGACGATGCCGGCGGCAATGGCGGTGCCGAGCGCTGCCCGTTTCTTGCCGAAGCGCACCGACAGCCGCGGCGCCGTGCTGAGCGCCAGGGCGGCGGAAAAGAAGTTGGCCAGCACCAGGACCGAGATCTCGTTCGAGCTCAGCTCCCAGAAGAAGGTGTTGAAGTAGATGCTGAGCGCCGCCATGACGCCGCCCGCCATCGCCGCAAAGAAACCGGCGCCGAAGACGGCGAGGAACGAGCGATTGGAGAGCGTTTCGCGAAACTCGCGCGCCACGGCGGCGAACCCGACGGCGCGCTGCAGCGGTGGCCGGCGCAAGTGGGGAATATACGAGTGCGTGCCGAGGGCCGAGACCAGGATGGCGACCGCCATCAACGCGGACGCGGCCATGCCGTAGTGGCGATACCCGTCGGGGTTGAGCACGCCGACCGGATGTGTCGCGTCCGGCTGCAGAAAGACCGTGAACGCCAGCACCGCCATCGCCAGCCCGCCCCACCAGCCGAAGAAGTAGCGGAAGCCGAGCAGCGAGGTGCGCTGGTCGTAGTGGTCGGTCAGCTCCGCCGCCAGCGAGGCGCTGGGGATCTCATAGAACGTGATCAGACTGCGCACCAGAATGGAGACGGCGACGAGGTAGACGAACAGCGCTTCGTGCGACAGGCCGGCGGGCGGGCTCCAGAGGAAATAGTAGGTGACCGCGACGGGCAGCGCGGAAGCGTACATGAACGGATGGCGCCGGCCCCAGCGCGAGTGGAGATGGTCCGACCAATAGCCGACCATCGGATCCAGCACCGAATCGGCCACCAGCGCGATCATGATCGCCAACCCGACCCAGCGCTCCGGCAACCCGAGCACCTGGTTGTAGTAGAGCAACAACAGGAAGGCGAAGCCGTTGTCCTTGACGCCGAACGCGACGGACCCGAAGCCGTAGAACAGCTTCGTGCGCAGGCTCGGCGCGACGAACCGATGGTCGGGTGAGGTCATGACGTGCGTGAAGGGGGGGACGGGCCCAGCGCCTATCCTCGCCACCGCGCTGTGTCAATGCGCGCGGCTGCCCCGCCACATCCACCCCGGGCGCCGCAGAAGCGGCGCCCCCGCTCAGCAGGGGCTGAACACCACCGGGAGGCTGGTGATGCCGCGCACCAGCGTCGAGGCGACGCGCTCGGGACGGGCACCGGGGGCGACGCGGAGGTCGGGCAGGCGGTGCACCAGCTCGCTGACGATGACGCGCAGCTCCATGCGGGCCAGGTTGGCGCCGAGGCAGAAGTGCGTCCCCATGCCGAAGGCGACATGCGGGTTGGGGTGGCGCGCGACGTCGAAGCGCTCGGGGTCGGTGAACACCGCCTCGTCGCGGTTGGCGCTCTGGTAGAGCATCAACACGCGATCGCCCGCGCGGATGCCCTGCCCGCGGATCTCGGTGTCGCGCACCGCCGTGCGCCGAAAGCAGATGATCGGCGAGATGTAGCGCAAGATCTCCTCGACGGCGGAGTCGATGAGCTCGGGGCGGCGCTGCAACAGCGCCAGCTGGTCGGGGTTCTCCATCAGCGCCAGCATGCCGCCCGAGATGGCGTTGCGCGTCGTCTCGTTGCCGGCGACCAGCAGCAACGTCATGAACATCACGATCTCGTCGTTCTCCATCGCCTCTTCGTCTTCGGCGAGCACGCCCTCCTGCTGCGCCGCGACGAGGATGCTGACCAGGTCGTCGCGCGGTTCGTGGCGGCGCTCGTCGAAGACCGCCTTGAGGTAGGTGCCGTACTCGACGTAGGCGTTGGTCGAATCGGCCATCTTGACCGGGTCCTCGTAGTTGCCCGCCACGCCGATCAGACGGTCCGACCAGTCGTGGAAGCGGTCGAAATCCTCGCGCCGGATGCCGAGCATCTCGGCGATGATGTAGAGCGGCAGTGGCACGGCGACGTCGTGCACCAGATCGCTGGCGCCGCGCGCCGCGATCGCGTCGACCAGCTCGGTCGCCAGCTCGCGTACGCGCGGCTCGAGCAGATCGACCATGCGCGGCGTGAAGCCGCGGTTGACCAGCTTGCGCAGCCGGTTGTGGCGCGGGTCGTCCATGCACACGATCGACACCGGCGCGTCCGACTCCGGCAGCACGCCCTGCGCCGCCGAGAACACCTCGGGCGTCTTCGAGACGTGCACCACGTCGTGCCAGCGCGAGCACACCCACAGCCGGCTGACCGCGTCCCAGTACACCGGGGCGTTGTGCCGCAACCAGTGATAGGTGGGATACGGATCGCCGGCGTACAGCGTCGCATCGGTCAGATTGGGCTGCATCGATGCCCCTGCATTGCTCTTTCCGTTCTCTCGACAGTTGGTTAGGTTCGCGCGGGCGCTGAACGCGCCCCGCAGTGACGGTCTGTAAACGAGGTAGTGACAGTTTGTCAACTAAGATTCCCAGACGGTCGACGAAGTCGCGCGTGCGGCTCACCTCCGCAGGCCGCCGGCAGGCGCTGATCCAGGCGGCGGCGGAGCTGATGACCCAACGCGGCGTCGACGCCGTGCAGTTCGCCGACGTCGCGCGCGCGGCCGGGGTCACGCGCCAGCTGGTCTACAAGTTCTTTCCCAACCGGCAGACGCTGATCCTGGCCGTGCTGGCCGACTTCGAAGCCGAGCTGACGCAGCGCTTCGCCGCCGGCAGCCAGCGCGCCGCCGTGGCCAATCTCGCCGATGCCACACGCGTCTTCGTCGAGGCCGTCTGCAACACCATCGAGGCGAAGGGCGCCGGCCCGTGGCGCTTGCTCGACGCCAAGGGACCCGACGCCGAGGTGGCGCGCTTCGGGCGCGCCATCGAGGACCGCCTGGTGACGCCCTGGCACGATGCCATCGCCGCCACTACCGGCGCCGACGCGCGCGAAGTCGCGACGTTGGCGCGCATGATCGTCGCCGCCGGACGCGCCGTGCTCGAGCAGTGGTACGGTGGCGCCCTGACGCGCGACGAGGCGGTGCGCGACGCCACCCGCGGCGTCACCGCCCTGTTGCAGGTCTTCACCGTCCCACCCCGCCCGCCGGCGCGGGCGCCGCGCCGTCGCCGCACCTCGACCTGATCGCGTCAAGGGACTATGCACTCTGCCATGCCCGTCCCGCGCGCCACCCGATCGCTCTTCGACGCCTGGTCGCGCATCTACGACTTCCCGGCGGTGCAGTGGGCGACCTACCGGCCGATCCACAACGCGGTCGTCGGCACCGTGCGCTCGCTCGGGACGCGGCGCGTGCTCGACATCGGCTGCGGCACGGGGCAGCTGGCGCACCGCATGGCCGACACGTTTCCGGCCACGCGCGTCGTCGGCTGCGATTTCTCTCCCGGCATGCTGCGCAAAGCCGCCGCGCGCCGCGGCGGCGTGCGCTGGGTGCGCGGCGACGCCGGCGCGCTGCCGTTTGGCGATGGCGCCTTCGATACGGTGGTCTCGACCGAGGCGTTCCACTGGTTCCCCGATCAGGACCGCGCCCTGGCCGAAATCTTTCGCGTCCTCGCACCGGGCGGCCACTTGTTGCTCGCCCTGGTCAACACGCCCGCCGCCGTCGTCAGCGATTTGTTCTACACTGGCTCGCGCTGGGTCGGCGAACCATTCTACTGGCCGACGATCGCCCAGATGCGCCAGCGCGTCGAAGCCGCCCGCTTCCACGTCGTCGAGCAACGCCGCGTCTTTCGCATCCCCGGCTTCCTGCTCCCGCCGGTATTGACCCACGCCGTCCGCCCGCCCAGGCGGGGAATCAAACGGCGCGTCACGTAGCAGTCAATCACCCGGTGAAGCGGTAGCCGAGACCGTGCACCGTGACGACGTGCTCGGGGTCGACCGGGGTGCGTTCGATCTTGCGCCGCAGCTTGGCGATGTGCACGTCGACCGTCCGCGTCAGCGGCAGGCTCTCGTAGCCCCACACCACCTGCAGCAGTTGCTCGCGGGTGACCACCTCGCCGCGCCGCGCGATCAGGCAGGCGAGGATGGCAAACTCGCGCGGCGACAAATCCAGCGGTGCGCCGGCGCGCGTCGCCAGCAGGTGTTTGAAGTCGATCTCCACTTCGCCGAAGCGGTAGGTCTCGGGCGCCGGCGGCCGCCGCGTGCGCCGCAGCAGCGCCTGCACGCGCGCCATCAGCTCGAGAAAGCTGAACGGCTTGGTGACGTAGTCGTCGGCGCCGAGCGCCAGCCCCTGCACCTTGTCGCGCTCCTGCCCGCGCGCGGTCAGCATGATGATCGGCACCGTGTTGCCGGCGGCGCGCAATTGTTGGCAGATTTCGAGACCGCTCATCTTCGGCAACATGACGTCGAGGATGACCAGATCGATGTCCGCCTGGCTGGCCAGGCGCAACCCTCCCGCGCCGTCGGTCGCGGTCAACACGCCATACCCCTCGTACTTGAAGCCGTCGCGCAGCGCGATCGCCATCGCCGGATCGTCCTCGACGATCAGCACCCGCGAAACCGTACCGACAGAGACCCCCTCCATGAGCGGCTCACGCGCCATGCGTCGGCAACTGGATGGTGAACGTGCTGCCCGCGCCCGGCGCGCTGCGCACCGCCACCGTGCCGCGGTGCGCCTCGACGATGTGCTTGACGATCGCCAGACCGAGGCCGCTGCCCTTGGCGTCGTGCACCAGCCCGGTGCTGACACGGTAGAACTTGTCGAAGATGCGCGCCTGCTCCTCGACCGCGATGCCCGGCCCGCGATCGCCGACCGCGACGCTGACGTAGCCGTTGTGCTGGCCGAGCTCGACCGAGATCTCGCGCGCCTCGCCCGAGTACTTGACCGCGTTGTCGATCAAATTGGTGAGCACCTGCGCGACGGCCGGCGGGTCGGCCCAGGCGGGCGGCAGCGGCGCTTGCGGCGCCCGCACCGCGACCGAGAAGCCGTCCTGCTTGAGCCGCACGGCGAACGTCGCGAGTGTTTCCGCCACCAGCGCGGCGAGATCGGCGGGCTCGAAGCGGTAGCGCTTCTGGCCCGACTCGATCTTCGAGAAGTCGAGGATGTTGTCCACCAGTTGCGTCAGCCGCCGGCTCTCCGATTCGATGTGCTCGCCGTATTCCCGCACCTTGTCGGGATCGGTGACGCGCCCGAGACGCAGGAACTCGCCGAACACCCGGATCGACGACAGCGGCGTGCGCAGCTCGTGCGACACGCTGGAGACGAACTCGGTCTTCATCTGCGACAGCGCCGTCGCCCGCGCCGCGCTGCGCAGCGCCGACACCAGGGCCGCCACCAGCGCGGCCGCGAGTATCAGCGAGAGCGAGAGGTTGATCAGGAAGCTCCAGCGCGCCCACTGCTCGGGCGTCACCGACTGGCTGCGGACCACCAGTCCCCAGTCGGCGAAGACGAACTTGAACGGCACCGCCAGCTCGTCGCCCGGCTCGGCCGCGACGCCCGCCGCGTCGGTCGCGCCCTGCTCGCGCACCTGCACGACCACGTTGGCGCGCATCGGTTCCGGGAACAGTGCCAGCTCGCTGTCGAGCAGCGCCGGCAGGTAGCGGTCGCGAAAGAACCCCGTGTCGAGCACCAGGCCGGCGACGCCGCGCACATGCGCCGCGCCGTCGATGATGGGCTGCAAGATGACGCGGTTGTCGCGGTCCTGCTCGACCACGACCAGCGGCGCCGACTCCACGGCCGTGCCGTCCTCCGCCACCAGACGCCACGGCGCGGTGGCGACGCTGACGGCGCGCGCCTCCGCCGCGTCGGCAGCGGTGTCGACGCGATGCCCGTCGGCGTCGAAGAACAGCATCGAGCCCGCCCGGCCGCTGAGCGGCATGGCGAAGTAGCGCTTCACGCCGGCGCTGTCCTGCGCCGCGAAGTGCGCCTCCAGGTCGCGCACATGCCCGGCCTCGAGCCCGCCCGCCGGCAGCCGCAGGGCCGCGCTCGCCTTGCCGCGGTAGAACTCCTCGACGTTGCTCCGCACCGCCTTGGCGTAGCCCTTGATCGTCATGCGGTGCGCCGCCGCGGAGGTCTCCTGCAGCTGAGCCAGCGTGCGCAACTGCAGCGCCAGCAGGATCGCCAGCGGCACGACGACGGCGGCAAAGCCCAGCCAGCGGCGCTGGGCAGGCAGGACTCGACTCGTGCGGATGTCCGACATTCTCGCCGGCGATTATACACACGGCGGCGCGCGATCGCGCCTGGCCCGCTACCGCTATTCGCCCGCAAACGGCAGGTTTTACGATTGTTTTACGACCCGCGAATGGCGGCGTCGGCCGGCGCCTTCTACAGTGACCGCACTGGAGCGCGCTTTGGTTCGGACCGCCTTGCCCTGCATCTTTCTCGTTCTCGCCGGCTGCACGGTCGGCCCCGACTATCGCCCGCCGTCGTTCGACGTGCTGCCCGCCTGGAGCGAGGCGCCGGCCGCAGCCGACACGCCGGCCGACGAGGGCTTCGCCTGGTGGGCGCGCTTCGGCGACGCGCAGCTCACCGCGCTGGTCGACCGCGCTCTGGAGCAGAACCTCGACCTGCGCATCGCCGCCGCGCGGGTGCGGGAGGCGCAGGCGCTGCGCCGCGTCGTCGCCGCCGATTTGTGGCCGACGGTCGATGCCAAGGTCGACGGCAGCGTCGCCACCGGGTCGATGAACAGCCTGTTTCTCGGCGCGCTCGACGCGCTGTGGGAGATCGATGTCTTCGGCGGCGTGCGGCGCTCGGTCGAAGCGGCCGATGCCGACGTGGAGGCCGCGCTGGCGGCGCGCCGCGCGGTGCGCCTGGCGGTCGCGAGTGAGACGGCGCGCAGCTATGTCGAGCTGCGCGGCTTTCAGCACCGCATCGCCACGCTGCGGCAGAACCTGGCGGCGCAGCGCGAGACCCGCGAGCTCACCGAGGCGCAGCAAGCGGCGGGACTGGCCAGCGACCTCGACGTCGAGCGCGCGCGGGCGCTGGTCGCCGGCACGGCGGCGGAGTTGCCGCCGCTGCAGGCGGCGCGCAAGGCGGCGGTGCACCGCCTCGGCGTATTGCTCGGTCAACCGCCGTCGGCGCTCGCCGACGAGCTCGCCGCCGCCGCGCCGATTCCGGCGGCGCCGCGCGAAGTCGTGCTCGGCGTGCCGGCGGATCTGCTGCGGCGGCGCCCCGACCTCGGCCGCGCCGAGCGCGAGCTAGCCGCCGCGACGGCGCGCATCGGCGAGGCACAGGCGGATCTCTATCCGCGCTTCACGCTCACCGGCTCGGTCGGCTTGCGCAGCGAGGACGTCAAGGACCTGGTGCAGGGCAAGGGCGGCTTCGCGGCGATCGGTCCGAACATCGTCTGGCCGGTCTTCGCCGCCGGGCGCATTCGCGCCAACGTCGCGGTGCAGAACGCGCGGCAGGAACAGGCCTTGGCGCGCTACGAGCTGACGCTGCTCGAAGCATTCGAGGACGTCGAAACCTCGCTCGCCCGTTACGCGCACGAGCAGGTGCGGCGCCGAGCGCTGGCCGAGGCGGTCGCCGCCAACCGCGAGGCGACCCGTCTGGCGCGCCGCCTCTACGCCAACGGGCTCGCCGGGTTCCTCGACGTCCTGGTGGCGGAGCTCGCCCTGCGCGACTCGGAGAGTCGCCTGGTCGAGAGCGAGACGGCGGTGTCGACCAGTCTGGTCGAGGTCTACGTCGCGCTCGGCGGCGGCTGGCAGGAGGCGGACACGGTGGCCCTGCAATGACACGCCGCAACCTGCTCGCCACGCTCGCGGGCGCCATAGCAACGCTGGCGGCGGCGTCCGCCCTCTATGCGGCGCGATCACGACAACCGGCGCCCGTCGAGCCGGCGCCGCGCGCCACTGCCGACGCCGCCCTGCGCGCCGAGGTGTACGTGGTGGCACCGGCCGCCGTCGGGACGACGGTGCGCACCGTCGGCACGCTGGCAGCGAACGAATCCGTCGCGGTGGTCTCGGAGCTGTCGCGGCGCCTGGTCGCGGTACACGTCGCCGAGGGTACCGAGGTCGAGAAGGGCGCCCTGCTCTTCAAGCTCGACGACAGCGACCTGCGCGCCCAGCTCGCCGAGCTCGACGTGCGCCGCCGGCTCGCCGCGCGCACCGAAGAGCGCCAGCGCACGCTGCTGTCCTACGACAAGAAGGCCCTGAGCCAGCAAGCCTTCGACCAGGCCACCGCCGAGCTGCAGATCGTCGAGGCGCAAATCGCCGCGCTGCGCGTCACGCTGGCGAAGACCGAGATCCGCGCGCCGTTTCGCGCCCGCGTCGGCCTGCGCCGTGTCAGCGAGGGGGCGTGGATCACCTCCGAGACGTTGCTGACGACGCTGCAGGATACCAGCCGCGTCAAGATCGACTTCACCATCCCGGAGCGCCACGCCGGCTCGATCGCCCTCGGCCAGGCCTTCCACTTCGAGGTCGCCGGCCACAACGAGACGCTCGAGGGACACATCATCGCGCTCGAGCCGGTGATCGACGCCCCGACGCGCAGCATGCTGGTGCGCGGGGTCAGCGACAATCCCGCCGGCATGCTGCTCCCCGGCGCCTTCGCCTCCATCGAGGTGCCGGTCGAGCACGCCACCGACGGCATCCTGGTGCCCGCCCAGGCGATCATCCCATCGGCCGAGGGCAATGCCGTGTACGTGCTGCGCGACGGCCGCGCCGAGCTGCGCGAAGTCGCCATCGGGCAGCGCACGCGCGAGGCGGTCGAGATCCAGCGCGGGCTGGCCATCGGCGACACGGTATTGACCTCCAACCTCCTGCGCATGCGACCCGGAGCGCGGGTCGAGATCGTCGCGGCGGAGCAAGCCCGATGAGCCTCTCCGACATCAGCATCCGCCGGCCGGTGCTGGCGACGGTCATGTCGCTGGTGCTGCTGCTCTTCGGAGCGGTGTCGTTCTTCCTCCTCGGCGTGCGCGAGTACCCGGCTGTCGATCCGCCGCTCATCACCGTCACCACCCGCTACGCCGGCGCCAACCCGGCTGTCATCGCCTCGCAGATCACCGAGCCGCTCGAGCAGTTGATCAACGGCGTCGCCGGTATTCGCGTCCTGTCGTCGGTGTCCAGCGACGAGCGCAGCCAGATCCGCGTCGAATTCGAAGTCGGTGGCGACCTCGAAGCGGCGGCCAACGACGTGCGCGACCGCGTTGCGCAGGCGATTCGCAATCTGCCGCCGGACGCCGAGCCGCCAGTGGTCGAGAAGGCCGACGCCGACGCCGAGCCGATCATCTACCTCAGCGTGCAGAGCCCGAAGCGCAGCATCCTCGAGGTCAACGACTTCGCCGACCGCGTCATCCGCGAGCGTATCCAGACCATCGCCGGCGTCAGCAACGTCCGCATTCTCGGCGAGAAGCGCTACGCCATGCGGCTGTGGCTCGACCCGATGCGCCTGGCCGCGCACGGGTTGACGCCGCTCGACGTGCAGCACGCGCTCGCGGCCGAGAACGTCGACCTGCCGAGCGGCCGCCTCGAGGGCAGCACCGTGGAGCTGAGCCTGCGCACCGCCGGCCGGCTCACCACCGCGGACGAGTTCGAGGCGATGATCATCAAGGAAGCCAATGGGCGCCAGATCCTGCTGCGCGACGTCGGCCGCGCCGAGCTCGGGGCGCAGAACCTGCGCGCGGGCAATAAGACCAATCTGGTGCCAGTGACCATTCTGGCCGTCTTGCCGCAGCCCAACACCAACGCCATCGCCATCGCCGACGAGTTCTACAAGCGCCTCGAGGACATCCGCCGCGTCGCGCCCTCCGACTACGCTATCGAAATCGCCTACGACCTGACCAAGTTCGTGCGCCGCTCGATCAGCGAGGTCGAGGAGACGATGTTCATCGCCTTCGGCCTGGTGGCACTGATCATCTTCCTGTTTCTGCGCAGCTGGCGGTCGACGCTGATCCCGGTCCTCGCCATCCCGGTGAGCATCGTCTCGACCTTCTTCGTCATGTACCTGGTCGGGTTCACCATCAACGTACTGACGCTGGTCGGCATCGTGCTGGCCATCGGGCTGGTGGTCGACGATGCGATCGTCGTGCTCGAGAACATCTACGCCAAGATCGAACGCGGCCTGACGCCGCTCGCCGCGGCGATCGAGGGCTCGCGCGAGATCTACTTCGCCGTCATCTCCACCACGGTGACGCTGGCCGCCGTATTCGTGCCCATCGTCTTTCTCGAGGGTCTGACCGGCCGCCTGTTTCGCGAGTTCGGCGTCGTCGTGGTCGGCGCGGTGCTGGTGTCGGCGTTCGTCGCCCTGACGCTCACGCCGATGATGTGCCGCTTCCTGCTCACCGCGCACGGCGGCCACGGCGCCTTCTATCGCCTCACCGAGCCCTTTTTCGAAGGGCTATCGTCCGGCTACCGCCGCGCGCTGGCGGCGTTCCTGCGCACCCGCTGGCTCGCCTTTCCCCTCATCGCCGCCGCCGCGCTGGCGATCGCGCTGTGTTGGAACGCGCTCGGCAACGAGCTGGCACCGCTCGAGGACCGCTCCAACATCCGCGTCGCGCTGCGCGCGCCGGAGGGATCGTCGTTCGAGTTCACGCAGCACCAGATGGACCAGATCGCCGTCTACCTGCAGGACCGCGTGCCGGAGATCGAGACCGCGATGTCGATCGCCGCGCCGGGATCGGGGGGCGGGGCCGTGAACACCGGCTTGTTCAATCTGTTTCTGACCGATCCGGAGAAACGGACGCGAACGCAGGCGGCGGTCTTCCAGCAACTCTCGCGCGAGCTCGAGCACTTCACCGCGGTGCGCGCCCTGCCGGCGCAGCCGCCGACGATCGGCGACCGCCGCGGCGGCCAGCCGGTGCAGTACGTCTTGCAGGCACCGACCTACGACGAGCTGGTCGCCGTGCTGCCGGCTTTCCTCGAAGCGGCGAACGCCAGCCCGGTGCTGCGTTTCGTCGACGCCGACCTCAAGATCAACCGGCCCGAGGGAGCCGTCGCCATCGACCGGCGGCGCGCCGCCGAGCTGGGCGTGTCGGTGCAGGACGTAGCGCGCACGCTGCAGCTCGCCTACGGCGGACAGCGCTTCGGTTTCTTTCTGCTCAACGACCGCCAGTACGACGTGGTCGGCCAGGTCGAGCGCGACGACCGCAACGACCCCGGCGACCTCGCCAAGCTGTTCGTGCGCGGCAGCGGCGGCGCGATGATCTCGCTCGACAACCTGGTCGACTTCGCCGAGACCGTCGGGCCACCGGCGATCTATCGCTTCAACCGCTTCACGTCCGCCACCATCTCCGCCGGCCTCGCCCCCGGGCAAACCGTCGGCGACGGCATCGCGGCGTTCGACGACATCGCGGCGCGCCTGCTGCCGGCGGGCGTCCGCACCAGCCTCGCCGGCCAGTCGCGCGACTTCGCCGACGCCGGATCGAGCCTGCTGTTCGCCTTCGGCTTCGCGCTGGTCCTCATTTACCTGATGTTGGCGGCGCAGTTCGAGAGCTTCCGCGACCCACTGATCATTCTCGTCACCGTGCCGCTGTCGATCGCCGGGGCGTTGGCCAGCCTGGTGCTCGCCGGGGAAACGCTCAACGTCTTCAGCCAGATTGGTTTGATCATGCTGATCGGGCTGGTCACCAAGAACGGCATCCTGATCGTCGAGTTCGCCAACCAGTACCGGCGCCACGGGCTGGCCAGTCGTGACGCCGCGCTCGAATCGGCCACGGCGCGCCTGCGGCCGATCCTGATGACCACGCTCTCGACCGTGCTCGGCATCCTGCCGATCGCGCTGTCGATCGGCGGCGCCTCCGGCAGCCGGCAGTCGCTCGGCATCGCCGTCATCGGGGGGCTGGTGTTCTCGACGCTGCTCACGCTCTTCGTCGTCCCGGCCGTCTACTCGTACCTCTCCGGCGCCCACGTCGGGGAGCTCGAATCCGCGGCGCGCCTGGACTTCGAGCAGGGACGGGAGCCCGTGCGGGCTGGCGCCCAATGAAACATCGGCCGGCCAACCCTCTTCTTCGGCGTTTGGACCCGATTTGCTTGCCTTACGGCTGCGCGGTGGGGACAGTGTAGGTTCTCGTCGCACGACCGGCGACTTCCTTGGGGGGATTTGGATGATGTTGGATCGTTCTCGGCTGCTTTCGCGCCGCGCACTGACCTTGACCGCGGCGCTGCTCGGCCTGGCCATCACCGGCACGGCCGGGGCGCAGAGTTTCGTCAACTTCGAAACCGGCCAGGTGCGGCCGCTGACCATCTCTCCCGACGGGACGCGGCTGTTTGCGGTCAACACGCCCGACAATCAGCTCGAGATCTTCGCCATCGGCGTCGGCGGTCTGACCCACACCGCTTCGGTCCCGGTCGGGCTCGAGCCCAGCGCCGTCGCGGCGCGCAGCGACTCGGAAGTCTGGGTCGTCAACCACCTGTCCGATTCGATCAGCATCGTCGACGTCGCCGCGACGCCGCCGCGCGTCACCCGCACGATCCTCACCTGCGACGAGCCGCGCGACATCGTCTTCGCCGGGCCGGCCAACGACCGCGCCTTCGTCACCACGGCCCGCCGCGGGCAGAACTGCGCCGCCTCCAGCATCAGCGATCTGACCACGCCGGGGCTCGGGCGCGCCGTCGTCCAGGTGTACGACGCCGCCAACCTCGGCAACGGCCTGCGCGGCAACCCGCTCGCCAACGTCATCTTGTTCGGCGACACGCCGCGCGCGCTGGCGCGCAGCGCCGACGGCACCACCGTCTATGCCGCCGTCTTTCAGTCCGGCAACCAGACCACCGCGCTCAACGAGGGCTGGGTGTGCGACGGCGGCAGCAACGCGCCGCCGTGCCTGGTGTCGGGCCGCAATGCGCCCGGCGGTCTGCCGTGGCCGAACGTCAACTTCGAGAACATTCCCGGCCCCGAGGTCGGGCTCATCGTGCGCTTCAACAACGGCACCAGTCGCTGGGAAGACCAGCTCGGGCGCAACTGGAGCGAGCTGATCCGTTTCTCGCTGCCCGATCTCGACGTCTTCGCCATCGACGCCGACGCCGCCCTGCCCGTCGAGACCGCCAACTTCGCCCATGTCGGCACCGTGCTCTTCAACATGGTGACCAACCCGGTGAGCGGCAAGGTCTACGTCACCAACACCGAGGCCCGCAACGAAGTGCGCTTCGAAGGGCCCGGCATCTTCGCCGGCACGGCGGGCGCCAATGTGCAGGGTCACCTGCACGAGGCGCGCGTCACGGTGCTCGACGGCTCGAGCGTGCTGCCGCGCCATTTGAACAAGCACATCGATTACAACGTCCGCCCCGCGCCGCCCATCACCAAGGAAAACAGCCTCGCCACGCCCGGCGGCCTCGCCGTGTCGAGCGACGGCGCGACGCTGTACGTCGCCGCCTTCGGCTCGAGCAAAGTGGGCATCTTCAGCACCGCCGCGCTCGAGAACGATACGTTCACCCCCAGCTCGGCCGACCACGTCACCGTCAGCGGCGGCGGGCCGACCGGCCTGGCGCTCGACGAAGCCAACGGCCGTCTCTACGTCCTGACCCGCTTCGACAACGCCATCTCGGTCGTCGACCTCGGCACGCGCGACGAGATCGGACATGTCGCGCTCTACAATCCGGAGCCGCCCGAGATCGTCAACGGACGCCCGTTCCTCTACGACGCGGTTCAGACCTCGAGCAACGGCGAGGCGTCGTGCTCGTCGTGCCACATCTTCGGCGACTTCGACAGCCTGGCCTGGGATCTCGGCAATCCGGACGACGTCGTGCTCAACGACCCGCTGCCGGTGCGCATCCCGCCGCTGCTCGACACCTTCGTCGACTTCCATCCGCTCAAGGGGCCGATGACGACACAGAGCCTGCGCGGCATGGCCAACCACGGCTCGATGCACTGGCGCGGCGACCGCACCGGTGGCAACGATCCGGGCGGCAGCGTGTTCGACGAGAACGCCGCGTTCATGAAGTTCAACGTGGCGTTCGAAGGCCTCATCGGCCGCGACAGCGTGCTGACCGAGGCGCAGATGCAGGCCTTCACCGATTTCATTCTCACGGTGACGTACCCGCCCAACCCGATCCGCAACCTCGACCAGACGCTGACCACCAATCAGCAGCTCGGGCACGACCTCTACTTCGGCCGCGCCACCGACGTGTTGTTCAACTGCAACGGCTGCCACACGCTCGATCCCAGCAACGGCTTCTTCGGCGGCGATGGCTTCAGCACGTTCGAAGGCGAGACGCAGATGTTCAAGGTCCCGCACCTGCGCAACGTCTACCAGAAGATCGGCATGTTCGGGCAGCCGGGCAGCGCGCTCCAGGGCGCGCAGATCCGCGGCTTCGGCATTCTACACGACGGCAGCGTCGACCGCGTGTTCAACTTCCTCAGCGCCAGCGTCTTCACGCTCAGCAACGCCGAGCAGCGACAGCTCGAACAGTTCGTGCTCGCCTTCGATTCGAATTTCGCCCCCATCGTCGCCCAGCAGGCGACGCTCAAGAGCGACAGCGCCACCGGTGTCGCCGACCGCGTCACGCTGTTGCTGGCGCGCGACGACCTCGGCGAATGCGAGGTGGTGGTCAAGGGCGTCATCGCCGGCGAAGCGCGCGGGGCCTATCGCCTGGCCGACGGCACGTTCCAGATGGACCGCGAGAACGAGCCACCGGTGACCGACGCCGCGCTGCGCGCGCTGACCGCCACCCCGGGGCAGGATCTGACCTACACCTGTGTCCCGGTTGGATCCGGCCGGCGGATCGGCGTCGATCGCGACGAGGACGGTTTCTTCGACGGCGACGAGATCGACCGCGGCACCAATCCCGCCGATGCGTCCGACTTCCCGGGCGCCGGCGCGCTACCGATCCGCGCCACGACCTTGACCATGCGCGACGACGACAGCCTCCCGATCAATCCCGACAAGAGCAAGCTGAGCTTCCGCTCCTCGAAGTACCAGGGCGGCGCCAGCGGAGTCGTCCCACCGGCGTTCAGCAGCGCCGGCGACCCGACCATCGCCGGCGCGACCTTGATCGTGCACGGCGCCGACCAGGCGCAAGTCGTCACGCTGTCCTTGCCCGCCGCGCGCTGGGAGCGCGTCGGTTCGGCCAGCCGACCCGGCTATCGCTATCGCGACAGCGACCGCATCGACGGCCCGATCAAATCGATCCTGGTGCGCGATTCGAAGCTCGTCATCCGCGGCAAGGGCGCCGGCCTGTACGAGCTCGACGGCGCGCCGCAGGGCGACATCGTGTTGCGGCTCGAGCTCGGCAGCGGCACCGAGTACTGCACGGTCGTCTCACCGCGCACGCCCGGGGCGGCGAACGACACGGCGGCCAAGTTCAACGGCGTGCGCAACACGGCCGCGCCAGCCGAGTGCCCGCGCTTCCCGCTCTGACCGAATGGGAGGGCGAGGCTCCCGCCGAGCCGCGCCGCAAAGAGGCACGAAGGCTCGGCAGGAGCCTCGCCCTCCCGTTGTATCAACTCAGGTCTTCGAGCTCGGCCGGTCGCCAGCTCGCGCTGGTCAGCTTCCAATCGCGCGGCGACTCCTCGACCAGGTCGAATTCGAACCGGTAGAGGTCGGCCTTCACCGTGGCCAGCTCGACCGGCGACGGAATCGGCCGGCCGGCAATGGCGACGAACAGCAGCACATGCCCGTGACCGGGCTCCGCGATCTCGATGCTGCTGATCTTGACCAGCAGGTGAATCGACTTGTGCGCCATGAACTGGCGCAGAACCAGGGCGGTGATGGTGCGGCGATCGAGCTTGTTGGCGTCGCGGTACTGCTCCGAGACGAGCTCTTTCACCGCCGCGATGTCCTTCTCCTCCACCGCCTTTTCGCCGCGCGCGATGACCGCGCGGATCTGGGCTTCGGGGGAATCGGGCTCCGAGTGACAGGCGTTGACGGCGAGCAGAGCGGCGAGCAGCAACAGCGGCGCGCGAGTGGGGTCCGTCATGCCCCTCTCCTACATCAGCCGCGGGCGCGGCCGAAGGGCAATCTGGGAAACCTCCGATCCCCCTCCTTTCCAAGGAGGGGTTAGGGGAGGTAGCTTTTTGCATCGGTATCCAAGAACGACCTCCCCCGGACCCCCTCCTTGGAAACGAGGGGGGAATGTCCGACGGAGAGGAAACCGGGAGGACCGCAGGAATGGCCGGTCAAAGCGCCTGGCGTTCCGCTCACAGCGCGGCGCGCAGGCGGGCCACCACTTCGGGGCGCGCGCGCACGCGCAGGCGTGTGCCGCGCTCGTCGTGGGTCTCGGCCAGCACGCGACAGCTGTCGTGGATTTCGCTCACCACGCGTTGGCGGGCGTAGGGCACCACGAGCTCTTCCTCGACCATCTCGCGTTCGAAGAACGCGACGATGCGCTCGCGCAGCGCGGCGATGTCGGCGGGCGATCTGGCCGACAACAGGAGCGCGTCCGGGTAGCGCGCCGCCAGCGCGGCGCGCGCCGCGTCGTCGACCTTGTCGACCTTGTTCAGCACCAGCAGGCGCGGCACGTCCGACGCCTCGATGTCGGCCAACACCTGCGCCGTCACCTCGAGCTGGGCCGGAAAGGCCGCGTCGGCCGCATCGACGACGTGCAGCAACAGCGCCGCCTCGCGCGCCTCGTCGAGGGTGGAGCGGAACGAGGCGACCAGGTCGTGCGGCAGCTTCTTGATGAACCCGACGGTATCGCTGACCAGAATGCGCGGCCGCGTCTCCGGCTGCAGGGCGCGCACGGTGGTGTCGAGCGTGGCGAAGAGCTTGTCGGCGACCAGCAGGTCGCTGCGGGTCAGCGCGCGCATCAGCGACGACTTGCCGGCGTTGGTGTAGCCGACGATGGCCACGGTGGGCTGCGTCGTGCGGCGCCGCCGGCGCGTTGCGGCGTCCTTCTCGATCGCTGCCAGCTCGCGGCGGAGCTCGGCGATGCGATCGCGCACCTTGCGCCGGTCGAGCTCGATCTGCGACTCACCGGCGCCCTTGCCGCCGATGCCGCCACCCTGGCGGTCCTTGCCGCCCGCGCCCGCGCGCAGCCGCGGCGCCATGTAGGCCAGGCGCGCGATTTCCACCTGCAAGCGCGCCTCGCGGCTGCGCGCATGGCGCTGGAAGATGGCCAGGATCACGGCGGTGCGATCGAGCACTTCCGCGCCGGTGGCGCCCTCGAGGTTGCGCGCCTGCGACGGGCTGATGTCGTGGTCGACCAGCACGACGGAGGCGCGTTCACCGGCGCCGACTTCCGGCACCTCGTCCTCGGTATCCGCCGGCTCGGGCTCGTCGTCGCGTATGCGGTGCGCCGGCACGCCCGAGGGCACCACCCCGGTCCCGCCGGTGAGACGGGCGAGCTCCTGCAGCTTGCCCTCGCCGAGCACCGCGGCCGGGGCCAGGGCCGTGCGCTTCTGCGCGATGCGCGCGATCACGTTGAGCCCCAGCGTCTTCGCCAACCGGCCGAGCTCGGCGAGCGAGGAGGCGTGCTCTTCGTCGCTCACACCCTGCAGCTGCACGCCCACCAGCACCGCCCGCGGCGGCACGTCCTGTCCCATCAGCAGCTAGTAACACTCGCCGCCGGTCGCGTCACCTGCCCTACCGCGCGACGCCTCATCCGCGACGCGATTGCACGTGCCCGCAGACTCGACACCCGTGGATCTCCTCGATCAACCCGCCGAGCACGGGATCGATCGCCGCGGTGCCGGCCCCATCGACGGGCTCGACCAGCTTGTCGGCGTGATGGTTCATCTCCGCGCCGCATTTCTCGCACTGCATCGCCGCCCTCCGCTCACTTCAACGCAATGTGATCCCGGCCGTGGCGCAGCGTGCGCGCCATCCAGATCAGCTCGTCGAGGAACTTGTCGGCCCGGCGCACGAACGCCTCGTCCAACAAGCGCCCGCTGTCGTCGAAGACCTTGCCCACCTCGCCGAAATTCAGGTCCCAGAAGATCGCCACCAGGCCGAGCTCGCGCAGCACCGGCAGGAGGTTCTCGATCGCCCGCGCGCCGCCGAACGTGCCGGCCGAGACGCCGGCGACGCCGGCGGGCTTGTGGATGTACTCTTTCAGGCAGGTGTCGAGCACGTGCTTCAGCAGACCCGGCACGCCGTGATTGTACTCGGGCGTGACGATGACGAGGCCGTCGGCGAGCGCCATCTTCTGTGCGAAGGACTCGTCGCGCGCCGGTTCGCCGGCATCATCGACCCGCAACTGCAGCGCCGCGATGTCGATCAGCTCGGTCGCGACGCCATCGCGCCGGCGCAACTGCTCGACGACGAAGCGCGCCACGTGCGCACTCATTCTCCCCTTGCGCGTCGTGCCGAGAATGACGGGAATGCTCAACGGGCGAGTGCTGTCCACCGCGTGTCCTCCTGCTCTCGCTTCCCCAAAGGGGGAGACTCTGAGGAAAAACCACCGCGCCTTTCACGCGGCGCCGGCCCCGGTCATCTGCGCGCTCACCTCCCACAGCCGGCGCGCGTCGTCATCGTCCTGGGCGAACTTCGCCGGCGATTTCGCGCGCTTGTCGGAGAAGTACTGGCCGCTGACTCCCGTCACCTCGGGCGAGGCGCAGAGATAGACCGAGGTCTCCGCGCCCTTGGCGGGCGTGCGGATGAACGGCGCGATCAGGCGCGTGCCGAAGCGGTAGAAGCCGCCGTTGTTCTGCGCGAAGCGCGTCGCCACGGTCCCCGGGTGCAAGCAGTTGACCGTCACGCCGCTGCCCGCCAGGCGCCGCGCCAGCTCGCGCGTGAAGAGGATGTTGGCCAGCTTCGACTGGCCGTAGTTGCGCATGGCCGCGTAGGACTTCTCGCCCTGCAGGTTGGCGAAGTCGAGCCGCCCGCGGGCGAAGCGGTGCGCGTCGGAGGCGACGTTGACGATGCGCGCCGGCGCGCTGGCCTTCAGCCGGTCGAGCAACAGCAACGTGAGCAGGAAGTAGCCGAGATGGTTGACCGCGAAGGTGGTCTCGATGCCGTCGACCGTGAGCGTGCGCTCGGTGTTCATCAGACCGGCGTTGTTGAGCAGCACGTGCAGCGGCCGGCCGGTGGCGAGGAAGTCGCTCGCCAGGCGCCGGATCTCGGCCTGCGACGACAGGTCGGCGAGCATCAGGTCGACGCGATGGCTGCCGCTCTGCGCGGCGATCTCCGCCACCGCCGCTTCGCCGCGGGCGCGATCGCGGCAGACCAACACCAGCTCTGCCCCGGTGCGCGCCAACTCCAGCGCCGCCGCCTTGCCGATGCCGTTGCTGGCACCGGTGACCATGCAGGTCTTGCCGCGCAGATTCCAGGAGGGTTCGGTCATGGCCCGCACCTTAGAAGACGCGGCCCACCCTGTGAAGCCGGTATGGGCACCCTCTTTCAAGAGACTGGACTTTGTCAGATCAGTCGCGGTATGTTTCGACCACGTGGGAGACTTTGGGGGGGCAGGCGCAGGCGGAGGGTCTGAGAAGCGGGGGCTTGTGCTTCGCTGCGTTCCAGGACCTCTGTTGACGCAGTTGCCGACACGAATTTTCAATCCGAACACGAAACGTCTTCGAGACGCGCACGGAGAAAACTGATGACGCCAGGTCGATTGATCACCCTTCCAGTCCTCGCTCTGGGTCTGTCCCTGGTGTGGGGACCCTCGGCGGCACCGGCGGCCACGCACACGGTCAATCCCGGCGACTCGATCCAGGCGGCGGTCAACGCGGCGGCGCCTGGCGACACGGTGAAGGTGATGCCCGGCGACTACATCGGGGTGGGCGCGGGCTCGGCCGCGGTCAGGATCACCAAGCCCCTCAAGTTGCTGGCCAAGAGCAACATAAAGAAGGGCGTCAGGGTTCGCATTCTGCCGGCTCCGGGACAAACCGACGGTATTCTCGTCGAGCCCGCCAACCCGCTTGATCCGGACGTCGACGGCGTCACGATCCAGGGCTTCACCGTCCAGGGCTTTCCGAACAACGGCATCTGGCTGCGCCACGTGAACAACTTCAAGATCCAACGCAACGAGACGATCGACAACCTCGAGAACGGCATCTGGCCCACCCTGTCCGCGAACGGCATGGTGAAGAAAAACGTCTCCTACGGCTCCGAGGACAGCGCGCTGTGGATCGAGGCTTCCGAGAACGTCCGAGTCATCAAGAACGAGCTCCATAGCAGCCCGACGGGCATGGAGATCACGGTCTCCAAGAACATCTCGGTGATGAAGAACGACATCCACCACAACACCATCGGCATCGGCCTCTACCATCCGTCGGCGGCGGGCCTGCCGCCGCTTATGCCGCTGTCGGACAATGGCTACTGGAAGATCACCGGCAACTACGTGCACGACAACAACGCACCGAACACTGCGCCGCCGGGATCGATGGCCTCGGCGCTGCCGAGCGGTGGCGGCATCCTGGTCCTGGGCGTCGATCACGTCGACGTGACCAAGAACCGGATCGAGAACAACGACTTCTTCGGCATCGGCATGATCGACTACTGCATTGCGGTGACGGGCACCGACTTCGACTGCACGCTCAATCCGCCGGAAGTGGCCGACACATCGCCCGATTTCAACCAATTCATCGCCAATCCTCTGTACGCCAACGGCACCAACCCGCCGCCCGGGGATTTCGCGCCCTTTGCCTCGGACATCCTGGTCCTCGGCGGATCGAACAACTGCTTCAGCGACAACACATTCATGACCTCGGTCTTCGTGCCGCCGAATCCGCCCGAGTGCTAGGACTACCGCCGCCGTCGGACGGGCGCGCGGCGCGCGGCCGGAACGCCGCGCGGGGGTGACGTGATGCCCCCGCGCGCCTGCTCGACCGTCCTGCGGCGCTTCGCCGGCCCGCGGGCGACCGAGCTGGCGATCCTCTGTCGCCCGGCGGGCCCACCCGCCGATGCGGTGCACCAGGCGGAGGCTGCCTACCGAGGGCTGGCCGAACACCTGGCCGCCGATCGGGCATCGTTCCGCGATCTCGTCTCCGAGACGCTCTTCCTGCGCGATATCCGGCGCGATCTGCCCCGGGTGCTCGATGTCCGCACACGCCTCCTGGCGGACATCGGCCAGGGCGCCGATGCCCTGGCACCCGCGTTCATCCAGCAGGCCCCGATCGGCCAGGGAGCGGCCTTCGAGCTCGCGGCGTCGGCCGTCCTCCCCCACAATCGCGACGCCTGGTCGGTGCGCGACGTGCGGGCCGCGGCGTCGTGCGCGTGCGAGGGATGCGCGCGATCCGCGGCACGGCTCGTTTGTCTCGGCGACCAGACGTCGCTTCAGACAACGAACGTCTACGGCACCGGCAGCGGGGCCTTCGAGCAGGTCTCCAACATGTTCGGCGCGGCGGAGCGCCTGCTCGACCAGTGTGGCATGGGGTTTCGCGACGTCGTCCGCACCTGGATCCAGCTCCGCGACATCAACCGGGACTACGACGCGTTCAATAGCGCCCGACGCGCGTTCTTCCAGCGCCACGGGATCGAGCTACGGCCGGCCAGCACCGGCGTCCAGGGCGTGCCGTTTCCCGACGCGCACGACTTTGCCATGCAACTCCACGCGGTGAAGTCCTCCCGGCCGCTCGACGTCACGCCGATGTCCGCTCCGACGCTCAACGAGGCGTGGAGCTACGGGGCCGACTTCTCGCGCGGCCTGCGGGTCGCCGAGGCGAACAAGGTAGCTCTCTACGTCTCGGGGACCGCGAGCATCGACGAAGCGGGACGCACCGTCCACCCGCGCGACTTCGCGGCGCAGGCCGATCGCATGCTGCACAACATCGCCTCACTGCTCGCCCAGCAGGGGGCTACCTTCGAGCACCTGATCTCCGGGGTCACGTACCTGAAGCACCCGAGCGACGCACCGGTCTTGCGCTCGCTGTATCGCCAGCGCGGCTTCGACGGCTTCCCGTGCGCGTTGGTCGAGACCCCGCTGTGCCGGCCCGAGCTGCTCTGTGAGACGGAAGTCGTGGCGATGCTTCCTCTCGCATCGGCAGAAGCGTAGGAAGGAGTCATGCCGAGGGCTCGTCGTTCGGTCGTGGTCGCGGCCGCCGCCATTCCGGTTGCGCTCGTCGCCAGCCTGCTCGTTGCCGCCTCCGATCGCACGCCGATCGCCGCCGCCGAAGCGGCCGAGGCGCGATTGCAGATCACCTATCCGCAGGAGGGCACGCTGTTTCCGCCCGAGATTGTCGCGCCGACCTTCCTGTGGGAGGACAAGACGGACGGTGTCGATCGCTGGGACGTGGTGGTGCGCGACGACAGCGGCGCCGAAGTGCTGCGGGAGACGGTCGACGCACCGCGCTGGCGACCGTCCGAGGAGCGCTGGAGGCAGATCAAACAGCGCAGCGCCGAGCGCGATGCCGAGGTGACCGTCGCCGGCGTCGGCCGCGCCACGCCGGCAACCGTGCTGTCGTCGGGGCGCGTGCACATGCGAACGTCGAAGGACGTGGTCGGCGATTCGCTCTTCTATCGAGAGGTCCCCTTGCCGTTCCTGACGGCCGTGCAGGATCCATCCCGCATCCGTTGGCGCTACGGCACCATCGACCTCGAGTCCGGCCCGCCGATCGTGCTGCAGAACCTGCCCGTGTGCGGCAACTGCCATTCCTTCGCAGACAATGGCAGCGTGCTCGGGCTCGACGTCGACTACGGCAACGACAAGGGCGCGTACGGCATCATGCCGGTGTCGACGCATATGGTGATGCACGACGACAACATCATCACCTGGGCGGACTTCAAACGCGAGGACGGAGAGCTCACCTTCGGCCTGCTGTCGCGCGTCTCGCCGACGGGGCGGTATGTGATCAGCACGGTCAAGGACCGGTCGGTGTTCGTCGCCATCCCGGACCTCATGATCTCGCAGCTCTTCTTTCCCATCAAAGGCATTCTCGTCGTCTACGATCGGGAGACCAAGACGTTTGCGGCGTTGCCGGGCGCCAACGACCCGCAGTACGTGCAGACCAACGCAGTGTGGAGCCCCGACGGCAAGGAGATCGTGTTCGCCAGAAACAAGGCCCACCGCGCGGAGCACCTCGAGCAGCAGAACGCCGCGCTGGTGGACGAGAAGGACGTGCCGGAGTTCACCGTCGAGAAGCAGCCCTTTCGCTACGACCTGTACCGGATGCCGTTCAACGACGGGAAGGGCGGAACGCCGTTGGCGCTCGAGGGCGCGTCGAACAACGGGATGAGCAACTACTTCCCGAAGTACTCGCCCGATGGCAGGTGGATCGTCTTCACCAAGTCCAAGAGCTACATGCTGCTGCAGCCCGACAGCGAGCTGTGGATCATCCCCGCGGCGGGGGGCCCGGCGCGACGCTTGCGCTACAACACGCGGCGCATGAACTCCTGGCACAGCTGGTCGTCGAACAGCCGCTGGCTGGTCTTCTCCTCGAAGGTGAACGGACCGTACACGCAGCTCTTCCTCACGCACATCGACGAGCACGGCAACGACAGCCCGCCGGTGCTGCTCGAGCGTTTCACCTCGCCGGACCGGGCGGCGAACATCCCGGAGTTCGTCAAGCTCCCCGGCAACGCCATCGCCGACATTCGCGAGCAGTTCCTGGATGCGTACTCGTTCCTGCGCGCCGGAATGGCCAACGAGCACACCGGCGACCACGTCGGAGCGGAACGGGCCTATCGGCGTGGGCTGGAGATCGCGCCGGACAACGTCGAGCTGCACAACTCGCTGGGATGGACGTTGTTCCAGGCCGGCAGGACCGCAGAGGCGGTGGCGGAATACCGGCGCGCCCTGGCCTTGAAGCCCGATCACGCCAAGGCGCACAACAACCTGGCGCTCGCGCTGGTGGAGCTCGGCCAGCTCGACGAGGCCGCCAGTCACTTCAAGGCCTCGCTCGCGATCGAGCCCAAGGCGGAGATCTACAGCGACCTTGGATTCACCATGGCCCAGCTGGGTAGATCGCAGGAAGCGCTGGAGGATTACCGCAAAGCGCTCGCGCTGGATCCGAATTGCGCCTCGGCGCATGCCAACCTGGCCGTGACCTTCGTGCAGGCGGGCAACCTCGCCGAGGCCGAGTCCCACTACCGTCAGGCGCTCGCGGGACGGCCAACCGCCCAGACCCACAACGGCCTGGGATACGTGCTCGCCCGACAAGGTCAGGCGGAAGCGGCCATCGCGGAGTTCCACAAAGCGATCGAGGTCGACCCGACCTTCATGCCCGCGTACAACAACCTGGCCGACGCGCTGGCGCGGGAGGGCAAGCTCGAGAAGGCGGCTGATGACTACCGGCGTTCGCTCGCGGAGCAGCCGAGCGCCGTCGCTCACAACGCGCTCGGTGCCATCCTGCGCAAGCTGGGAAAGACGGACGAGGCGGCCGACCAGTTCAGCAAGGCGAAGGCCCTGGAGTCAGGCCGCTAGACATCAGGGTACACGCTCTTGCAATAAGGGAATTCAAAGAGGAAGGTTCGAGTGAAGGGGCACCCTGGGGGTCTGCGGTGCGCCTGTTCCAAGACCGATGGCGATGCTTTGCTGCGAACCCAACCGGCCGCGCAGCGGGGGGAATTCATGAGCCGATTTCGACCGACAACAGGGACGTCCGTCAGAACGATCGCACGGCATGCCGGGGGCGCGGTCGCGCTCCTCTGCCTGACGCTGTGGGCGCCGACCGCGGACGCGTACCCCATGTACGACGATGGCATGGGGACCGGCTGCGTCTCGTGCCACGTGGGCTTCCAGGGCGGCAACGGCGTGCTCCACCAGAGACACCGGATCGAATTCAACATCACGCAATGCAACCTGTGTCATCCGAACGGCGGCGGCAGCAAGCCCGTCCTGACATATTCGAGTGGTCCGGGCGGCGGTCTCGGCTGCGCTGGATGCCACGGTCAGGACTATGGTGAGACGTCGCCGAACAGCCTGCAGCCGAAGGCAACCTCCTACGGTCTGCGTCTGTTCCACGTCAATCAGGGCGAGACCACTTGCGGAACCGGCAGTTGCCACGCGCCGGGAATGAACGGTTTCCCCAATCCCTTCCCGCCGCTGTTCGGTGAGGATGAACCGCCGCCGTACTACGGCCAGCCGACCAACAATCTGACGGACCCGTGTTCGAGCAGCCAGGAGGACCTGACCGCCGACCTCGACTCCGTCGGCCTGGACAACGATGGCGACGGCAACGCCGACTTCCCGGCAGACAGCGACTGCCCGCAACCCCCGACACCCACGCCCACGGCGAGCCCGACCCCGACCGTGGGAATCGCCTGCGGCACCGCCCCGGCGGTCTGCATCGCTCCGGAGAAGGGCATCCTGATCGTCGACGAAAAGACGGCGGGCAAGGAGAAGCTGAAGGTCAAGCTCACCAAGCTGCAACCGCTTGTGGCGCAAGCCGATTTCGGCAACCCGGTGAGCGGCAGCACGGCCTACACGATCTGCATCTACGATTCCACCAGCCAACTGCGCGGCACCTACTCGATCTCACGAGCGGGTCAGACGTGCGTCGACAAGCCCTGCTGGGCGGCGGTCTCCGACACCGGGTACAAGTACGGCGACAAGAGCACCGCGGCCGACGGAATCCTCAAGATGAAGTTGAGCGGCGGCGAGGCCGGCAAGGGCAAGGTCAAGATCACCGGCAAGAACACGGACTCGAACTTGCCGCTGGGCGTCGCGGCCTTGTTGCAGAACCAGACCAGCGCGACAGTCCAGGTCCTGACCACCGATGCCGAATGTTTCGGCGTCGGGCTCACGCAGGTGAAGAAGGCGGACGGCCTGGTCTTCAAAGCCATTGGGCCCTGAGGAGCGGTGCGGATCGATAGGTGATCAGCGGGCAGTCGCTCGCTTCGGCCAGCCCAGGTGGCAGTGAGCGAAGTACACCCATTTGCCCGCAACGGGAGGTACTCGGGTCGTTAACCTGCGGAAGCTCATTGGCCCCGAATGAGCGTCGGAACCGACTGCGGCGAGCGAGCTATTACTCCGCCGGTGGAGCAGGCGGGTCACCTGGAGGTGGGGGCGGAATGTCCAACCGAGATGGCGGGCTCGATTCCGGGTTCCACGACGTCGGCGGTGGCCGCTGAGCACCTCGACGGACCGGGATCTGGTGGCCCTTCGCGTACATGCACTGCATGTACGCTATGTCGTAGCGACGTTGCAGCTGCCACTCGGCGTAGGAACCGTGCTCGGCGCCCACCGCCGTCCCGCCGAGCAGCCCGACTCCCGAGCCGACGGCGGCCCCGGTCCCCGGACTCCCGGCGGCTGCGCCGACCGCGGCCCCCGTGGCCGCACCGACCGCGGCACCGGCCACAGCGCCAGTGACCGTCGACTCCGTAGCAGCCTCCTTTCTGGTCGTCCCGATCTGTTGCGAAGACCACTGCCGGCAGTCGGCGTCGTCGAACTGGAACTGATCGAACGTCTTGCCGTGGCCTGGAAGCACCAGGACGTTCGGGCCGGTCGGTAAGGTCGCGCATCCGACCAGGAGCAGTCCGGCCGTGATGGGAAGGAACCAAATCTGGCGCATTTCGTTTTCCGCCCGTTCAGCGCGGCGCCGGGGGAACCATGATCCACCCTTCGGGACACCGCGGAATGCTCGGGTAGTATCCTTTGCCGCTCGCGCAGTAGTACCAATATCCTTGCGGTAGCCTGCCGGACTGCAGCGGTTCTCGTTCAATGTACTCGGATGGTCCTTCCGCACCCGGATCGTCTGTCGGCGGGTAATACCGGTACGGGTAAGCGCGCGGATATACGTACGGCGCGTAATAGGGATAGGCATACCCATACGGATACGGCCAACCCCACCACGGGTCGTACCACCACCACGGTCCGCCGATGAACACTCCCCCATGCCATCCACCACCGCCGTGTCCGTGCCCGCCATGGCCGTGCCCGTCGTGAGGACGGCCGCCGCTGTGAGGACCACCGCCCCCGTGAGGACCACCCCCGCCATGAGGACCGCCGGCGCCGTAAGGACCACCGCCCACGCGAGGACCGCTGCCGCCATGAGGGCTACCGCCCCCGTAGGGACCACCGCCGGCGCGAGGACCGCCGCCGACGCCGTGAGGACCACCCCCGGCGCGAGGCCCGCCACCCACGCCGGACGGGCCACCACCCGCGCGAGGACCCCCGACGCCGCGAGGACCGCCGGCGCCCCGAGAACCAGCGTGTGAACCGCCGAGAACGCCGCCCGAGCGTTGAGCGAAGCCCGCTGTCGCCGCAAAGCTCAGGAGCGCGAGAGGCAACACCAGCATTGCAGCCAGCTTGGACATCAACCGTTCCTCAATTCCATAAACGAGAGCCCAGCGGAGAAGTTGCGGTCCGTGGAGACCGCGCGACCGTGAAAGGTCACCCCGCTGCTGAGTTCAACGCGCCCGAACGGATCGAGGGCGGCAGCTCAAGCGCCTTCCGCCGGTCACGCCGATGACGAAATCGCCGACGAAGCGGTGCACGAGCCACCCGGCCGGGGCGCCTCAGTGCAAAAGGATCGGATGCCCGGCGGAGCGGCCGAGGCGACCGGGCTCGCCCCAGACACCCGGGATCTGCGCGGCGCACTGCGGGCAGCGGCCGTCGACGATGGCGCAGCGGACGACGCGGAAGCCGCGTCGCTCGACCAGCACCGTGCGGCAGTGCGGGCAGCGCGTGTCCTCGAGGGGGCCGACACGGCCCGGGATGTTGCCCGCGTAGACGTAGCGCAAGCCCGCGGCTTCGCCGTGCTCGGCGGCCCGCCGCAACGCGTCAACGCCCGTCGCGGCGCGGTCGGTCATCTTGTAGTCGGGGTGAAACGCGGTGACGTGCCACGGGATGTCCGGCGACACCGAGACGAGGAAGTCGGCGATGCCGCGCAGCTCGGCATCCGAGTCGTTGAACCCCGGCACCACCAGCGTCACCACCTCGACCCAGATGCGGCGCTCGACCAGGCCGCGGATGGTATCCAGAACGTTCTCGAGCACGCCGCCGAGTTTGCGGTAGTGGCGGTCGTCGAAGCTCTTCAGATCGACCTTGTAGAGATCGACCCAGGGGCGCAGGTAGTCCAGCACCTCGGGCGTGCCGTTGCCGTTCGACACGTAGGCCGTGGTGAGCCCGCACGCCTTCGCCACCTTGAACACCTCGACGGCCCACTCGCTGGTGATGAGCGGCTCGTTGTAGGTGCTGGTGATGATCTCCGCGTCCTGCGCCAGGGCCAGGTCGACCAGCTCCTCCGGTGCGATGCGGCGAATGGGCGCCACGGCGGCGGGGTCGCGCACCGCCTGCGAGGTGACCCAGTTCTGGCAATAGCCGCAGTGATAATCGCAGCCGAGCATGCCGAAGCTGAGTGCCAGCGCGCCGGGCTTGACGTGGAAGAACGGCTTCTTTTCCACCGGATCGCACTGCAGGGCGGCGACGTAACCGCGCGGCACGCGCAGCTCGCCGCCGCGGTTGAAGCGCACCTTGCAGATGCCGACCTTGCCCTCGGGCAGGTAGCAACGGTGACCGCAGGCCACGCAGCGCAGGGCCTGCTCGGGCAACCGCTCGACCAGTGCGCCGGCGGCCGTCTCACGCCCCAACACCGATTGCAGCGAATCTCCCATGACGCGAGCGGAATATAGAGCTGCGATCCACCCCCCGCAATGCGCGCCTCCCCCTACTCCGCCAGGCGCTCCACCGTCGCCACGCGGCCGCTGCGCGCCGCGGCGTAGCAGGCATCGGCGACGGCCACGGCGCGCAGGCCGTCCTCGAGCGTCACCGGCATCGGCGCCCCGCTGCGCAGCGCGGCGGCAAAGTCGCGCAGCACGTCGCGAATGGTCGGAGCCGGCGCACCGACGTCGATCGGCTCGCGCGCGGTGCCGACGACGCGGTACGCGTAGTGCAGCACGTGATCGCCGATCAAGGCGCCGTCTTCGCCCGCCAGCTCGACGTGCCCGGCGCGCCCGCGCGTGGTGCGCGCGCTGGAGATCGTCGCCAGCGCCGCGCCGCCGCCGAGGCGGACCGTGGCCGCGAAGTTGTCCTCGGTCTTGCGCGTGTTGGTCGATACCATCTGACAGCTCACCGTGTCGGGCTCGAGGCCGGTGAGCAGGTGCAGCAGGTCGAACATGTGCACCCCGGTGTGCAGCGTCATCCCGCCGCCCGAACGGGCCGGATCGTCGAGCCAGCCCAGCGGCGAGGGCTCGAAGCGCTGCGTGAACGCCAGCGAATGGATCGGACCGATCGGCCGCGCGCGCTGCTCGGCCATCAGCGCCCGCACGACCGCGTTCCAGCGCAGGGTCTGGGCGACCATGACCGGCACCGGATCGGCGCGCAGGGCTGCCAGCATCTGGCGCCCCAATTCCAGACTCGGCGCCGCCGGCTTCTCGAGCAGCACCGGCAGGCGCGCCCGCGCCGCGCAGGCGATGATGTCGGGGTGCAGCACCGGCGGCACGACGACGATCACCGCGTCGAGATCGCCGCGCCCGATCAGCTCGCGGTAGTCGGCATGGGCCTCGGCGCCGAGCGCCTGCGCCGCGGCCGCCGCCTGCGCCGCATCGCGCCGCGCCACCGCCACCAGCTTCAGATCGGTGAAATCCTCGCGCAGGTGGCGCGCGTAGCGGCTGCCGTGCTTGCCGACGCCGATCAGACCGAGGCGCAGAATCGATTGGGCTGGCATGTCCGCGGCCGAGGCTACAACACCAGCCCCGTCGCGCAAGCGCGGCGATCCGTCAGGAAGCCTTCCCCCCTTGGAGACTGTCGATATTCTCCGAACGGGAGGGCGAGGCTCCCGCCGAGCCGTGCCGCAATGTGGCAGACGGTTCCGAGGGAGCGTGGCCCTTCCCAAAGAAGAGTCTCACGCGAAGGACACGAAGTCGCGAAGGTGCAGCCAGGCTTTGAATCGCCGAGCAGAGATGCTGCCCACTCGCACGTTCTCCTCGGGGTCGGTATCGGTATCGGGATCGATCAATGCCACAGATCGTTGCCCTTCCATTCCGATAGCGATTCCGACCCCGAACCCCGACGGGGCTAAACGAGGATTGATGCGATCGAGAAAATCGACAGTCTCCTTGCGGGGGAAGGTTGAATGGGGGGTTAATGAAATCATCTGCGCCAGCGGTAGCGGATCGTCAAATCACCCCCACCTCAGCCTCCCCCGTCGGAAGCCGGAGAGTCCGGACCTTTGCTTCACCAACGGCTTCGGATACGATCCGCGCCGTCCAAAAAAGGGGGGGAGCCCATGCGTACCATGCTCGGGGGACTGCTCATCGCCGCCGCGCTCGCGACCGCCGTCGCGCCGGCGCGCGCGGCCTGGGATCCGCAGGTCTATCGCGATCAGGACACGCTCGAGTTCCTCACCGTCGAGGCCGAGGGCGAGCACTGGTCGCCGGTGTGGCTCGTCGTCATCGACGGGCAGGTGTACGTGCGGCTCGGCTCGCGTGCCGCCGGGCGCATCGAGCGCAACACCACCAAGCCGATCATCAAGGTGAAGGTCGCCGGCGAGCAGTTCGACCGCGTGCGCGGCGAACCCGCCCCGGAGATGGCCGAGCGCGTCGCCGCCGCCATGGGCGAGAAGTACACCAGCGACATCTTCGTGCGCTACTTCTCGCATCCGCTGACGCTGCGCCTGGTACCTGAAGCGCCGTAAGCCTTGGACGGCGGCAGCTATGCTCAGCAATGCCGTCGTCAGGTGATCACGAAAACGCGACAGTACGAAAACACGAAGCTCTGATCCGGAGGCCTGAAACTTCTGCGTTTATCTTTCGTGCTGTCGCTCTTTCGCGGTTTCGTGATTCTCCATCCTGCTCCATCGGCACTCACGCCTTGCGGAAGATCGCCCCGGCGTCGCCCGCCGGCGGCGCAAACGGCCGCGCCGACCGCGACGGCATGATGCCGTGCCGGGCGCGCAGCTCCTGCATGCCGGCGTTGTGGCCGGTGTAGCTCGGCGGCTGGCGCAGCATCCACAGGATACCTTCGGCCGGCACCTCGGTCGGCTCCCAGTCGGAGTGATCGACGCCGGGTAGGTTGGCGACGAACCCTTCCGACGCCACCGGCACGTCGATGCGAAACGTGTTGACCGCGATGCCGTGCGGCTGGAGCTGCTGGGCCGCGTCGATCGTCAGCCGCTCGAGGGCCGCCTTCGACATCCCGTAGGCCATCAGGCCCGGGAAGGCGTGCAGCGCGGCAGCCGAGGAGACGTTGATGATGGCGCCGGCGCCGCGCGCGATCATCGCCGGCAGTGCCAGCTGCATGGTCAGCAGCGGCGCGCGCAAGTTGACGTTCATGATCAAGTCGAAGCGCCGCATGGGCAACTGCAGGTCGCCGGGGAACGTGATGGCGGCGTTGTTGATGACGATGTCGAGCCGGCCGAAGTGGTTCTGCGCCGTGTGCACCATGCGCGCCACCTCGGCGTCGTCGGCGAGGTTGGTCGGCACGGCCAGCGCCCGGCGACCGCGTTGCTCGACCTGCCGCACCGTCTCGTCGATCGTCCCGGGCAGTTTGAGCGGCGACGCGTCGGTCGCCCGCGCGGCGCACACCACGTCGACCCCCGCTTCCGCCAGGGCAATCGCCACCGCGCGCCCGACGCCGCGGCTCGCTCCCGTGACCAGCGCGACCTTTCCCGTCAACTCCATCCGTCGTGCCCCCTTTCGACACTTACGCAGGCCCAGCGCGGGCGGTCAAATCGGCCCCTGATCGCCCGCTCACCACCCGAACAGTTTGTAGATGATGCGGCCAAACGTCACGGTGCTGGGACTGCCGGCGCGCACCGGGCCCTTCGCGGCGTCGACGCCGACCAGCAGCTCGTCCCACGCCGGGGCCTGGGTCGAATCGACGGGCAGGGCGAAGCTCACCTCGATGCGCTCGCCGGGCTTCACCATGCCGAGCGCAAACGTGCGCACGCCCTCGGCGTCGCGCACTGCGAAGGCGCGATCGACCTTGCCGTACGTGCGGACCCTGGGCCGCATCAGGGCGCGGTCGAGCCAGGCGCTGCGCAGACGCACGTCGAGCTGCGGCTGCGGCTCCGTGCCGGTGTTGCCGACTTCGAAGGCGTAGATCGAGATGCAACCGTGCGGCGTGCACGCCGTCAGCGGCGCGCCGCCGCCGTATAGCACTTCGTGATCGGGCTGGGAGAAAATCGAGGCGCCGCCGGCCAGCAGCGACACACCTCCGACCGCGAGCAGGGTCCACTTGAGCTGCCGCCGCACGGGTCCCGTATAGCACACCGGGCATTGCCTCAACCCTGCGATTTGTTCATGAATCAGCATTCAAAGAAGGAGCGGTGAGGACAATGTTCGCGAAGCTCGTCTGCCAGATCCTGCAATTCTCCGCCGCCACGGCATTGTGTCTTGCCGCGGCTGTGGTGCCGGCGGCGGCGAATAGCACCGGCAAGATCGGCGCCTCGGGAAAACAGGGTCAGAACTGCAACCAGTTTCTGTGTCACGGCGGCGGCACGCCGCCGCGCGTCAGTTTCACCGGGCCTGACACCGTCGACCTCGGCCAGATGGCGACCTTTCGCTTCGCCGTGCAATCGCAAGCGACGGAGCAAACCGCCGCCGGGTTCAACATCGCCGCCAGCGCGGGCACCCTCGCAACGCTCTCGCCGCCGGACGGCGTTCGCGCCCAGCTCGGCGAGCTGACACACAACCAGCCGCGCAACAACAACGCCACGGGAGAAGCAGCGTGGGAATTCACCTGGACCGCCCCCGAGCAGCCGGGCGACTACACGCTGTTTGGCTCCGGCAACAGCGTGATCGTGGACGGCAGCTCCGGCGACGACGCCGCGACCTCGGCGACCTTCGTCGTGCATGTGGTCGCCGCCGGCGACACGCCGACGCCCACGCCGCCGCAGACAGCGACCTTCACCCCGACGCAGACGCCCACCAGCACGCGCACCAGCTCGCCGACGTCAACGGAGACGAAGACGCCGGTCCCCGGCCCGTGCATGGGCGACTGCGATGCGAGCGGAGACGTCGATGTCGCCGAGCTGATCTCCGGCGTCAACATCGCGCTCGGCACCGCGGCGCCAGCCACCTGCCCGGCCTTCGGCGGCGACGCCCAGCCGCCTGTCCAGGTCGCCGAGCTGGTCGTCGCCGTGCGCAACGCCATCAACGGGTGCCCGCCTCCGAACTGATGCGGCGCGCCGGCACCGCGCTGGCGGCGCTCGCGCTGATGGCCATGCGGGCCAACCCAGCGTGCGCCTATCAGACCGGCATCACCGGCTGGTCGGGGCAGCGCGGCCCGGTGTGCAACAAGTGCCACGGCGGCGGGGTCGCCCCGGTCGTGCGCCTCGAGGGCCCGGATATCGTCGAGCCCGGCGCGCTGGCGACGTTCCGGCTCGTCGTCGTGTCGCAGTCGCAGACCCAGATCGCCGCCGGCTTCAATCTCACCACCGACGGCGGCCGGCTCGACGCCATCCCGGATCAAGGGGCGCAGCGCTTTGACGGCGAGCTGACGCACCTCGCGCCCAAACGCAACGCGCCCGACGGCAGCGCCGCGTGGGACCTCGACTGGACCGCGCCGCAGATCCCCGGCACGTACGCGCTCTACGTCGCCGCCAACAGCGTCGATCTCAACGGCACCAGCTCCGGCGACCGCGCCGCGACGCTGCAGATCGCCATCCAGGTCCCCGGGCCGGAGGGCACCAGCACGCCGACGCCCACGCCGACCGCGACTGCCACCGCCATCCCGACCCGCACCACCACGCCGACACAGCCGCGCCTCTGCCCGGGCGACTGCAACCGCGACGGCACGACCGCCGTCGACGAGCTCCTGCGCGGTGTCCACCTCGCCTTGACCGACACCGCGGCAGCCGATTGCGCCGCCCTCGACAGCGACCGGAATGGGCGTGTCTCGCTCGTCGAGCTGGTATCGGCAGTCGATGCCGCCCTGCACGCCTGTGCGGGTCGATGAGCTTGAAGTACGACTTCAGCACACCGGACTACTGCCGCGACACCATGCCGCCGTAACCCTCTCGACCCTCGAACGGAAACGCCGGTGTCTCGTTTCCCATTGGCCAACCGGCCGGAACCATCGCGTAGCGCAAGCTCCACGGCTTTCCGGGCGCGGTCTCGCGCCAGGATACGCCGGGAAAGCGCGCCGCGACCAGCGATTCGAACAAGGCGATGTCGCTGGCGTTGATCAGCTCGTACAGCACGACGGTCGGCGGCGTCGCCTGGGCCAGGGCGAGCTCGGCGCGCGGACCGAAGGGGCGCGCATAGGTGAAGCGGCTGCCGAAGTGGAACTGACCCATGATCGTGTCGGCATCCATCATGAACGTGTCGGACCGCTGCACGTAGATCACGCCCCACTGCGCGGGCAGTCGCTGCGCGAACCGGATCAGCTCGCTGGTCGTGCCGTCGCCGTAGCCGTGGTGTTGCACGTAGACGCGCTCGTGCATGGCCGACGCGTTCCACCACGCCGCGCTGCCCACCACCGCAGCCGCCGCGAGGGCCGCGAGACGCGGCGCCGCCCCCAGCGTCGCCGACAACAGTCGATCGAACGCCAGGCCGGCGAGCAGCGCGGTGAATGGCGCCAGGAACAGAAGGCGCGTGAGCGGCGGGTAGTCGTAGTACGAGAGCGCGCCGACACAGAGCGCCGACAAGACGTAGGCGGGAAAGAGAAACGCGGCCCGACCGCGCTGCCGCAAG
>CAYVUV010000347.1:0-3173 GCA_964455095.1 uncultured Binatia bacterium (SeqCode)
CGAGCTCGTGCCCGGCACGACCGTGGCCGCGGCCGCGGCCATGCTGCTGCACCCTGCCCCGGGCCCGCTGGCGCACGAGGGCCAGGACTTCACCGCCGGGCCGCCTGGCGAGCCGGCGCCGCGCGAGCTCGAGCTCGTGCCCGGCACGACCGTGGCCGCGGCCGCGGCCATGCTGCTGCACCCTGCCCCGGGCCCGCTGGCGCACGAGGGCCAGGACTTCACCGCCGGGCTGCCTGGCGAGCCGGCGCCGCCGGCGACGTCGCGCAAGCGGCGCCGCAAGAAGCCGCCGACGTCGGCGCCGGCGATCGCGCGGCGCCGGCGAGGGCCGAGCGCGCCCGAGCTGCCGGGCATCCCCGACCACCACGACGCGCCATGGTGCGGCTGCGATCGTTGCTGGGGTGACGCTTGAGCGCGCCGGCGCCGGCGACGTCGCCGAAGGCGCGCGCGCTCGAGCTGCTGCAGAAGCGGCCCGGGATGACGGTCGCCGATCTGGTGACGCTGATGGGGCTCAGCCGGCGCGCGATCGCCCGCTGGCTGGCCGAGCTCCGCGCCGAAGGCCTCGTGCGGGCAATCGAGATCCCTCACGTCAATCCCTTCGCGCCGAAGTCGCAGAAGCGCGTCGAGTGGTCCGCCGTCGAGGCCCGCCAGCTGGGGTTGTTCGGAGGTGGCCAATGATCGCGCAGCGAACCGCGCAGACCATCGCCACGCGCGCGAAGCGTCTCGATCGGCTCAAGCGCCGCGACCAGGTGCTGCAGGCGCTGCACCGCATCGTGAAGGCGAAGCGCGCCGGGGGCACGTTCCCCGGCGCGACGGTGCACGAGATCCAGAAGGCCTTGCCCGAGCTGCAGCACGCGCAGATCGGGCGCGAGCTCGAGAAGGCCTGCGGGCAGCTCGCCGTCGAGGTGGTGCAGTTCCATGCGCGCGGCGCGCGCCGGATCCGGCTCTGGGCTCTCAGCAAGTGCAAGGTGTGCGGCTGCGACGAGCTGCACGCCTGCAGGGGCGCCGACGGGCCTTGCTCGTGGGTCTCGCTCAATCTCTGCTCGCGGTGCTACCCATGAGTCGCCCGAAGCGAGGCGGCGCGTTGTTCTGGCGCCGGCGGCGCGAGAAGTTCATCAACGCGCAGACGATGGCCGTCTCTCACGGCCCCCTGCAGCTCGACGTCGACATGGCGCGCCGATGGGGCTGGACTGAGGCCGCGATCGAAAGCGCCTACGACCAGCTGTGTGGGATCTCGGCGCGGCGCACGAGCTCGGCGCAGCGGCGCTATCCGGGCCGCTGGCAGTGGCTGCCCGGGGTGCAGGTGTGGCAGTTCGTGGGGCCGCCGCCGCTGGGACGGCCGCCCCGCCCGCGTCGAGGCCGGTCATGAGCGCCGCGATCAAGGCGACGGCGAACGACAACGCCCTAGTGCTGGAGTGGCCCGCCGAGCTGCTCGACCAGGCCGCCGCCGAGGTGCGCGCCGTCGAGCGGCCGCGGCCGAGCTTCGTCGACCACCAGGTCGTCGACGAGCTCGCGCCGGCGGCGCCGCCGGCGCCCGACGTCGAGCCGGCCATCGTCACGCCGGGAACGGAGGAGTTCATCCGCGCCCAGCGCGAGCACCACACGGAGATCGAGCGCCGCTATCGCCGCGGCGAGCCCGTGCTGCCCGGCCGACTCGCGGTGTACGACGCCACGGCGACGGCGTGCACGTGCCTCTATTGCTTCGGCGGCTGCAGCTGCCGCACCTGCAGGCGGCTCGCCGAGCGTCTTCGAGGTGCACGATGAGCGTCGTCCTGGTCCCCCTCGCGCTCGGAGAGTACCCGGAGGCCGGCACGAAGATCGTATGGGTAACCGGCAACCGCCGCGAGCTCGAAGCTACGATCGTCAGCTGCACGCACCGCACGGCGCTGATTCACCTCGCGAGCATGCCCGAGGGCCGACACACCCGCGTGCGACTGCGGAGCGTGCGGAAGATCGGTGGCACGCCATGAGCGTCGTCAGCATTGACAGCGCGCGCCGCCGGCGGCCGCGGCCGCCGCTGCCGGCGCCGCCGGTGGCGGAGGTCGGCGACTGGCTCGTGCGCAAGAAGCGTGTCACCTCGCGCGGCCAGATGATGGCCATGCTCGGCGACGCGAGCTCACACGGCCAGGCGCCGACCATCAAGCTCGCCGATCCCCGCGGCAAGGGTGGCCGCCTCAACTCCACCTGCTACCTGGTGCTCGGCGTGCTCCGTTCGGGGCGCGCCGGCACCCGCGGCCGTACTCACGTCGACTTCACCGTCGCCGACGTCGCCGAACTCGCCGGCGGCGTGCACGAGGACACTGCGCGCCGCGCGCTGCATCGCCTGGTGCACCAGGGCCTGGCCGTCAGGATCCCGCGCACGCGCACGCTGGTGCGCCCCGAGACCCTCAGCGGGGTGCGCTACCCCGCCGGCGCCGTCGTCACCGCGGCGTGCCTCTATGGCCTGGGCCCTCGCGCCTACGAGGTCGGCCTCGAGGCGACCAGGCGCGGCCGCGGCCCGCGGCGGACCACGCGCGCCAACCCCGCCGGCGAGCTCGCCGGGCAGACCCTCTCAGGCCTGCCCTCGCTCCGCGCGCCCGAGGAGCCCCCGCCGCCGGCGCCGCCCGAGGTCGACGCCGAGCTCGCGGCCGACGTCGCCGAGCTCGAGCGGCACCTGCCACCCGAAGCTGCAGCCCCGCGCTGCAGTTCCAGTCAGGGCGGAATTGCCGGCGTGATCGCGGCCCGCGGTGGGCCTGGCACGCCCTCTGCTATAGGTGCCGCAACTTGCGACCCCAAAGACCTGAGAGTCCCCTTCAGGGACTCTACAGGTCGAGAACCAAGCAGGTGCGTTTCTGTTCCGCCCGGGCGGCTCGAGGTGGGCGGTGTTCCCGTGCCCTCGCGAGACGCTGCTGCGCCGGCTGGCGCCGGCGCTGGCAGCCGTGCCCCGCGGCCTGATGGCCGCGACTCATGCGGCTCCGCTGCGCCGGCTGCGCCGGCTCCGCTCCGACCGCTGGGCGCTGGTGCCCCGCCGGGATCCCCGCGAGCGCAGCCCCCGGATGGCCCAGCGCGGCCCGTTGGGCCGCTGCCGGAGGCTCTCGAGTGGGGGGCGCCGGGGCGTCCGGGCGAAAGCAGCGCGGCCGGGGCGTGCGACGCGCCCGGCCGGCCCTCCCCTGCCCTGCCGGCGCCGCCGCCGGGCC
>CAYVUV010000348.1:0-3695 GCA_964455095.1 uncultured Binatia bacterium (SeqCode)
CTCAGCTCAAACGTTATACGGCATGAATCGGAAAACTGGATCGACTCGGGATCGACCCGCTGCGTAGAAGATTCTCTCCGATTCGCGGCGCCCACGCGTTGCGGTCACGACAAGGAAAGATCGCAGTCCATCGGCGGTGAAGCGCATCTCGTAAGGCCGGCGGGTGGCCGCCAGGGACCGATGCGCGACACGCTGCCTCTCGCTCCGACATCAAGTGCTGGCGCACAGGCGGTTCGAAGCGCCGGCCCCGAATGAAGCGGTGAGCCCGTGCAGACCTCATCGTGCCCGTGGCGGTGACGATAAAGTGCCTGTGCGCCGCTGCACCGTAAGCGTCATCCCAAGGCCGCCTGTTCGGTAGCGCTCTGAGGACAGAGGATGTGTCCACCTATTTTGGGGTGGACACCTAATGTCAGAGCGAGTGGTCGATCTGGTTCCCGGTCTCGTCCGAGGGCAGAAGCGCAACGGCCGGTGCGTGTACGACAAGCAGGCGAAGCGCGAGCTGGTGCGGCGTTGCCAGCAGCCGGGCGTGTCGGTGGCGGCGATGGCGCTCGCGCACGGGCTCAACGCCAACCTGCTGCGCAAGTGGATCACGATGTCGGGTCGTCTTCGCAGCGGTGAAGGCGAGCGTGCGCTGCCGACGATGTTGCCGGTGACGACGCAACGTCCGCTACCCGCAGCACCCAACGCCGGCGACCTGGAGGTGATGCTGCCGGGCGGCACCGTGCGCATCCGTGGCAGCGTGTCGCGCGAGGCGCTGCAGGTCGTGATCGACTGCCTGTCGCGCCGGCCGTGATCGCGCTGCCGGCGGACACGCACGTCTGGCTCGCCGCCGGTGCGACGGACATGCGCCGCGGCATGAACGGGCTCGCCGCACTGGTCGAGACGACGCTCGCGACCAACCCGTACTGTGGCCACGTGTTCGCGTTCCGCGGCAAGCGCGGCGATCTTCTCAAGCTGCTGTGGGCCGATCGCGACGGGCTGTGCCTGTTCGTGAAGCGCCTGGAGCGCGGTCGCTTCGTGTGGCCACAGACGACGAGCGGTTCGGTGCATCTGACACCGGCGCAGTTATCGATGCTGCTCGAAGGGATCGACTGGCGACGGCCCGAGCGCACGTGGCAACACGCACTGCACATCGTGTGAGGACCGCGTTGCGCATCGACACGTGAAGAAGCGCAGCGCGCGCGTACGTGCTCGCGTAAAATCGCGGCGTGTCGCACGATGTCACATCACTGCGGAGTCGGATCGAAGAGCTCGAGCAACGGCTCGGGCAGAAGGACGTGCACATCGAGGCGCTGAAGGCCGAAGTGATCCGGCTGCGCCGCTGGCGCTTCGGTCGTTCCGCTGAGGCGCTCGATCCCGGTATCGCACCGGAGCTGCCGCTGGCCGGTGGCGAAGTCACCGCGACGGCCCCGCTCGAGCCGCTACGCGACACCGCGACGATCCCGCGCCTGGTGTCGGTCGATGCACCGCAGCCGGCGCGGCTCAGCCGTCGCCCGGCGCGCGAGCTGCCCGCAGAACTCCCCCGCGTGATCCGGGTGCATGCGCCTTCGAGCTGCACCTGCCCGGACTGCGGCGGCGCGTTACGACAGCTGGGCGAGGACGCCTCCGAGCAACTCGACTACGTGCCCGGCTACTTCCAGGTGATCCGCCACGTGCGCCCGAAGCTTGCGTGTCGCGCCTGTGCGCGGATCGTGCAGGCGGGCGCCCCCTCGCGTCCGATCGAACGCGGCCTGCCGACCTCCGCGTTGCTGGCGCAGGTGATCGGCGCGAAGTACGCCGATCACTGCCCGCTGTACCGCCAGGAAGGCATCTATCGGCGCAGCGGCGTGGAGCTGCCGCGCTCGATGCTGGCCTCGTGGGTCGGGGCCGCCGCAAGCTTGCTCGATCCGCTCGTGGGCGTGCTGGAGCGCTACGTGCTCAGGGCGACGAAGCTCCATGCGGATGACACGCCGGTGCCGGTGCTCGCGCCGGGCCATGGCCGAACGAAGACCGGGCGCCTCTGGGCGTACGTGCGTGATGAACGACCCGCGGCGGGGCCCGACCCACCCGCCGTGGTGTACCGCTACTCACCGGATCGCAAGGGCGAGCGACCGCAGTCGCACCTGGCCTCGTTCGCCGGCATCCTGCAGGCGGATGGCTACAGTGGCTTCACGCCGCTGTACGCGGAGGGGCGTGTGCTCGAGGCCGCATGCTGGGCGCACGCACGGCGCAAGTACTACGACGTGTACGCGACCGATCGTTCGCCGACGGCGGCCGAGGCGTTGCGGCGCATCGGGCTGCTGTATGCGATCGAGCGGGAGATCCGTGGGCAAGCGCCCGCGGTGCGCTCATCGGCGCGTCGCGCGCGTTCGGCGCCGATCCTGGCCGAGCTGCGGACGTGGCTACGGGAGGCGCACGCGACGTTGTCCATGAAGTCGCCGCTCGCCGGTGCGATCCAGTACACGCTCGCGCGCTGGACGGCGCTGACGCGCTACGTCGAGGACGGCGCCATCGAGATCGACAACAACGCCGCCGAGCGCGCGATCCGCGCGCTCGTGCTCGGGCGTCGCAACTACCTGTTCGCGGGCTCCGACGCCGGTGGCGAGACCGCCGCACGGCTCTACAGCCTCATCGGCACCTGCCGGCTCAACGGCCTCGATCCGCACCGCTACCTGCATCACGTGCTCGAGCGCATCGCGATGCACCCGATCAACCGCATCGAGGAGTTGCTACCGTGGAACGTGGCTCTCGCAAACGCGGCCGCCTCGCGTCTGGCCGCGTAAGCGCTGCGACGCTGGGCGCCATCGAGGCGCTCATCGCCGATCGCGGCTCGGTCACCCTCGGGGACGTGGATCCGGTCGGATGTGTTGCCGCAGCCGCCGACCAGCACCAGTGTTACGCCATGCTCAGGCGGCGCGACGGCGAAGACCTGCTGGCGCTGCTGACCAGACTGGATCAAGCCATCGTCCATGCCGTCGAGAACGAGACCATCGTCGACGAGGTCAATCCCCCGGGCGGGTTCCCGGTAAAGAAGCGCTGAGCTGCCCTATACCTGATCGTCAAGACGGCCTCGGCGTCACGCTTACCTTGTTTTGATTGACCCACCAGTAATGCAATGTGCGCGCCAGCTCACTTGTCGTCGAAGTGCGCCGAATCCTACCAGGACTGGCTTGCTCCCGGACTCAGCACTCTCGATCAAGGGATCAACCACAATCCGGGGGTATTCGCAGGCAGGCTCTCATTTCGACGGCACGCGGACTATTGAGGACTGTGGCGGCCACCGCGACGCCATGCTCCGTAAAGGCCAACGGCGGGTGCTTTCAATGCCGGCCGCGTCCATTCTTTATGGAGGCGGCACTCGCCTGACGACCAACGTATCTCCAAGCGTAGGCTTTCCTGCCTTGATACGCGCCGATACGGGTTTTCGGTCTCTTGCACTCTTCTTCAGGACTTCAAGTTTTCCTTCCCGTTCGAGGTCGAGCAATAACTGGCGATAACCCTTTGGCGCGACGTAGTCATCGGGCCTGTTCGCCCATTCGATTGTGAAGGAGCTGACTGCGGCTGGGCCGAGGGAGAGGCGCTGAAGAATCTCGGCGCGAGCCTGATCCAAACGTGGTCGAAACAGATCAATTGTGGCTCCGTGCTCCTTCTCACCCAGGTGTTGAAAGGTTCCGGAATCGCTCATGCCGGAGGCGGAGTCGTGCATGATGTCTTTC
>CAYVUV010000349.1:0-8777 GCA_964455095.1 uncultured Binatia bacterium (SeqCode)
CAACGGCCAATGTATCGGCGATGCAAACGGCGACACCGCGGTGAGCATCGACGAGCTCGTCGCGGCGGTGAACAACGCGCTCAGCGGGTGTCCCCAACGTTCGATCGCGCTGCAGTTCAAGGCCCAGGTCGGCGATCAGGCGTTCGCCTGCGGGACGCAATATGAGGGCATCGGCACCAAGTCGTCCATCCTGATGCCGTCGGACTTTCGTTTCTACGTCTCCGACATCCGGCTAGTGACGACCAATGGCGACGAAGTGCCGCTGACGCTCGAGCAGGACGGCATCTGGCAGCTGCAGAACCTGGCGTTTCTCGATTTCGAGGACGGCACGGGCCCCTGCCGCGAGTTCGGCAACGCGGCGATCAACAGCACCGTGCGCGGCACCGTCCCCGCCGGCATCTACAACGGCGTGCGCTTCACGCTCGGGATTCCGCCCGTGTTGAATCACGGCGACGCGTCGACGGCGCCGTCGCCGCTCAACGTCACATCCATGTTCTGGAGCTGGCGCACGGGGTACAAGTTCATTCGCGTCGACACGGCCGACGACAAGTACCGTATCCACCTCGGCAGCACCGGCTGCACGGGCACGCCGCCGGTCACGCCGGTAACCTGTACGCGGCCCAACCAGCCGGCGATCGAGCTGACCGGCTTCGACCCCGATACCAGCGTCATCGTCGCCGACCTGGCGGCGCTGCTGGCCGACTCCGACATCGACTTCAATGAGATCGACACGCCGCCGGGCTGCATGTCCGGTGCCGACGATCTCGACTGCGAGACCCTGTTCGCGAACTTCGGCCTCAGCTTCGCAGACGGATCCAGCGACCCGACGCAGCAGAAGTTCTTCCGTCTCGAGTAGCAACACGATTACCAGGCTATTTTGAAAGGATGATGCGATGAGTGCCCTGCTATCCATTGATCGACAACTGCCAGCCCGTTTCGGGGTCATCGCCTGCACGGTCCTCATGCTGGTCGCCAGCGGCTGCGGCGACGACGGCGACAAACCGGGCGCCGCAACCCCGACGCCGCCACCGACGGTCACCCCGACGCCGATCGAGGACGTGCACGTCGAGATCTTCATCGCCTCGACGGAACCGGAGGCCGGCGCCCTGGTCGGGGCACTCCAGTTCGACCGCTCGATCCCGCTGTTCTTCAATACCTGCTTCGGCAGCGAGGACGAGGACTGCCACGGCGGCACCGCGTTGTACAGCAGCGTCAACCCCGGCATCGAACCGCTCGAGGAGGACGACCGGCAGGCGTCGCTCTACACGGTCGCCGAAGGTACCCCCGTCAGCCTGGAGGTCACGGCCATCAATGCCGCGCTGAGCCTGCGCATCGGCGAGACCACGCTCGACGGCGTCGGCGACTCCGTCCTGCTCGGCGAGGCACCCGACTTCCACGCCGATGCCGAAGCGCAGCTGACCCTGCCTGGCGGCGAAGGTCTCGATGACGAGTACAGCATCTCGCTGAAGCTGAACGCACCGGAATACCAGGTGTCGGATGAGTTCACCGTCACCTACTTTCCGGTCACCGAGATGGGCCACGAACACGAGGACAACGACTAGCATCGCGGCGAGCGGTGCAGGCCGGCACGTTGGAACCCGAACGCGGGCCCATGCTAGCCTGCGCCGGTCGCAGCGAAGACGCGACCAATAGGAGCGGCGGACCGTATGGCGCGCAAGAAAGCTATCGAGTCGGGAGCGGTCACCAAGGCGCGGTCACCTGAGCTGTTGCGCAAGCTCATCGAGGTCGCGATGGACCTCGAGCGGCGCACCATGCAGCTGTACTGCCGTTTTGAGAGCTTGTTTCCCGAACCCGACGAAGTGCGCGCCTTCTGGTTCGAGATGGCACAGCACGAATCGCGGCATTTCGGCGCCCTGGCGTTGGTCTCGGGCCTGCTCGGCAGCGCGCCCGAGCGCACGCTGCCGGCGGCTCCCAGTTTGACCCGCGACCATGTCGTGCGCTTCCGCGACTTGCTGACCACGGCGGAGGCGGAAGCCAAAGCCGGGCTGAAGCTGACCCGCGCCTTCGAGCTCGCCCTGGCGATCGAGGGCTCGGAGATCGAAGATCTGGTGCTCGATCTGCTGTCGGTCCTCAAGGGTGAAGCCGAGCGCGAGCGGGCCGTGCAGTTGCTCATCCACGACCTCGCCGATCTCAGCTACATGATCGAGAAGTACAGCCGCAACCAGTCGTTGCTCGCCCGCGCCGACCAGCGCATCGAACAACAGCTGAACCGCCTGCGCGGCCGGACCGGCCCCACGACCAAGCGCACCCCGGCGCGCCCGGTTGCGATCAAGCACCGCGCCCGCCCCTAGCGCACCGCGCCGCACCCGCGCCGGTTTCCGCCCCCCGCCTCCGGGCCTTGACACCTCGCCCTCAAAATGAAACTGAGAATCGTTTTCAATTCTCGGGAGGGGGAGAAGACTCATGCGACACACGGGCCTGCGCGCGGCAATCGTCGCGGTGGTGCTGGCCGCGGCGTCGGTCGCGGCAGCGGATGACGCGGCGACGCGCCAGCGCATCGACGAACTGGAGCGCAAACAGAAGGGCTTTGACGAGGAGCTGCAGCGGCTGCGCGAGTCGCTCGACAAGCCGGCCGCGCCGCCGGCGCGGGTCGAGGAGGTCGAGCGCCGGCAGGGGATCATGACCGAGGAGCTGCGCCGCCTGCGCGAGGCGCTGGTGCTGCCCGAGGACAAAGCGCTGAAGAGCGCCTACGGGCTCGGACCGGCCGCGTCGAAAGTGTACGGCATCCAGCGCGGCCTCTCGATCGGCGGCTACGGCGAGACCAACTTCAAGGGCGTGGTCTCGGACAAGGATGGCGAGCACAACGAATTCGATTTCGTCCGCTTCGTGCTCTACGTTGGCTACAAGTACAATGACTGGATCGTGCTGAACTCGGAGATCGAGTTCGAGCACGCCACCACCGAAAGCTCCGTCTCCGCAGGCAGCGGATCGGTCTCAGTCGAGTTCGCCACCCTGGACTTCCTGCTCCACCCGATGGCCAATGCCCGCTTCGGACTGTTGCTGGTGCCCGTCGGATTCGTCAACGAGATTCACGAGCCGCCATTCTACTTCGGCAACGTCCGCCCACAGGTCGAGCAGCAGGTCATCCCATCGACGTGGCGCGCCAACGGCTTCGGCCTCTTCGGCGAGTTGCTGCCGGGTCTCGAGTACCGCACCTACGGCGTCACCAGCCTCGACGCCAAGGGCTTCACCAACGCCAACCTGCGCGACGGGCGCCAGAACGGCGATTCCGAGCGCGCCGATACCTGGTCGTGGGTCGGCCGCCTCGACTACACGCCGATCCCCGAGCTCGAGCTCGGCGGCTCGGCCTACCTGGGCGACCAGGGCCAGAACGAGGACTACGGCAGCGCGGCCGACGGATTCGAGCATGCCGGCGTCTTTCTCCAGCTGTACGAGGTGCACGGCCAGGTCCGCACGCACGGGCTGGAGATGCGGGCCCTCGCGACCTATGTCGACATCGACGACGCCGGGCTCCTGAGCCGCGACGAGTACATCAGCACCCAGACGAAGGGTGAGCCGATCGCCAACGTCATGCTCGGGGCCTATGGCGAGATCGCCTATGACGTCATGCCGCTCGTCTGGCACGGCACCACCCAGTATCTCGCCCCGTGGTTCCGCTACTCGTGGTTCGACACCCAGAACTCGGTCCCGAACGGCTTCTCGCGCGACCGCGCCCAGCGCCGCGACATCATCGAGGTCGGCCTGGCGTACAAGCCCATTCCCCAGGTGGTCTTCAAGCTCGATTACCGCGACCAGGACCGCGCGCAGGGCACCCTTCCCGACGAGGTACGGGTCGGGTTCGGGTTTGTCTTCTGATTGGTGGGAGCCCGGCGATCGAGGCCCATCAAAAAATGACCCGACAAGGCTATTGATAATGAGTTTCAGAATCAGGTATAGCTGGACCTGAAGGTCGGAAGGAGAGCGTCACGCCATGATCGTCTGCCATTGCACGGGAGCCACGGACGGGTCGATCGCCCAGGTCATCGTCGAGGGCGCGCGCAGCGTCGCCGAGATCGCGCGCCGCACGGGCGCCGGTCGCTGCTGCGCCCCGTGTCGCGAAGAGATCGCCGTCCTCCTCGAACAGCATGCCGGCGCCGCGTCTCGCCCGCGCCCTTCCAACACCGACCGCGAACAGCTCTGCAGCGCCACGCAAGAGTAAGTCCACCACGCCGCCCGCCTTCCCCGCCGCAATCCGCCCATGTTAGGATGCGCGCCGAAAGGGGAACAGGCATGAAGGGCAACGCGAAACTGATCGAAGCGCTGAACGACATCCTCACGGCCGAGCTCACCGCCATCAACCAATACTTCATTCACGCCAAGATGTGCGCCAACTGGGGCTATCACCGCCTGGCACACGTCAACCGCGAAGAGTCGATCGGCGAGATGAAGCACGCCGACAAGCTGATCGAACGCATTCTGTATCTCGAGGGCGTCCCCAACGTGCAGCGCCTCAGCAAGGTGCGCGTCGGCGAAACCGTCGCCGAGCAGCTCAAGCTCGACTACAAGGTCGAGGAAGAAGCCATCCCCCGTCTCAACAAAGCCATCGAGCTCGCCGTCGACGTGCACGACAACGGCACGCGCGAGCTGTTGGAAGAGATCCTGACCTCGGAGGAAGGCCACGCTGAGTGGCTAGAAGCGCAGTTCGACTTGATCAAGCAGGTCGGCGAGCAGAACTACCTCGCCCAGCAGATCTACAAGTCCTGACCGGCCGCGCCATCAGGGCGGCGCACAGGCCGCGATCCAGGCGCGCAGGAGTTGCACCTGCTCCGCGCTCAGCGGCGGCCCGACCAGCGGCATGAGATTGCCCTGGTCGGGCGGCGGCCCCAGCACCTTCACGACCAGGAAGCTCTCGTCTGGCGCGCCGGGCGCGACCCGCCGGAGGCCTTGTAGCGCGGCCGAGGCATTCGCCGCCTCCACATTCACCAGCTCGGAGTAGGCAGTCCCCGGCGAGAGGTCGAGCTCACCGGCGCGACTGAGCGAGTTGTGGCAGAAGCTGACGGCACAGGTCGCATCGAAGATCTCCGCCTGGATGGTGGCCAACGACGCCGGCGCGCCGGGCGTCGGTGTCGGGTCGGCTACACAGCCGTTCATCGCGCCGGCGACGCCGCGCACCAACTCGTCGACCGAGATCCGACAATCGTGGTCGGCGTCGAAGTCGAGGCAAACCCCCACGGGAAGCTCGCCGAGGGCCACGTTGACACCGCTGATGAGCTCGTCGACCGCAACGAAACCGTCGCCGTCGCAGTCGCCGACGCACGCATTCGGCACCGGCGTCGCCGTCGCGGTGGGCGTCGGGGTGACCGTGTTCTCGGCCGGTGCGATGTTGGTCATTACCGACGTGTACGTCTGGGAGGCCGTATATCCGGCGTCGGCTCTGAGCACATAGGAGATCTCGTAGTCGCCGTGCTCGTCCTCCGGCACCATCAGCTGCCAGTTGGGGTGCGTGTGCAGGTCGTCCGGTGTCGTTCCCAGTCGCGCCGTCTTGCCGGGCGCGTCGAGGCGATTGCCGTTGACGACCAGCTGGGCGGCCTCGTCGATGGCGATGATCTCGATGCTGACCCGGGTGCCGTCGCGCAGGTGATACGGCCCGACGGGCGATTCATCCAGGTCCGGTGCCAGGATCGCCGGGTTGATGGTCGTGTACAGGCAGCTGCCGTCTTCACAGTGGGTCGGGAACGTCTGCACCTTCTTGTGCTCGAAGTCCCATTCGAGGGTCAACGTCCCCCCATCGGGCTCGGTGGAGTAGAGCGCCATGTGGTCGTGCTGCGCCGAGACGACCGCGGCGCTCATCACCGCGACGAGCGCCAACACGGCGGCGCGGCGTCCGGCTCGCGGCACAATCACCATGGACCCGAGGTTGAGCGGCCCATCCGGCAGTGTCAAGCTACCAACGAGTCAGCGGTCGAATCACCCAGCTCAGCCGCACGGCCCGGGCGAGATGGGGTCGGCTTGCGGCCGGCCACGTGGTTCGAGATAGTGCGATCGGAACGACGAGCTGGCAAATGCAGAGGAGCGAGCATGTCCCCGTCCACGACCTCGAAACGTCCCGCCGCCCCGATGCCGCCCTCCACCGACGAGGCTCGATCGACCACTAGCCTGCTCACCGACCTCGACCTGCACCTGTTCAACGAAGGCAGCCACTTCCGGCTCTACGACAAGCTGGGCGCCCATCCCGTCGTCAGCGACGGACGCGCCGGGACACAATTCGCCGTCTGGGCCCCCGACGCCGAACGCGTCAGCGTCATCGGCGAGTTCAACCACTGGAACGCCGGCTCGCACGCGCTGCAACCGCGCGGTCACTCCGGGATCTGGGAAGGGTTCGTTCCGGACGTCGGACAGGGCGCCACCTACAAGTACCACATCGCCTCGCGCCACCAGGGCTATCGCGCCGACAAGTCAGACCCCTTTGCCCTCTACCGCGAGGTCGCGCCGCGGACGGCGTCGATCGTCTGGCAGCCGAGTTACGACTGGCAGGATCACCACTGGATGGAGCAGCGCCGCACGCGCCACACGCTCGACGCCCCGATGGCCATCTACGAAGTGCACCTCGGCTCGTGGCGCCGCGTCCCGCACGAGAACAACCGCTGGCTCTCGTATCGCGAGCTGGCGCCGCAGCTGGCCGAGTATGCGCGCGAGATGGGCTTCACCCACGTCGAGCTGCTGCCGATCATGGAGCACCCGTTCTTCGGCTCGTGGGGCTATCAGACCACCGGCTACTTCGCTCCCACCAGTCGCTACGGGACACCCGAGGACTGCATGTACCTGATCGACACGCTGCATCAGCACGGCATCGGCGTCATCCTCGATTGGGTCCCCTCGCACTTCCCGACCGACGAGCACGGGCTCGGCTACTTCGACGGCACGCATCTCTTCGAGCACGCCGACCCGCGCAAGGGCTTTCACCCCGACTGGAGCCGCTTCATTGTCAACTACGGCCGCAACGAGGTGCGCAGCTTCCTGCTCAGCAGCGCGTTGTTCTGGCTCGATCGCTACAACGCCGACGGCCTGCGCGTCGACGCCGTGGCATCGATGCTCTACCTCGACTACTCGCGCCCCGCCGGCGAGTGGATTCCGAACGTCCACGGCGGCCGCGAGAACCTCGAGGCGATCAGCCTCCTGCGCCGGCTCAACGAAGAGACCTTCAGCGCCCACCCGGACGTGCAGACGATTGCCGAGGAATCGACCTCCTGGCCGATGGTGTCGCGCCCGACGTACGTCGGCGGTCTCGGATTCGGCATGAAGTGGGACATGGGCTGGATGCACGACATGCTCTCGTACATGAGCCACGAGCCCGTGCATCGCAAGTATCACCACAAGGACCTCACCTTCCGCATGCTGTACGCGTTCACCGAAAACTTCGTCCTGCCGCTCTCCCACGACGAAGTCGTGCACGGCAAAGGCTCGCTGATGGGTAAGATGCCCGGCGACGCGTGGCAGCGGTTTGCCAATCTGCGCCTGCTGTTGGGCTACATGTACACGCAGCCCGGCAAGAAGCTGCTGTTCATGGGCAACGAGCTCGGGCAGTGGGCGGAGTGGAATCACGACGGCAGTCTGGAGTGGCACCTGCTGGAGTACTTGCCCCATCATGGAATGCAGCGCTGGGTGCGCGACCTCAACACGATCTATCGCGGCGAACCGGCGCTGCACGAGCTCGACTGCGACGCGGGCGGCTTCGAGTGGATCGACTGCAACGACAGCGACCAGAGCACGATCAGCTTCATCCGGCGCGGTCGCACCACCGGCGATGTGCTCGCCGTCGCGTGCAACTTCACCCCCGTGCCGCGCGAAGGATTCCGCCTCGGCGTGCCGCGCGCCGGGCACTGGCACGAGCGCCTGAACAGCGACGCGCCGCTCTACGGCGGCAGCGGCCTGGGCAACCTGGGGGGCGTGACGGCGGTCCCGACCCCGTGGCACGGCCGCCCCGCCCTGCTCAACATCACGCTGCCGCCACTCGGTCTGGTCGTGTTCAAGAGCGACGCCCCGGCGGACTGAGCGCCCATCGGCCCCCCGGGCGGCGACGAGAGCACACGCATGGACCGCTACGTCTGCGTACACGGGCACTTCTACCAACCGCCGCGCGAAAACCCGTGGTTGGAAGCCGTCGAGCTACAGGACTCGGCCTACCCGTATCACGACTGGAACGCCCGCATCACCGCCGAGGCCTACGCCCCCAACACCGCGGCGCGCATCCTCGATGCGGACGGGCGCATCGCCCAGATCGTCAACAACTACGCCCGCATCAGCTTCAATGTCGGGCCGACGCTGCTGGCCTGGATGGAGGACAACGCGCCGGGCGTCTACCGCGCCATTCTCGACGCCGACCGCGCCAGCCGTACGCGCTTCTCGGGTCACGGATCGGCGCTGGCACAGGCCTACAACCACATGATCATGCCGCTCGCCAATCCGCGCGACCGACACACACAGGTCGTCTGGGGCCTGCGCGACTTCGAGCACCGATTCGGCCGTCGCGCCGAAGGCATGTGGCTGCCGGAAACGGCCGTCGATCTCGAAACGCTCGACGTGCTCGCCGAGCACGGCGTGTCCTTCACGATTCTCGCGCCCGCTCAGGCCCACCGCACGCGTCCGCTCGGCGACGGCGAGTGGACCGATGTCACCGGCGGGCGCATCGATTCAACGCAGCCCTATGTGCAGCGCCTCCCCTCAGGACGTTCGATCGCGCTGTTCTTCTATGACGGGCCCATCGCCCAGGCCGTCGCTTTCGAAGGCCTGTTGCGCTCCGGAGAACGGCTCGCGCA
>CAYVUV010000350.1:0-50660 GCA_964455095.1 uncultured Binatia bacterium (SeqCode)
ATGTAAAGGGACGTGAAGGAATCCTACGTGTCCACACGAAAAACATTCCGCTTGCCGAAGATGTGAAACTTGAGACACTTGCGAAAGGAACTCCCGGACTCGCAGGTGCGGAACTTGCAAACCTTGTGAACGAAGCTGCCCTGCTTGCAGCGCGCAGAAATGACAAGGCCGTCGACATGAATCACTTTGAAGAGGCGAAAGACAAAGTGATGATGGGCTCGGAACGCAAGAGCATGATCATCACCATGGAAGAGCGGCGCAACACGGCCTATCACGAAGCCGGCCACGCGCTGGTCGCCAAGCTGACGCCGGGAGCCGACCCGGTGCACAAGGTGACGATCATCCCGCGCGGCATGGCCCTCGGCCTCACCATGCAGTTGCCGATCGACGAGCGGCACACCTACACGCGCGAGTTCCTGACCACTAATCTGCGCATCCTGTTCGGCGGCCGTGCCGCCGAGGAGCTGGTGCTGGGGCACACCACCACCGGTGCCGGCAACGACCTCGAAAAGGCCACCGAGCTGGCGCGCCGCATGGTGTGCGAGTGGGGCATGAGCGAGCGGCTCGGGCCGATGACGCTCGGCAAGAAAGAGGAGCAGATCTTCCTCGGGCGCGATTTCACCCAGGTGCACGACTATTCGGAGCGCACCGCCGTGGCGATCGACGAGGAAGTGCGGCGCATCATTCAAGAGTCCTACGAGACCGCCAAGACACTGCTGTCGACCAACATCGATCTGCTCCACAAGGTGGCCGAACGGCTGCTGGAGCGCGAGGTCATGGACGGTCCCGAAATCGACGAGATCGTCCGCACGCACCAACAGGGCGGTGGCTCGGCCCCGCTCAGCGTGGTGGGTGCCGAGACCCGCGCCTGAGCGGGGCAGGCGGCGGGAGCCGAGCTGGCGGGCGACGTCTGGACGCGAATGGCGGTGTCGTCGTAGCGGCGCGGTCCGGCTCACCGTCGAACACGAGCAGGTCTGCGGACGCAGCGGAGGTGCCGCCCGAGATCACCCATGCTCGAGCTGCTCGCCAACTTCCGCCTACAGGATGCCGTCGACATCGGCATCATCGCGTTCATCATCTACCGCATCATCGACCTGATCCGCGGCACGCGCGCGGCGCGCATGCTGGTCGGATTGTTCGTCGTCTTCTTGACCTATCTGTCGTCGCAATTCTTCGACCTGTACACGCTCAACTGGGTTCTCGATAACTTCCTCAGCTCCGTGCTGCTGGTCATCGTGGTGATCTTTCAGCACGACATCCGCCGCGCCCTGACGCAGGTCGGCAGCGGGCCCTTCTTTGGCGGCGACATCCGCATGCTCGGGCAGGACCTCGAGGAGATCGTCCGCGCCGTGGTGCAGTTGGCGAGCAAGCGCATCGGCGGGTTGATCGCGTTCGAGCGCGAGGTCGGGCTCAACGAGTACATCGAAGGCGGCACGACGCTCGACGCGCGCATCAGCAAGGAGCTCATCGCGAGCATCTTCGTCACCAGCTCACCGATTCACGACGGCGCACTGGTCGTCCGCAAGGGGCGGGTGACGGCGGCCGGCTGCTTCCTGCCGTTGACCGCCAACCCCAACGTCAGCAAGACGCTCGGCACGCGCCACCGCGCCGCCATCGGGTTGACCGAGGAGACCGACGCCGTCGTCATCGTCGTGTCCGAGGAAGAGGGCAGCATCTCGCTGGTCAGCGACGGCCGCATCACCCGCGACCTCGACGCCGGCACCCTGCGCAGCACGCTGCAGAAGCTGTTGGTGGCATGAGCTGGCGGGACCGCGTCCGCTGGAGTGCCCTGCGGCCGCGCCAGCTCGTGCTCATCGTGCGCGACGCGATGCTGCGCAACGTCGGGCTCAAACTGCTCTCGGTCCTGGCCGCGTTCGCGCTGTGGTTTTTCGTCAACGCCGGCGAGCGCGATACCGAAGCGGCCCTGCAGGTTCCGCTCGAGCTGCACAACATTCCGGCCAGCTTGATGATCGTCAGCCCGCGGGTCGACTTCGTCGATATGCGCGTCAGCGGTCCGCGCACGCTGTTGGCGCGCATCGACCGCGAGCAGATGTCGATCGTGCTCGACCTGGGCGGCGTGCGGCCTGGTCCGGCGGTGTTCCGCATCCAGACCGACACGCTCAACCTGCCGCGCGGCGTCACCGTGGTGCGCCTGACGCCGTCGGAGGTGACGCTCGAGCTGGCGCGCGTGGTGCGCAAGAGCGTGCCGGTCCGCCTGGCCATGGCCGGCAAGCCGCCGGGCGAGCTGCGCGTCACCGACATCAAGATCGCGCCGGAGGTGGTCGAGATCATCGGCCCGGCCGACGAGGTGGACAAGGTGAAGATCGCGGAGACGGTGCCCTTCGATCTGTCCAAGGCGACGGCCGGGTTGATCGAGCAGGACGTCGGGCTGGAGATGCCGCGCGAGTACGTGTCGCTCAGCGCCTCGCTGGTGCACGCACAATTGCGCCTCGAGGAACCCGAGAAGCGGGTGACGCTCGCCGCGGTGCCGGTGGTCGTGCGCAACAGCGTCTACCGCACCGTGCTCAACCCGCCGACCGTGCAGATCACGGTGCGTGGCCCGCGCTCCTCGATCAGCTCGCTTGAGCTGGGACACGGTGCGGTTTATATCGACGCCAGCGGACGCGAGCCGGGTCGTTACAAGGTCACGCCCGAGGTCGACCTGCCGGCCGACGTCGAGCTGGTCAAGCAGGACCCGGGCACCGTCGAGCTGCAGATCCTGAGGGAGAAAAGGAAATAATGGCAGACAACGGCTCCGGCGAACGCCGCTTGTTCGGCACCGACGGCATCCGCGGCACGGCCAACGTCGAGCCGATGACGTCGGAGACCGTCGTGCGCCTCGGCCGCGCCATCGCGCATGTGTGCACGCGCAGCCCGCGGCGCCACAAGATCATCATCGGCAAGGACACGCGCCTGTCCGGCTACATGCTGGAGAGCGCGCTGACCTCGGGCATCTGCTCGATGGGTGTCGATGTGCTCCTGGTCGGCCCGCTGCCGACGCCCGGCATCGCCTTCCTGACGCGCAGCATGCGGGCCGATGCCGGCGTGGTGATCTCCGCCTCGCACAACCCGTTTCAGGACAACGGCATCAAGCTGTTCGACCACACCGGCTTCAAGCTGCCCGACGAGATCGAGCGCGAGATCGAGCACCTGGTGCTCGATGATGCCATCGTGCATCTGCGCCCGACCGCCGCGGCGGTCGGCAAGGCGTTCCGCATCGACGACGCGCTCGGGCGCTACAACGTCTTTCTCAAGAACGCCTTCCCGCGCCACCTGACGCTCGACGGGTTGAAGGTGGTGATCGATTGCGCCAACGGCGCCGGGTACCGGGTTGGTCCGGAGGTTTTGGCCGAGCTCGGCGCCGACGTGGTCGCGCTCGGCGTGACCCCCGATGGTGAGAACATCAACCGTGACTGCGGCGCGCTCTATCCGCAGGCGCTGGCGACGGCGGTGCGCGCGCACGGCGCCGACCTCGGCGTGGCGCTCGACGGCGACGGCGACCGCGCCATCTTCGTCGACGAGCGCGGCGAGATCGTCGACGGCGACGAGGTGCTGGCGATGCTCGGCATCGACCTGGCGCGCCAGGGCCGGCTGCCCAACCGCGGCATCGTCGCGACCGTGATGAGCAACGTCGGCCTGGAGGTCGCCTTGCGCGAGCACGACCTCGGCCTGGTGCGCGTGCAGGTCGGCGACCGCTACGTCGTCGAGGAGATGGTGCGCGGCGGCTACACGCTCGGCGGCGAGCAGTCGGGGCACGTCGTGTTCCTCGAGCACGGCACCACCGGCGACGGCCTGATCACCGCCCTGGCGGTGCTGGCGTTGCTGGTCGAGTCGGGCCAGCCGTTGAGCACGGCGCGCCGGGTAATGCAGCGCTTCCCGCAGGTGCTGGTCAACGTGCCGGTGCGCGAGCGCCGCGATCTGGCCGCGCTGCCCGCCGTGCAGCGGCTGATCGCGCATGTCAGCGCGCAGCTCGGCGCGCGCGGGCGCGTGCTGGTGCGCTACTCGGGCACCGAGCCGCTGATTCGGGTGATGGTCGAAGGCGAGCAGCGGGCGCAGGTGGAGACCTACGTCGAGGAGATCGCCGCCTCGCTGCGCGAGCACGTGGGGCGGCCCTAGCCGGGACCGTGCTGGCGCAGTCCATGATCGCGCTCGGCGTCAACATCGATCACGTCGCCACCGTGCGCCAGGCGCGCGGCACGCCGTACCCCGACGTGGTGGCGGCGGCGCTGGCGGCGGAGCGCGGCGGCGCCGACGGCATCACCGTGCACTTGCGCGAGGACCGGCGCCACATTCAGGACCGCGATGTCGTGGCGCTGCTGGCCACCGTCACCACCAAGGTCAATCTGGAAATGGCCGTGACCGACGAGATGGTCACGCTGGCCTGCCGGCTGCGGCCCGCCGATGTCTGCCTGGTGCCGGAACGCCGCGCCGAGTTGACGACCGAAGGCGGCCTCGACGTCGCGGCGGGCCGCCTGGCGATCGCCGCCGCCGTCTCGCGCCTGCGCGCCGCCGGGGTGCGCGTCAGCCTGTTCATCGACCCCGAGCCGGCGCAGATCGCGGCCGCCGCCTCCGTCGAGGCCGAGGTCGTGGAGTTGCACACCGGGGCCTATGCCGATGCGAAGGACCCCAGCGGACGCGAAAAGGAGCTGGCGCGCCAGCGCGCCGCCGCCGAGCAGGCCGCGGCCGCGGGGCTGATCGTCAATGCCGGCCATGGCCTGACCGTCGACAACGTCGCCCCGATCGCGGCGCTGCCGCAGATCCGCGAGCTCAACATCGGCCACAGCATCGTCGCGCGCGCCCTGTTCATTGGCCTCGAGGCGGCGACGCGCGAGATGAAGGAGCACATGGACGCAGCGCGCCGCAGCGCCGCGGACGCGCGCCCGGGCGCATGCTGCTAGTCTCGGCCGAGGAAATGCGCGCGCTCGATCAGCTGACGATCGAGCGCTACGGAACGCCTGGCCACGTGCTGATGGAGCGCGCCGGCAAGGGGGCGACCGCCGCGCTGCTCAGCGCCTTGCCGCACATGCGCCGCAAGGGGCGCCGCGCGCTGATCTGCGCCGGCAAGGGGAATAACGGCGGCGACGGCCTGGTCATGGCGCGCCTGCTGCGCGCGCGCGGCGTGCGTGCCGAGGTGGTGCTGCTCGGTCGCACCGCCGACCTGCGCGGCGACGCGCTGCGCAACCTGCGCGCCTACCAGCGCGGCCGCGCGACGGTGCACGAGATCGTCGAGCTCGATCAGCTCGGCGTGTTGGCGGCAGGGCTGGAGAAGGCCGATGTGGCCATCGATGCCATTTTCGGCACCGGGCTCGACAAGCCAGTGGGCGGCCTGCATGCGGCGGCCATCGAGATGCTCAACGCGTCCGGCGTGCCGGTCTTCGCGGTCGACATTCCGTCCGGCCTGCACGCTGATACGGGTCTGCCGCTCGGGACGGCGATTCAGGCCGAGGCGACGGCGACGTTCGGCTTCGCCAAGATCGGTCAGGTGCTCTACCCCGGCACGCGTCACTGCGGGGCGCTCACCGTCGTCGACATCGGCCTCGCTCCCGAGGCCGTTGCCGCGCAGGCGCCGCGCGCCGCGCTGCTCGACGCCGCGGCGGTGGCGCGCCTGATCCCGCTGCGATCGGCCGATACGCACAAGGGCGACTGCGGCCACGTGCTGATCATCGCCGGGTCGTTCGGCAAGACCGGCGCGGCGCAGCTGGTGACGCGCGCGGCACTGCGCGTCGGCGCCGGGTTGGTGACCCTGGTGGCTCCGGCGTCGTTGTATCCGGTCTACGCGGCCGGTGTGCGGGAGGCGATGACCGAGATCCTGCCGGACGAGGACGGCCGCATTGCATTCGCGCCGACACAGTTGGAGGCGCTGGTCGCCGGCAAGACGGCGGTGGTGATCGGGCCGGGAATCGGCACGCACGCGGGCGCGCGCCAGACGGTGCGCTGGCTGCTCACGCATGCCGGCGTGCCGATCGTGCTCGACGCCGATGCCTTGACCTGCATGGCCGGCGAGGGCGCGGCGCTGCGTGCCGCGGCGTCGCCGTTGCTGCTGACGCCGCATCCGGGCGAGATGGGCCGCCTGCTCGGCAGCGATACCGCGGCGGTACAGGCGGATCGGGCCGGAACAGCCCGGCGCTTTGCCGTCGAACACGGCTGTACGTTGATCCTCAAGGGAGCGCGCACGGTCATCGGCGGCGCCGATGGATGGCTGTGGGTCAACCCGACCGGCAACCCCGGAATGGCTTCCGGCGGCATGGGCGACGCACTGTGCGGCGTGCTCGGTGGCTTGCTCGCGCAGCGTTTGCCGGTGAGCGAGGCTGCCCGTCTCGGCGTCTATCTCCACGGCGCGGCGGCGGACCGGGCGGCGGAAGAGGGCGGCGAGATCGGTCTGGTGGCCTCCGACGTGATCGATGGTCTGCGCTCGGCGCTGCACGCCCTGCGGGAGCACATCGGTGTCTGAGCGCATCGTGCTCGAGAGCGGCAGCGAGGAGGAGACACGAGAGATCGGCCGGCGCCTCGGCGCGGTGTTGCGCGGCGGCGAGCGCATCGGCCTGGCCGGCGAGCTCGGGGCGGGCAAGACCTGTCTGGTACGCGGCATTGCCGAGGGGATGGGCATCCCGCCGGAAGTCGTGCACAGCCCGTCGTTTACGCTGATCGCGGTGTATGAGGACGGCCCGCTCCCGCTCTACCACATTGATTTGTTCCGGCTCGAGCAGGGCGGTCTGGAGCCCGAGGAGCTGCGCGAGTACCTGTACGGCGATGGGGTCTGTGCCGTGGAGTGGTTCGAACGGCTCGCGGAGCCGCTCGAGGACTACCTGGAGATCGAATTGACGTTCGTAGGACCGGAGATCCGCCGGTTGGTGGCCGTGGCCCGCGGCGTTCGATATGATCCCGCCATTGCAGCCCTGAGCGAGCAGAGCATTTGATGAGTCTTGTAGTCCAGAAATACGGCGGAACCTCGGTCGGCAGCCCCGAGCGTATCCGCGCCGTCGCCGAGCGCGTCGCCCGCAGTCACCGGGCCGGCGACGAGGTGATCGTCGTCGTCTCGGCCATGTCGGGCGAGACCAACCGCCTGCTGGAGCTGGCCGGAACGCTGGCTGGGCATCCCAACGAGCGCGAGGTCGACGTGCTGCTCTCCACCGGTGAGCAGGCCTCCGCCGCGCTGCTCGCCATCGCGCTCACCGAGCGCGGTGTGCCGGCGCGCTCGTTTCTCGGCCACCAGATTCGCATCGACACCGACAGCGCCTTCGGCAAGGCGCGCATCCGCAGCATCGCCGCTGACACGCTGCGCACGGCGCTGGGCCGCGGCGAGGTCGCGGTCGTGGCCGGGTTCCAGGGCGTCGACGCGGAGTCGAACATCACCACGCTCGGGCGCGGCGGCAGCGACACTTCGGCGGTCGCCATCGCCGCCGCCACGCAGGCCGACGTCTGCGAGATCTACACCGACGTCGACGGCGTCTACACCAGCGACCCGCGCATCTGCCCCAAGGCGCGCAAGCTGGCGCGCATCTCGTTCGACGAGATGCTGGAGCTCGCCAGCCTCGGCGCCAAAGTGCTGCAGATCCGTTCGGTCGAATTTGCCAAACGCTACCAGGTCCCCGTGCACGTCCGCTCCAGCTTCGAGGAGCAGACCGGCACGTGGGTCGTGCAAGAGGAAGAAGGCATGGAACAGGTGCTCGTGTCCGGGGTGACGCTCGATCGCGATCAGGCGAAGATCACCTTCCGCGACGTCCCCGATCTCCCCGGGCTCGCCGCCCGCATTTTCGGGCCCATCGCCGCCGCCCACATCGTGGTCGACATGATCATCCAGAACGCCAGCACCGCCGGCAACACCGACGTCACCTTCACCGTGGCGCAAAACGATTTCCGCCGCGCCCGCGGCCTGGTCGAAGACCTCGCCAAGGAGATCGGCGCGCAGGGGCTCGCCACCGACACCGACGTCGTCAAGGTCTCCGTCGTCGGGCTCGGCATGCGCAGCCACGCCGGGGTGGCGGCCAAGATGTTCGACGTCCTCGCGCACGAGGGGATCAACATCCAGATGATCTCGACCTCCGAGATCAAGATCTCGGTGGTGATCGACGCCAAGTACGGCGAGCTGGCGGTGCGGGCGCTGCACGAGGCGTTGATCGAGCGGGCCGAGGTGCATCCGTCATGAGCGCCGCCAAGACCGTCCAGATCTACGACACGACGCTGCGCGACGGCTGCCAGGCCGAGGACATCGCGCTCACCATCGAGGACAAGCTGCGCATCACCGAGCGCCTCGACGACTTCGGCGTGCGTTACGTCGAGGGCGGATGGCCGGGATCGAACCCGCGCGACGAGGCCTACTTCCAAGAGGTGGTGAAGCTGTCGCTGAAGCAGATCCGCGTCGCCGCGTTCGGCTCGACGCACCGCGCCGGCCTCGCGCCGGGCGACGACCGCAACCTGCAACAGCTGGTGCGCGCCAACACGCCGGTGATCACCATTTTCGGCAAGAGCTGGGATCTGCACGTGCGCGACGACCTGCGCATCCCGCTCGTGGCCAACCTCGACATCATCCACGGCACAGTGCGCTACCTGAAGCAGCACGCCGACGAGGTGATCTACGACGCCGAGCATTTCTTCGACGGCTATCGCCACAATCCGGAGTACGCCATCGAGTGCATGCGCGCCGCCGCCGATGCGGGCGCCGACCTGTTGTGCCTGTGCGACACCAACGGCGGGCGCATTCCCGACGATATCGTCGCCGGCATGAAAGCCGTGGCGGCGGCGGTCGCCACGCCGCTCGGTATCCACTGCCACAACGACTCCGAGCTCGCCGTCGCCAATACTCTCGCCGCGGTGCAACACGGTGCGGTGCAGGTCCAGGGCACCATCAACGGCTTCGGCGAACGCTGCGGCAACGTCAACCTGTGCTCGGTGATCGCCAACCTGCAGCTCAAGATGGGCTACCACATCGTCAGCCCGACCAATCTCGCCAAGCTCCAGGAGCTGTCGCACTTCGTCTACGAGCTGGCCAACCTCGAGCCGTACAAACGCCAGGCCTTCGTCGGCAAGAGCGCCTTCGCGCACAAGGGCGGCGTGCATGTGGCCGCCGTACAGCGCAACCCGGAGACGTACGAGCACATCGATCCGGCCGTGGTCGGCAACCACCAGCGCGTGCTGGTCTCCGACCTGTCGGGGCGCGCCAACATCATCTACAAGGCCAAGCAGTTCGGCGTCGACCTCGACGGGCTCGATCCGCACGTGCGGCGGCTGGTCGACGAGGTCAAGCAGCTGGAGAACGCCGGCTACCAGTTCGAAGGCGCCGACGCGTCGCTCGAGCTGCGCATGCACCGCGTGCTCTCCGACGGGCGGCGCTACTTCGATCTCATCCAGTTCCGCGTCGTCGACGAGAAGGGCTACATGCGGCTCGTCTTCGGCGAGAACGGCCAGTTCCAGGTGCGCACCGACGAGCGCATCGAGCACGACCCGGCCTCGGCCTGGGCGACGATCATGCTCACCGGCCCCAACGGCGAGCTCGAGCACACCGCGGCCGAAGGCAACGGCCCGGTCAACGCCCTCGACACGGCGTTGCGGCGCGCGCTGACACGCTTCTACCCGCAGATTCAGGAAGTCACGCTGCTCGATTACAAAGTGCGCGTGCTCGGCGGCCTCACCGGCAGCTCGTCGACCGTGCGCGTGTTGATCGAGTCGGGTGACGGCCGCGACCGCTGGGGCACCGTCGGCGTCTCGCACAACGTCATCGAGGCCAGCTGGCAGGCCCTCGTCGACAGCTTCGAGTATAAGCTCTACAAGGACGAGAAGCGCGCCGAGGGCCGCAAGCGCAAGCGCAAGGCGGCCGCCGCGGCGGCCGCGCAACGCGCCTGAGGGCGCGCCGGCGGCGTCTTGCGCCGATGGCGCTCGCCCCGCTACTCTGCGGGCGTCGCTGGCGATCACATCCCCCCATTTGCGGGGGTGGGATGTCGGCACAGCTCCTTGCCACCGATTGAGCCGTTCGCCTCTTCTGATGATCTATCTCGACCACAACGCGACGACGCCCGTGCTACCTGAAGTCCGCGCCGCGATGACGCCGTTCCTCGACGCCGAGTTCGGCAACCCGTCGAGCGCCCACGCCGGGGGCCGCGCCGCGCGCGCGGCCGTGGAGGACGCGCGCGGCCTGCTGGCTGCGGCGATCGGCGCCCGACCGAGCGAGGTGGTGTTCACCAGCGGCGGCACCGAGAGCAACAACCTGGCGGTGCTCGGCAGCGCCGGCGATCGGCCGCACCCGCATCTGGTGGTGGCAACCGTCGAGCACGCGTCCGTCGTCGCGCCCGCGCGCGAGCTGGAGCGGCGCGGCGCGGCCGTGACGTGGCTGGCCGTGGATGGGGAAGGGCGGGTCGATCCGGCCGCCGTCGCAGCGGCGCTGCGACCCGAGACGGCACTGGTCGCGGTCGGGTGGGCAAACGGCGAGATCGGCACCGTGCAAGACATCGCGGCGATTGCCGCCGCGTGCCGCGGCCGCGCGGTGGTCCTGCACGTCGACGCGGTGCAGGCGCTGGGCAAGCTGCCGGTCGACGTGGCCGGGCTCGATCTGTGCTCGTTCTCGGCCCACAAGATCGGTGGCCCCAAGGGCGTCGGCGCGCTGTTCGTGCGCCGCGGCCTGTCGCTGCGCCCGTTGATCCTCGGCGGCAGCCAGGAGCGCGGCACGCGGCCGGGGACGGAGAACGTGCCCGGCATCGTCGGCTTCGGCGCCGCCGTGCGCGCGATTGGTGGCGATGTGGCCAGCGTCGCCGCCCTGCGCGAGCGGCTCTGGGGCGGTCTCGATGGGCTGGGCGGCGTGCGCCGCAACAGCCCGGCGCAGCATGTCCTGGCCAACACGCTGCACGTCAGCTGCACCGGACTGCGCGGCGAGTCGATCGCCGCCGCGCTCGACCTCGAGGGCGTCGCGGTGTCGGTCGGCGCGGCCTGCGCCGCCGGCGGGGCGGAGCCTTCGCACGTCCTGCGCGCCATCGGCCGCGGCGACGACGAGGCGCGCGAGGGGGTGCGGTTCAGTCTCGGCCACTCGACGACGGCCGCGGAGATCGACGCGGCGCTCGGCATTGTCGCCGCCGTGCTGGCGCGCATGCGCCTGCCCTCGGCACGGGCTGCCCATGGTTGAGGTGACTGGTGCGCGCGAGCGGATCGTCGTCGCCATGAGCGGCGGCGTTGACAGCGCGCTGGCGGCGGCGCTGCTGGTCGACGACGGCTACGACGTCGTCGGTGTGTCCATGCGGCTGTGGGAGAACCCCGAGACGCCGAGCGACAGCGGGTGTTGTTCGCTCGACGACTTTCTCGACGCGCGCCGGGTCGCGGCGCAGCTCGGCATTCCGTTCTACGTCATGGATTTTCGCGACGAGTTCCGCCGCGCCGTCGTCGACGACTTCGTCGCCGAGTACCGCAGCGGGCGGACGCCGAATCCCTGCACCCGCTGCAACCAGGTGGTCAAGTTCGGCGCCTTCTTCGACCGCGCCCGCGAGCTCGGGGCGGAGTCGATTGCCACCGGGCACTACGCGCGGCAGCGCGCCGGGGCCGACGGACCCGAGCTGTTGTGTGGCGCCGACGCGGACAAGGACCAGTCGTACTTCCTGTTCTCGATCGACCGAGCGGTGCTGGGCCGGACACGCTTTCCGGTCGGCCACCTGACCAAGCCCGAGGTGCGGCGCGAAGCGGCGCGGCGCGGGTTGGCGGTGGCAGACAAGCCGGACAGTCAGGAGGTGTGCTTCGCGCCGCGCGCGGCGCACACGGCGTTCGTCGAACGCCAGCGCTCGGCGGTGCCGATTCTGCCGGGCCCGATCGTCGATGAGAGCGGGCGCGAGCTGGCCCGCCACGACGGCGTGCACCGCTTCACCATCGGCCAGCGCCGCGGTCTGGGTATCGGTGTGGGTGGCCCGCCGCGTTACGTCACCGCCATCGACGCAGCGCACGGCGTGGTGCGTGTCGGCCCGGGCGACTCGGTCGTCGCCGCCGGCCTGGTGGCCAGTGGCGCCAACTGGCTCGGCGCGCCGCCGCGGCCGGGCGATGTCGTGCAGCTCAAGATCCGCTCGCGTTTCGCGCCACAGTCGGCGCGGGTGGTGAGCGCGGGGCCGGGCGAGTTCTCGGTGATTGCGGACGGGACGCTGCGCGCCGTGACCCCGGGACAGGCGGCCGTGCTCTACGACGGAGCGCGGGTGATCGGCGGCGGCTGGATCACGCATGCACTGGCGGCTGCCGATACGCCCGCAGTCGCGGCTTCGGAATCGGCGGACATGCGATGAGCGCGGTTCAAACGCAGGGTGCGGAGCCGCGCCTGAAGGTCGCGTTTGCCACGCTCGGCTGCAAGGTCAATCAGTACGATACGGCGACGATCGAGACGGCGCTGCGCGGCGGGTGCGACGTGGTGCCGTTTGCCCCGGGGGCGGACGTCTACGTCGTCAACACCTGCACCGTCACCGATCGCGCCGATGCCGAAAGCCGGCAGCTGGCGCGGCGGGCGCGGCGCTTCAACCCGCGCGCGCGCGTGGTCATGACGGGCTGCTTCGCGCAGACACAGCCCGAGCGCGCCGCGGCGCTGCCGGAGGTCGACTACGTCGTCGGGGTCGGTCGACTGTCCGACGTGCTGCGGGCCGTACGCGCCGAGATCACTCCGGCGGAGGGGCGCATCTTCGCCGAGAATCTGCGCCGGGCCGAAGCGGTGACCATGTTGGGCGCCGAGGTGTTCAGCGGCCAGACCCGCGCCTTTCTCAAGGTCCAGGAAGGCTGCGACCTGTTCTGCAGCTTCTGTATCGTCCCGACGGCGCGCGGCCGCAGCCGCAGTGTCGAGCCACGCCGCGTGCTGGCGGAGATCGAGCGGTTGGCGGCGCGCGGGTTCAAAGAGGTGGTGCTGACCGGCATCCACCTCGGTGGGTACGGCCAGGACCTGCAGCCGGCGCTCGGGTTGGCCGATCTGGTCGAGATGATCGCCGCGCGGTCGCCGGTGCCGCGCGTGCGCCTGAGCTCGATCGACCCGCCCGAGGTGACGCCGCGGCTACTGCAGTTGATTGCGCGCAGCGATGTGCTCTGCCCGCACTTGCACATGCCGGTGCAGGCGGGCAGCGACCGCGTGTTGCGGCGCATGCGGCGGCGCTACGACTGCGCCCTGGTGCGCGACGTATTGGCGGAGATCCACCACGTGTTGCCCGGTGCCGGGTTGGGCACCGACGTCATCGCCGGCTTCCCGGGGGAGAGCGAAGCCGACGCGGCTGCCGGGCTGGCGCTGCTCGAGGCGGCGCCGTTCACCTACTTTCACGTCTTTCCCTACTCGCGGCGCACCGGTACGACCGCCGCGAAGGCGAGCGATCACGTGCCGTCGGACCAGATCGCCGCGCGCGCGACCGCGTTGCGGCGGCTGGGCGAGGCGAAGCGCCGGACCTTCGCGGCGGCCGCCGTCGGGAGCACGCAGCGCGTGTTGGTCGAGAAGACGCGCGACCGCGCCAGCGGGCTCTTAGTCGGCTACGCGCGCAACTACGCGCGCGTGCTGCTCGACGGGCCGGAGGGGCTGGCGAACACGGAGGTGACCGTGCGCGCGGTGGCGCGGTGGGGTGAGCGCGTGCGCGGTGTGTTGGTGTCGGAGGCGAGCGGCCGTGACGGGCGCTGATCTCCTCGCCTTCGAGGAACGCTTCGGTTACGCGTTTCGGCAGCGGGCGCTGCTGGACGCGGCGCTGACGCACGCGTCGGCCATGCCGTCCGGCCCGGTGCGGTCGGGCGAGCAGCTCGAGTTCCTCGGCGACGCCGTGCTCGATCTCGCCATTGCCGACCTGCTGCTGACCGCCTGTCCGCAGGGCGACGAGGGACATCTATCGAAATGGCGCGCGTTGTTGGTGTGCACCTCGTCGCTGGCCGCCAAGGCGCGCGAGCTCGGCCTCAGCGACGCGCTGCGGCTCGGGCGCGGCGAGGAGCGCAGCGGGGGGCGCGCCAAGGAGTCGATCCTCGCCGCCGCGTACGAGTCGGTGCTCGGGGCGATCTTTCGTGAGGCCGGCTTCGCGCGCGCGCAGAGCGTCGTGGCGCGGCACTTCGCGGCCGAGATCGCCGCCGGACCGGAGGGGGGCGCCGCGGACTGGAAGACCGTCCTGCAGGAGTGGACGCAGGCCCGCTTTCGCACCGTCCCCGAGTATCGCATCGCCGAGGAGCGCGGCCCGGCGCACGCGCGCGAGTTCTCCATCGAAGTGTGGATCATGGGCGAGTGCCAGGCGCGCGGCGACGGTTCGAGCAAGCGCGAGGCGGAGCAGCAAGCGGCGCGCGCGGCCCTGTTGCGGCTGCAGGTGAACGCCACCGAATCCTGAGGCGGGGTTGGGTTGAGAGGAGAGGGAGCGCGCGGCCGCCGTGCATTTCGTCCGCGCACTCCCAGTTCCATTCGACGGGGCCTGCGTGCCCTGTCAAGCTTCTCAGAGAGCAGCGGCCGTGCCAGGCCGCGACAGCGGCCGATGGGAGCGCGGTCAGAACCAGGGCTCGGCGGGCCGTGTCAGGCCTCGGGCGCAAGCCCCGAAACCGGCAGGATTGTAGCGAAAGCGCGCCGCCGGGGGCGGTTGGAACCCCGGCGGCGCGTGAGCAGTCGGTCTAGTGGCTGGCTTCGATCATGTGGGCGATGGTGAAGAACTCCTCGGTGAGGCCGGTCTTCTCGCCCTGGTTGAAATACCAGCCCTCTTCGCCGGGATACTTCGAGCTGGGCAGCGCGGCGCGGGTGGCGTGGTTGAGCTGCATGTCGACCATCGTGATGCTGTGCGTGTACGGCATCTCGTCGGGATACTCGATGCCGTAGCCCGGGGCGGCGCGCTTGCGGAAGCCGAACTGGTTGATCCACACCTTCCAGAGCTGCCCGGCGCGGTCGTAAATGTCGCTGAAGGCGATGCGGTAGGTTTCCTTGTCGATGTACAGGACGCGCTTGCCGTAGGCGTACTGTGCCTGCTTCGGCGTACCTTCGAGCACGTAGACCTGGCGCTTCTCCCAGGTGTCGCAGAAGACGAAGTCGCCGCCGCCGTCGCAGAACTTGACCGGGAAGGTTTCGGCGTGGAACGAGCCGAGGACCGTCTTCTCGCCGAGGTACTTCCACTCGAACCACGGAATCTGGCCGGCATAGCCGCCGTAGCTGTCGACGTCGGTGTCCTGACCGAAGAGGGCATCCGAGCGCTGCGCGCTCGACAGACGCCGGACGCGGCGCAGCTGGGGCAGGTAGAGCCAGGTGTCGTCCTGCCGGTCGGGGTCGAGGTAGCGAATGCCGGTCAGGCCGACGCCCTTCAGGTCGAAGGGCTCGAGGATCGGATGCAGGGACTGCTTGGCGCGCACGGCCTCCGGGTTCGGCAGCTCGGGCTTGGGGTCGACGTAGAGGCGGGCGGTGTACCAGAGCGTGCGCAGGTGATCGAGGATGAAGTGGCGCTCGACCTCCATCGGCCCGTCCGACACCGGACCGGTGTCGGCGTCGAAGTTGCGCAGGTCCTGATCGTCCGTCGTGTAGCCCTTGTACTCGTAGTTGAACATGATCTTCAGGGCGATCTGCGGGTCGTTCGGGTCGAGTTGCGGGAAGGGCAGGCCGGTGACGTGGCCGACGAGCTGGCGGCCGTCATCGGAGAGCTTGGTCTGCCCGGCGTGCTTCTCGGTCGCCTCGGCGAAGGCCTTGTCCCACTCGATCTTCTTGTACGGCACGATCTTCATCTGCAGCCCGTGCTCGAGGCACCAGATCACGCCGGGCGAGACCAGATCCTTGACGAGGTCGGCGTTGGCCTTGGTGACCACGGTGCCCGGCTCGACGTCTGCCACGGCAGCAGTCGAGGCGATGCCGAGCATGAGTGACGCGAGCACGCCGTGCCTCCAGACGTGCGGAATACGACCGTTCATTGAACTCCCTCCTCGTCGCAGTGCGCCCCGTGCGGGGCGCAGACCCTCGATATTTTTGGTGTCCCTTGACTTGCTACGGCCATTCGCCGACGGCGTCAATAGTCGGCGTGTGTCCTGTGCCGCCGCGCAACGGGCGCGCTCACGGCATGACGCGCAACTCGACGCGCCGGTTGCGTGCGCGGCCGCTGTCGGTGTCGTTGTCGGCGACGGGCTTCGACTCACCGAAGCCCTCGGTGCGCAGGCGTTCGGGGGCGATGCCGCGGTTGACGAGATAGCGGAACACGGCTTCGGCGCGGCGTACGGACAGGGCTTGGTTGTAGGCCTCGGTGCCGCGCGCATCGGTATGCCCTCCGACGATGACCAGCACGTCGCGGTGGTCGGCGAGCAGCGACACGGCTTCGTCGAGGATCGGCCGCGAGTCCTCGCGGATGTCGCTCTTGTCGAAGTCGAAGTTGACGCCGCGCAGCACGATGCGCTGCTTGACCACCGGCGCCGGCGCTTCGGGCGCCGGGGTGGGCGTCTCGATCGGCGGCGGCGGCGGCGGGAACGTCGGTTCGGGCGTGGGATCGAGAAAGACGTGACCGAGCAGCCCGCAGAGCACGAAGCCGGCCGGAAATCCGACCACGGCGCCCTTCCACAAATCGTCGTCGTCGCAGGCGCGGTTGCGGACGCCGTTGACCGTCACGGTGGAGCAGCCCTGGCGCTGGTCCTGAATGGCGATGCCGACGCCGGTCCCGATCGCGCCGCATACCAAGGCGGGGATCCACGCGCCGCGGCCCCACGGCTTGCTCCACGAGGGTTTCTGCACGGCGCCGCATCCAGCCTGTGCGAGCATCGCCAGCACGAGCGCTGCGCTGCAGAGCCGCTTCATTCGCATGCCTCCCCCCGAATGCAAAAACTGCCCGTATGGCCCCATCGTCCCCCGTTGACGCCGGGTCCTTGTATGCTTCTCGGGCCTTTCGCGTCAAGCCCGTACCCGCCGCCATGACGCCGCGCCACGGCGAAGATTTTTCAGTTGGACGCGGTCGCGCGACGGGCGGTTGGGCGCGGGCTTGACCGGCGAACCGCTCGGGGGGTAGCTTCACCCGCCAGCCGCCCGCAGGAGGATCTCCGTGGCGAAGTTCCCGACCGAGGTAGAGCGTTCCGTGACCGTACGCGTGCCGTTGAAGCGCGCCTATCAGTACCTGTGGGACGTCGTCGGCTCCTCGGTCTGCATCCCCGGCTTGCAAACGTGTAAGCGGGTCAAAAAGGACACCTACCGATTCCTGTTCGAGGAGCGCTCGTCGGGCCCGGTCAGCCTGACCGTGTGCTACACGGCCCGCTACGAGGGGAATGGCAAGGACTGCATCACGTTCGAGAGCTTGTCGGCGGACGGCGACAATACAGAGGTCAGCGGCCGGATCCAGCTGGAGGCGACCGCACCCGATGCGACCCGGGTCGTGTTGCGCCAGATGGTGGCGCCCGAGACGCCCATCCCGCGCTTGCTGCAAGGGTTGATCAAATCGTTCGTCGAACAGGAGTCGGCGGATGCCGTGCACTCCTACCTCACGACGGTCAAAAAGCGTCTGGAAAAAGGGGATTGATCGAAGGGGCTGCCGGATTTCTTGACAAAATTCGGTTTCCGAGTAGAGTCTCGCCGGCGTGAGTGCCGGGGCGGCGCATTTTTCCAGTTGGCGACGCCTCGGAACGCCCAACATAACGTGGGCGGCTTACTCGCGCGCACATCGGCCCCGCGTAGCGGGGGGAAGGAGAGCAATCATGTTCAGGCAGCGAGGGCGAATCGGGCTCATGGCGGCGGCATTGGTGGGAGTGCTGGCCAGTGGGGCGGTTGCCGATGTGACGACGGAGCGCAGCGCGTCGATCCTGGTGTTTCCGAAGGTCATCGCCGACGGGACGCGCGACACGATCATCCAGATCACCAACACCTCCAACTCGATGGTGCACGCGCACTGTTTCTACGTGAACGGGGCGTTGACGGATGTGACGCAGCCACAGGGGCCGCTCAATCCGCCGCAGTGGACGGAGATCGACTTCGACATCTGGCTGACCAAGCAGCAGCCGACGCACTGGGTGGTGTCGGAAGGCCGTCTGGTGAACGCGGCGGACGACGTCTGCGCCAACTTCCCGGTGCCGAACTTCGAGTGCAACGGAGCGGGCTTCGATCCGGGGCGGGTGCCGCCGGTGGTCGAGGACTTCACGGGCGAGCTGAAGTGTGTCGAGGTCGACGCCTCGGGCGCACCGCTGGCCGGCAATCACCTCAAGGGTGAGGCGACCATTCTGTTCGTCGAGCCGTGCCTCGAGACGGGCTTCTGCCGCGGCGCGACGACAACCAGCTGCAGCGAGAACTCCGACTGCCCGGGTACGACAGGCGATGTGGCGAAGTACAACGCGCTGGGCGTCATCGGGCTCGAGACGTTGAACGACGATCCGTTCCTGTGCCTGGGTGGCGAGCCGACGGACGAATGCCCGTTGGGTGCCGAGTACAACGCGTGCCCGGACACCTGGATTCTGAACCACGAGGCGTACGGGACCGAAGACCCGGTGCTGGGCGCGGGCTCGCAGGTGCGGACGAGCATCACGGTGGTGCCGTGCGCGCAGGACTTCGAGACGCAGATCCCGGAGAGCGTCACGATCCAGTTCGAAGTGTACGACGAGTTCGAGTCGGCCTTCTCGGCGTCGACCACGGTGACGTGCTGGGCCGAGTTGCAGCTGAGCGAGATCTCGAACGTGTTCAACACGCGCGGGCCAGTCGCTGGATTGCAGCCGGGACCGCTGGACCGCACCTTCGTGCAGACGCGCATGCGGCCGTCGCGCGGGACCGATTCGGGCTTCATGGTGGTGGCAAACGAGCGCCACTTCAACGGCGATCCGGCGGATCCGGGTACGGACTCGGCGACGGCGGCCGTCAACGTGCACAACGAAGGCGCCCGGCCTGGTCCGGACCTGATCGTCATTCCCAGCGAGCAGCTTCAATAGCCACCCCATTTAGCGAGCGGCGGAGGAGCGAAGCATGCGACAGATGAGATGGGCGAGCGGGGCGGTGGTCACGGCTTTGGCACTCGCGTGCAGTGGCGTGAGCCCGGCTGCCGGCGAGGTCGCGTCGGATCGGCCGGCAGCGGTCGTGGTGTTTCCGGACATTCTGGTTTTCAACGACAATGAAACGGTCATCCAGCTGAGCAACACGTCGGCCGACCCGGCGATTGCTCACTGTTTCTACGAGAACGCGAACTCGCACTGCAGCAACACCGGTCAGGTGTGTCTCGGTGCGACCGACTGCTGCAGTGGGGCGGGTTGCGGGTTGTGTCTCCCCGAGTGGGACGAGGTCGACTTCAAAGTCTACCTGACCCCGCGCCAACCGCTTGGCTGGCGCGTCCGTGACGGTTTGGTCGACTTTCCGCTCGACGGGGTCAACCGCCGCGGCATCCGCGGCAGCAGCAATGCCGGCAGCCGCATTCCGCCGGTGCCCGAGCTGCCGTTCGACGGCGCGCTCAAGTGCATTTCGGTCAACGATCGCGGCGAGCCGGTCGACCGCAACGTTCTGAAGGGCGAGGCGACGACGTACAACTTCAGACTTGACGAGTCCGACACGACCGATGTGTCAAAGTACAACGCGGTCGGCATCCTCGCGATTCCGGGCGCGGTCAACAGCGACGACGAGCTGGTCATCGGTGGCGATGAGCCGGAGTACGAGGGCTGTCCGAACATTCTGACCCTCAATCACTTCTTCGATTTCGTCGAGAGCCCGCTCGACGGAGCGACCATCCAAACCGAGTTGATCATGGTGCCGTGCACCCAAGATCTGCTGCGCCAGATCCCAGGCACGGCCGTCGTGCAGTATTTGGTTTACAACGAGTTCGAGCAGCGTTTCTCGACCAGCAAGAGCCTGAACTGCAAGCAGAAGGTCTTCCTGAGCGACATCGACACCACGCAGCCTTCGCGCTCGATTTTCAGCGCGGGAGTAGGTGGGACCCTGACCGGCCACACGCGCCTGACGCCGATCGGCAGCGGCGCGATCGCGGTAGCGCGCGAGTACCACACCCTGCAGTCCCATCCGATGGCGAACAGTATCCATACGGCGGACTTCAACGTGCACTTCACAGGCGACCGTTCGGCGCCTGATCTGATCACGTTGCCGTAACCGCGCGGGCAGAATCGGAACGTGAAGGGGCGAGTGGGGCAACCCACCCGCCCCTTTGTTTTTTCAGGGCGCCGGGCGGACCTGGGCGCGCTCTCGGCGCCGGCGCTGCGGCACACCGGGCACGGTCGCGGCCGGGTGATTGGCCAACGCGGCTTCGAGCCGCTCGCAGACGAGCTTGAAGGCCGGCGGCCCCTGGATCACCAGATCGTCGTACAGATCTTCGAGCGTGGATTGCTGCAGGGCCGGCGATAGCGCTCGCGCCTCGTCGGCCGTGTGCGCGGCGTGCACGCGCGTCTCGAAGTCGTCGAGCAGGCGGTCGGCTTCGTCCAGGCGCGCCTGATACTCGGGCAGGAAGGGACCGGCGTCGCCGTCCTGGTCGAGGTTCAGCTGCTCGCGCCGCAGGACGTCGGCATGGGTCTCGTCCTCGAGCGCGAACTCGCGCCACAGGCGGACGATCTCGCCGGCGTCGGCGAATCGATTGCCGAGTGTGCGGTAGAGCCGAGCCATACGCGCTTCGATGCGGCTGCAGCGAGTCAGAATCTCAGTCAAGTACATAACGGAACCTCACTCTGTCGACAGTCAACACGCTGATCCAATTCCAGCCGGTGCGCAAGGTGGGCCGCCGACGCGCTTCGCGTTGACAGCACGGAGCGGCCGCGACTATACGAGAAAACTTGCGGCGCGATCCGGGGCACATCAGTTCATGAGACGGGAAGAGATCGGCCGGTGCCAAACGGGCACCGCAGCACCGGCGGTGCGCCCCCTCCAGCGCAGCTCGCTGATGAACGTCGGGCGGCGAGTCGACTATGCGCTGCGCGCGGTGTGCTACCTGGCGGCTCAACCGCTGGAACGGGTAGTGACGCGGGTGGAAATCCAGACGCAGCAGGCGGTGCCGCCGCACTACCTGTCGAAGATCCTGCGCCGCCTCGTGGCGGCGGGCTTGCTCGAGTCGGTCACCGGCGCGCGCGGCGGCTTTCGCCTCGGCCGACCGGCGGCGCATATCTCGGTGCGCGCCGTCTACGAGTGCGTCGAGGGCGAGCTGTCGCTGATCGATTGCGTCGAGCAGCGCGATGGATTTTGCGGCTTCGCTTCAGTGTGCACGCAGCGCGAGGTGTGGCAGGGGGCGCAGCAGGTGTTGCGCGACTACTTGGAGAGCATCTCCGTCGGTGAGCTGGCCGACCGGCAGGGGCTGGTGGCCAGCCTTGCTGACATCAACCGGAACCAGGCGGCGCGCCCCTGAGGCGGCCGTGCGAAGGAGGAGGAAATGGCGTACATCATCACCCGTTTGTGTCGCGACTGCGTCGACACCGCCTGTGTCGCAGTGTGTCCTGTGGACTGTATCTACCGCTATACGGGGGACGATCGCGCGGCGTTTCCCAATCAACTCTACATCCATCCCGACGAGTGCATCGACTGCGGGGCCTGCGAGCCGGAGTGCCCCTGGCAAGCCATCTTCGAGGAGGCAGCGGTGCCCGATGTGTTCAAGGACGACACCCCGCTCAACTACAAGATCATGGAGCTGAGCGGCCAGTTCGAGGTGTCGCCGCACGAGGAGAAGGGCAAACCGAGCGCGGAGGAAATCGCCGCGAACAAGGTGAAATGGGGCTGGGGGGGCTGAGCCCGTTCAGGTGATCTTGACGAACGGGCAGCGCGTCCGCATTTCGCGGGTGACCAGGCCCAGCCCGGCGGTATCCCCGAGCATCTCGACCACCAGGACGGCATCCGGGTCGGCAAACTTCACCACCGGGGCGTCGCCGCGCGCCTTGAGGGTGTCGTAGACGGCAGAGCCCAGCGCGCGCTCGCTCACCTGCGTGTCGATGATGCGCTTGTGACCGCGGCGCTCGATGCGGACGTGGAAGCTCTGTCCGGCCAGGCGGTCGAGGAACGGTGCCGCTTCGACCGCCAGCTGCGCGTCGAACGTCGCCGGGTCGACCGGAAACGTGCGCTCGACCGGCGACAGGCGGCTGAGCCAGTTGCCGAGATACGGGTGGCTCTCGCCGCGCTCGCCGACCGCGGCGAGGAAGGCCGCCACGTCGTCCACCTGGCCGACCATGACGTTGCGGTAGCCGCCGCGGCGCAAGCGGATGAGGCCGCGCAACGCGTTGCGCACCGAGCGCAGGCAGCCGGCGCGCGCCGTCACGACGACGTTCCAGTCGAGCCCGGCGGCACTGGGGTCGGCCGGCATTCTCATTTCGCGCTCGCCTGGAGGGCCGCGCTTCCGCGCGGCGTCTGTCCTACCTGATCGTCCGTGGCGCGCCGTGGCGACGTGAATTGACCCGGCTGACGGGAGCCCCTATGGTACGGCGCACGGCCCCAACCCCCGCCATGAGCACGCGAAAAAACCTCGCCGTCATCTCGATCATCGGGCGCGACCAGAAGGGCGTCGTCGCCCGCATCTCGACCTACCTGGCGTCCCACGACATCAACATCGAGGATATCGAGCAGCGGGTCATGGAAGGCCTGTTCATCATGACGATGCTGGTCGATCTGAGCGACGTGGCGATCGCGCTCGACGAGCTGATCCTGGGGCTGAAGGAGATCGGCACCGAGACGCACATGGAGATCTCGGTGCGCCTGCGCGGCGAGCGCGACCGCAAGCGCGTCGCCGTATTGGTCAGCAAAGAGGCGCACTGCCTGCAGCAGCTGATCGCCGACCACGCTGCGGGGCTGATGGCGGGCGATTTCGTCGTCGCGCTGTCCAATCACGAGGACCTGCGCGGTATCGCCGGCGCGGCGGGCATCCCGTTCCATTCGTACCCCTCCGCCGACAAGGCGGCCCATCAGGCGTTTCTGCTCGCGCAACTGCGCGACTGCCGGCCAGATCTCGTCGTGCTCGCTCGGTACATGCAGATCATCGGACCCGAGATGGTGGCGCAATACCGCAACCGCATCATCAACATTCACCCATCCCTCCTCCCGTACCACCCGGGTGCCAACGCGTACAAGCAGGCCTGGGAAGAGGGCGTGCGTGTGTCGGGGTGCACGGCTCACTTCGTGACCGAGCAACTCGACCAGGGGCCGGTGATTCTGCAGGATGTTTTCCACATTCGCGTCGGCGAGGACACCCTCGACGAGGTCAAGGCGCGCGGCAAGAAGCTGGAGGGCAAGGTCCTGTCGCAGGCCGTGCAGCTGTTTCTCAGCGAGCAGCTGGTGGTGAAGGACAAAAAGGTCATCTTCCGCCCCGGGCATATCGAAGCCTCGGCCTGAATTGCCTTCGCGCTTGAGTGACCAGGGCCAGGCTGTCATAACTACCCAGATGGGAAACGGAAGTGCAGTGAGCGCAACGGTACCGACATCGGTCGAACACGAGGCCGGCAGCAGTGAGAGCTTCCCGCGTCGGGTCCTGGAGCGCTGGAAGAAGGCGGCCCACTCGATTGGCGTCGTGCAGACCCGGTTCATCATGCTCATGGTCTACGTGGCGATGGTGCTGCCGACCGGGCTGCTGATGCGCCTGTTCGCCGATCCGCTGCACCTCAAGCAGCCGAAATCGAACTTCTCACCGGTGAAGCAGGAAAAGCCCTCGCTGGAGACCGCGCACAACCAATTCTGAGCCCGGCCCCTCCCGCCGGCTCTGTCTCCGCCCGGGAAGCCGAACCTTTGACGCAGTCCAGCTCCACCCACCACTCCGGCTTCGTCGCCATCGTCGGCCGCCCCAACGTCGGTAAGTCGACGTTGCTGAACCGCATTCTCGGGCAGAAGATCGCCATCGTCACGCCCAAGCCGCAGACCACGCGCCGCCGCGTGCTCGGCATCAAGACCCTGCCCGACGCGCAGCTGATCTTCGTCGATACGCCCGGCATCCACCGCGCGCGCGACCTCATCAACGAGCGCATGGTGCAACAGGCGGAGCAGAGCGCGCGCGACGCCGACGTGGCGCTGTGGCTGGTCGACTCTGGTTCGTCCCTCGATGGTGCCGACCGCGAGGTGGCAGCGTTGCTGGCGCCGATGGCGCCGCGGGTCGTGGTGGGGCTGAACAAGATCGATACCGGCCCCAAGGCGCGGCTGCTGCCGCGCATTCAGGAAATCGCCGCTCTGCTGCCCGACGCCGAGATCGTGCCCATCAGCGCGCGCACTGGCGAGGGTGTCGACACCTTGCTGGCCGCCGTCCTGGCGCGGCTGCCCGAGGGGCCGGCCTACTATCCGGCCGATGCGGTCACCGACGAGACGGAGCGCGCCATCGCGGCGGAGATCGTGCGCGAGAAGGTGATGCTCGAGACGCGCGACGAGATCCCCTACTCGATCGCCGTGACGGTCGACGAGTTCACCGAGAAGCCGGAGAAGAAGATCGTCGTCATCAAAGCGACCATCCACGTCGAGCGCGACTCGCAGAAGCCGATCATCATCGGCGAGAAGGGCCAGCGCATCAAGGCCATCGGCCAGGCGGCGCGGCCGGAGATCGAGGAGCTGATCGGCCAGCGCGTGTTCCTGGAGCTGTACGTGCGGGTGCAGGCCGACTGGACCAAGCACGTCGCGCGGTTGCGGGAGTTCGGGCTATGAGGCGGGCTGCCGACGCCGACGAGCTGGTCGTTCCCGACGACGAGCCGCCGGCGCTGGGGCGCGGCGATCGCTTGCCGCGGGCCGAAGAGCTGGAGCGTTTGCCCGTGGTGGCGCTGGTCGGACGGCCCAATACCGGCAAGTCGACGCTCTTCAACCGCCTGACGCGCTCGCGCCGCGCCCTCGTCGCGCCGATGCCCGGCGTGACGCGCGATCGCAACGTCGGCATCGCCGATCTCGACGGCCGGCGCGTGCTGGTGGTCGACACCGGCGGATTCGAGGCCGACGAGCACGAGGCGATGAACAAGGCGGTCCGCGCCCAGAGCCTGATCGCCGCCCAGGAAGCCGACGTCGTGATCCTGGTGCTCGACGGGCGTTCGGGGTTGAACCCGCTCGACGAAGCCCTGGCCGAGCAACTGCGCCGTCTGCCGCAGCCGCTGTTCGCCGCGGTCAACAAGATGGACACGCCGAAGCAGGACGCGCTGCAGAGCGAGTTCTTCTCGCTCGGCATCGAGCGGGTGTACCCGATCTCGGCCGAGCACGGCGTCAACGTCGGCGACCTGGTGGAAGCCGTGTTGGCGTGTTTGCCGCCGCCCGAGGCGGCGCTGCAGGCCGGCGAGCCGCCGACGGCGGTGGCGATCATCGGCCGGCCGAATGTCGGTAAGTCGTCGCTGCTCAACCGCCTGCTCGGGTACGAGCGCGCCATCGTCACCGACGTGCCCGGCACGACGCGCGACGCGATCGATACGGCGATCACGCACGAGGGGCGCCCGTATCTGCTCATCGATACGGCGGGCGTGCGGCGCCGGGGACGGGTCACGGCGCACGTCGAGCGGGCCAGCGTCGTGCGCGCCTTGCGCGCCCTCGAGCGAGCGGAGATCGGTCTGCTGGTGGTCGATGCCGTGGAGGGCATGACCGAACAGGATGCGCGCATCGCCGGCTACGCCTGGGAGCGCGGGCGGGCGCTGCTGCTGGTGGTGAACAAGTGGGACGCGGTCGACGGCGACCGGCGCACGCGCGCCGCCATGGTCGAGGGCATCGACCGGCGCTACCCGAGTTTTCAGGTCGTTCCGAAGCTGTTCATCTCGGCCCTGACCGGTGCCGGTGTGGGCCGCATCTGGCGCGCGCTCGACGGCGTCGCGGCCAGCTATCGCGCCCATCTGCCGACGCCGCGCCTCAACCAGGTCATCGAGCGCAGCGTCGCGGCCCAGGCCCCGCCGGCCGTGCGCGGCAAGCGCCCCCGCTTCTTCTACGCTACCCAGACCGCGACGGCGCCGCCGACGATCACCATCTTCGCCGGCGGACACGATCTGGTGGTGACCTCGTACGAGCGCTACCTGGTCAACCAGCTGCGCGGCGCCTTTCAGCTCGAGGGGACGCCCCTGCGCCTGCGCTTCCGCGCCCGTGAGCGGCGCAGCCTCGGCGCGCGGCCCGCTCCAGCAGGCGCGCCCGCTGGAGCGCCTCGAGTGGCGCGCGGCAAGCCGACCACCGCCGCGCGCAGCAAGCCGCCGCGTACGGCGCGCGGCAAGACGCCGCGCCGCGCACGCGGCAAGGCGCCCCGCGCCGCGCGCGGCAAGCGATAGAGATCGCTCACCGCGCGCGAGTCGCAGCGCGCCGCTCTACTTGCCCTTGCCCGCGCCCTTTGTCTCGGCGCTGTCGTAGACGAGGGCAACGGCGGCTTCAGGCGTCAGAACCTGAAACGTGACGCTTTCGGTGAGGTACAACCGCACGCTGGTATCCGTGTGGCTGAGGTAACCGATCGAAAGATCCTGGCCGACGGTCAGCTCGTAGTCGCCGCCGCGCATGCTGACGATCATGGCCCCGTTCACCGCCGGCGCCCAGACCACCGGGCCGTCGATGATCCGGTGCACCAGCTCGAGAATCGGATAGCCGCCATGCGCCGTCGCTTGCATGATGCCGCTGTAACAGCGCGGACCCAGGGCGATGCCGTACGGCCCGTCGACGCCAGCCGTGCGCAGCAACCGCGTCGCTTCGGAAACCGCGCGCGGATATTGTTCGTAATCGGTGGAGAGCGGCACCGCGGCGTGCGCGGACGCCTTGTCGATGCCCTGAATTCCGCCCGCGGGATACCCGTGGAAGACCATGGTGTCCTCGGCCTGCGCCATGCGCGTCGCCGCCTCGACCAGCGGTGCCAGCTCGGGATTCTTGGCGCCGCGCTCGACGGCATCGAGCTCCTCGCGGTTCAGGTCGAAGGTCGCGCGCAGCTCGACCAGCGGCTGCACCTGCCGGCGCTTGGCCTCGACGCCGGCGACCGGTCCACCGCTCAAGCCTTCGACGCGGCCGGTGTTGACCGCGGCGGCATGCGTTCCCAGCGGCCCGTTGAAGTCGACCAGCTTGCGCCCCGCCAGCCTCAGCTTCAGGACGCGGGTGGCTTCCTTGTCGATCTCTTGCCAGGCCGCGCTCGAGATTGGCGCCTGTTTACGACGCAGGTTGTTCATAGGTCCTCCGCGCCCTTCAGGCTGCCGATACCCAGCGAACCGTCAGCTGGCGCCGGCGCGGCGCTCGCGGCGCCGCCTTTGTCCGCCGCCTCCTGCGCCACGATCGAGGTCTTGGTGAAGAGCCGCTCTTTCAGCTCGGCCGACATCTTCGGATCGCGGCGGCGCAGCCACTCGAGCATCATGACGAAGTGTTCCTTCTCCTCGTCGCGGTTGTGCGCCAGGATCTGCTTGAGCTCCGGGTCGCTGGCGGCGTCGACGCGCTGGTCGTACCAGTCGACGGCTTCCAGCTCCTCCATCATCGAGGTGAGCCCGCGGTGGTTGTCCAGCGTTTCCTCGCGCAGCTTGTCCAAGGGTTCGTGATACCCGACTGAGTTGGCCATGGGGATGCTCCTTTCCGTTCAGTATCTGCAGGGGGAATGTGTCGGCGAAAGGGCGGGGTGAACCGGCGTCAGAGTCTCTCGATGATGGTGCCGGTGCCGAGTCCGCCGCCGCAGCACATGGCGATCAGGCCATAGCGGCGCCCGGTGCGCTCGAGCTCGTGCAGCGCGGTGGTGATCAACCGCGCGCCGGTGCAGCCGGTGGGATGCCCGAGCGCGATAGCGCCGCCGTTCGGGTTGACCCGTTCCGGATTGGGTTCGAGCGCCTTTATCCAGGCGAGGACGACGGAGGCGAAGGCTTCGTTGACCTCGCAGACGTCCATGTCCTGGATGCGCAGCCCGGCCTGCGCCAGCACCTTGTGCGTCGAGGGAATCGGGCCCTTGAGCATCGTCACCGGATCGACGCCGACCAGGGTCGTGGCGACGATGCGGGCGCGCGGCTTCAGCCCCAACGCGCGGGCGCGCTCGGGCGAGGCGAGCAGAACGGCCGAGGCGCCGTCGGAGACCTGCGACGAGGTGCCCGCCGTGTGCACGCCGCCCGGCTCGACCGGGTTGAGCGCGGCGAGTTTCTCGAGCGAGGTCTGGCGCAGGCCCTCGTCGCGCGCCACCGTGCGGGTGGCGCCGGTCGGGCTGCCGTTCTCGTCGAGCTGGGGCGCCTCGATCGGCACCACTTCGCGGGCGAAGCGGCCTTCCTCCCACGCCTGGACGGCCAGCGTCTGGCTGCGCAAGCCGAAGCGGTCGGTGTCCGCACGCGAGATGCCATACTCGGTGGCGATCATCTCCGCCCCCTGGAATTGCGAGGCGTAGGCGTAGTGCTGGGCGTAGGCGGGCGAGAGGGGCGAGCCGCCTTTCATGTTCGCTCCGAGCGGCACGCGGGTCATCATCTCGACGCCGCAGGCGAGGACGAGGTCCTCGATCCCCGCGCCGATCAGGCCGGCGGCGAGGGTCGTCGCCTGCTGGCTCGAACCGCACTGGCTGTCGACCGTCGTCGCCGGGACTTCCATCGGAAAGCCCTGCGCCAGCCACGCGGTGCGCGCGGTATTGAACGACTGCTCGCCGACTTGCGAGACGCAGCCGCCGATGACCTGACCGACGGCGGCGGGATCGACTCCGGCGCGCTCCACTGCGGCGCGCTGTACGGCGCCGAGCAGGTCGGCGGGATGCATCCCGGCCAGACCGCCCTTGCGGCGGCCGATGGGGCTGCGCACTGCCTCGACGATGAAGACTTCTCGCATGCGCTTGCGACTCCTTCCGTTGCTCGAGCCGTCTGCTACTCTGACCGCACTACCTTGTCAGAATCCGCCCGCGAGGAAAAGACGGTGCGGCACCGCCGCCTGCACGCACCGCCACTGGTGGTGGCGTCGTACAACGTGCACCGGTGCATCGGCCGCGACCGGCGCCACGATCCGGAACGAGTCGCGACGGTCATTCGTCAGCTCGAGGCCGATGTCGTTGCCCTGCAGGAGGTCGACGCCCGCTACCATGTCGAGCACGGCGTCGATCAGCTCGCCTTTCTCGCCGCCGCGACCGGCTACGTCGCCGTGCCGGGGCCGGTGCTGCGCAACCATCGGGGCCATTACGGCAACGGCCTGCTGATTCGCCACGAGCTGGTCGCGGTGCGCCATCACGATCTGAGCGTGCGCGGTCGCGAGCGGCGCGCGGCGCTCGATGTCGACCTCTCCGTCGGCGGCGTGCGCCTGCGCATCGTCGCGGCCCATCTCGGTCTCGGGCCGCGCGAGCGCCAGGTGCAGATGCGCCGGCTGTTGGCGCTGCTGCGCGGCACCGCCGGCGAGCCGATCGTGCTGCTCGGGGATTTCAACGAATGGCTCGACGGCGCGCCGCTGTTGCGCCGCGTCCACGCGCGCTTCGGCCGCACGCCCGGTCTGCGCACCTTTCCCGCGCGCTTTCCGGTGTTCGCCCTCGACCGCATCTGGGTCGAGCCGCGCAGCGCCTTGCGCGACCTCGTCGTGCACCGCAGCCGCGAGGCGCGCCTGGCCTCGGATCACCTGCCGATCCGCGCCGTCATCGGCGAGCTCGCCGCGGCGCTCAAATGACCTTCAGCACCAGGGCGGCGCACCAGTCGACCAGTCGCACCCGCCAGCTGCGCCGGGCGAGGGTCCCCTCGTCGATTCGTATGGCGCCGGTGAGGTCGCGCGCGAACAGCGCCGCGAGCTCCTCTGGTACACGGCCCGAATCGAACACCAGGTTGACCTCGTAGCTGTGCTCGAAGCTCTGTCGATCGAGGTTCGACGTCCCCACGATAGCCCACGCCGCGTCCACCACCGTCGACTTGGCGTGCATCATCGAGCGCTCGTACTCGTAGACTTCGACGCCGGCGGCGAGCAGGCGCGGCAGCAGGGCGCGCACCGCGCGGCGCAGGATGGGGTGGTCGGTGAGGCCGGCGAGGAGCAGGGCGACGCGGACCCCGCGCCTGCTGGCGGCCGTCAGCGCCTGGAACACCTTGTGGTCGGGCGCGAAATACGGCGACGTCAGCAGCACCTCTGCGGTGCTCCGCTCGAGGCCCATGACGAGGAGGTCGCGCATGACGCGGCGGTGGTACGACGGCCCGTCGGCGACGACCGCGCAGTGCTCTGCGCCATCCCGCCCGACCGTCGGTTCGACCAGCAGGCTTCGCCATGGCAGCTCGGGGGCGTCGGCGCGAAACCAGCTCTCGAGGAACACGGCTTCGAGGTCGGCCACCGCCGGCCCCGTCAGGCGCAGGTGCGTGTCGCGCCAGCAGCGCGCGCCGTCGGCCGGCCCGGCGTCGTACTCGTCGCCGATGTTGAGCCCGCCGACGAAGCCGACCGCGCCGTCGACGACCAGAATCTTGCGGTGGTCGCGCCGGCGCGGCAGCCAGCGCGGATAGGTGGGGCGCAGCGGATTGAAGGCGACGACGTCGCCGCCCGCGTCGACCAGGGGGGCCAGCGCCGCGGCGTCCAGTCCGTACGAACCGAAGGCGTCGTAGAGCAGGCGCACGGCGACGCCGGCCCGGGCGCGCGCGGCGAGCGCGTCGATGAAGCGACGGCCGGTGGTGTCGCTGCGCAGGATGTAGACCTCGAGGTGAATCCGCTGCCGCGCCGCCGCGATCGCCTGCTCCATGGCGGCGAGCGCCGTGGCGCCGTCGGCGTAGATCTCGACCTCGTTGCCGGGCGCTGAAGTGCAGGCCCTGCGCCCCCAGCACGCGGCGCAGCGGCGCCGGTCGCGGCAGCAGCCCATGGCGGCGCAAGGCCGCGCGCACGCGGGCCGGCTGTTGCAGCGGGGCAGGGCCGCTCATGTGGGCATGCGGCCGCAGGCCGCTGGCTGAGAGGTCGCGAGCACGCCTGCACCCACACACGGGCCGAACGGACCTGTCAAGGCAGGCCCGGGGCTAATTGACTGGTGGTAAGCGGCTGCATAGGTTCACGCTTTCAGCTCGACACATCATCGCGCGACGCACGACCGAGCCGCCGCGACGGCCTGGCGCGCGGCGCCCAGCCAAGGGAGGAACCGTGAAGCTATACGATTTCGTCGGTGCCCCGAACCCGAAGAAGGTGCGCGTCTACCTGGCAGAGAAGGGCCTCAAGGTGCCCACCGAGCCCGTCGACCTCATCGGCGGCGGAACGCGCACGCCGGAGTTCCTCAAGAAGAACCCCTCCGGCGGCCTGCCGGTGCTCGAGCTCGACGACGGGACCTATCTTCCCGAGTCGTTGGCGATCATCGAGTACTTCGAAGAGCTGCATCCCGATCCGCCGATGATCGGCCGCACGCCGTTGGAGCGCGCCCACGTGCGGGCCCTCGAGCGCATCGCCGAGCTCGGCGTGCTCTCCAGCGTCGCGACCATCTTCCAGAACACCAGCCCGTTCTTCGCCGGCCGCGTCAAGCAATCCGCTGAGGCCGCGGAGAACGGGCGCCAGCGCCTGAGCGCCGTGCTCCAGGTGCTGAACGAGCGCATCGGCAAGGGGCCATTTGTCGCCGGGGAGCGCCCGACGATTGCCGATTGCACACTGCTCGCCGCGCTCGACTTCGCCGAATTCGCCGGCATCGCGGTCGACCCGAGCCTCGGCAACATCGTGCGCTGGCACGCCGAGTTCAAGAAGCGCCCGAGCGCCCAGGCATAGAAGACGGACGGCAGCGGCTCCCCACGCGGGGGAGCCGCTGCGCCAGCTTCAAATCCCCTGCGCCCGATAGCGCGCCGCGTTGGCGACGTAGCCCAGTGCCGAGTGCAGCAGGTGCAGGCGCTCCGCCTCGGTGAGCGGGCGCACCGGTTTCGCCGGGCTGCCGAGCAGGAGGTAGCCGGGCTCGGTGACGGTGCCGGGCGTGACCAATGCGCCGGCGCCGATCATGCAATCGTCGGCGATCACGCAGCGGTCGAGCACGATGGCGCCGATGCCGATCAGGCAGCGGTTGCCGATCGTGCAACCGTGCAGGATGGCGCCGTGGCCGACGGTGACGTCGTCGCCGACGATCGTCGCGTGGCGCCCGCCAGTGACGTGCACGGTGGCGTTGTCCTGAATGCTCGTGCGCGCCCCGATGCGGATGTGGAACACGTCGCCGCGGATGACGGCGTTGAACCACACGCTCGACTGCGCGCCGAGGTGCACGTCGCCGATCACTTGCGCGCTCGCCTGCACGTACGCGCTCGGATCGACTTGCGGGCGGACGCCGTCGAGCTCGATCACCATGCGCGCACCATAGCCAGCCGGCGGTGCGGACCTCAACCAGGCTTGCTCTAGAACCACGGATGGACGCAGATGAACGCGGATAGGACGGCTCCAAAAGCGCTCCCATCAGTCTCCGTCCGTGTCTATCCGTGGTTCTCTTCCATGGTCGGGACACCCCAACATCTTGTGGAGGCAGCCTGTGTCTTGCCAAACCGGTAGGGCTTTGGTACCTAACGGCATGGTTGCCCTCATTCGGAGGGGTTCCCCCGAAAAACTCGTCATCGAGCGCGTCCGGCCGGTCGGTACCACCGGCTTGGTCTGCGTCGTGTTGAGCGCTGGAAGCGGCGCCGCCGGCGCCCCATCGCGCGCGCGTTGGAGGTTCTGATGTTCAGCTACGACATGCCGGAAGGCTACACGTTCGACGATGTGCTGCTGCTGCCCGGCAACTCCGACTTCCTGCCGCGCGACGCCGATGTGTCGACGCGGCTGTCGCGGCGGGTGACGCTGAACATCCCGCTGGTCAGCGCGGCGATGGACACGGTGACCGAATCGGCCATGGCCATCGCCATGGCTCAAGAGGGCGGCATCGGCGTCATCCACCGCAACCTGTCGATCGACGATCAGGCCCTCGAGGTCGAGAAGGTGAAGAAGTCCGAGAGCGGCATGATCATCGACCCGGTCACCGTGCACCCCGACCAGCCGATCGCCGAAGCCCTGGAGATCATGCGCCGCTACCACATCTCCGGCCTGCCGGTGACGCAGGACGGCCACCTGGTCGGCATCCTGACCAACCGCGACCTGCGCTTCGAGCGCCGCCTCGACCGCAAGGTGTCGCAGGTGATGACCAAGGACAAGCTCGTCACCGGCCGTCCCGGCATCGGTCTCGAAGAGGCGAAGGACCTGCTGCACGCCAACCGCATCGAGAAGCTGCTCATCGTCGACGACCACGGCCGGTTGCACGGCCTGATCACGGTGAAGGACATCGAGAAGACGGCGCGCTTTCCCAATGCCTGCAAGGATGCCCTCGGCCGCCTGCGCGTCGCCGGCGCCATCGGCACGGGCGAGGACCGGCGCACGCGGGCCGAGCGGCTGGTCGCGGCCGGCGCCGATGTGCTGATCATCGACACGGCGCACGGCCATTCGAGCAACGTCATCGACACCGTGCGCGAAATCAAAGAGCACTGCCCCGGCATCGACATCATCGCCGGCAACGTCGCCACCGCCGACGGCGCGCGCGCGCTGTGCGAAGCCGGCGCCGACGGGCTCAAGGTCGGCATGGGCCCGGCGTCGATCTGCACCACGCGCGTCATCTCCGGTGTCGGCGTGCCGCAGCTGACGGCGGTCGCAGCGGCGGCGCGCGTGGCGCGGGAGTTCGACATCCCCGTCATCGCCGACGGCGGCATCAAGTTCTCCGGCGACATCACCAAGGCGCTCGCCGCCGGCGGCGATTCGGTCATGCTCGGCAGTCTCTTCGCCGGCACCGAGGAGAGCCCGGGCGAGACGAGTCTGTACCAGGGGCGGACCTACAAGCTCTACCGCGGCATGGGCTCGATGGAAGCCATGCGCGAGCGCGAGGGCAGCCGCAACCGCTACTTCCAGGACGACGAGCTCGAACAGATGAAGCTGGTTCCCGAAGGCATCGAGGGCCGCGTGCCGCACAAGGGTCCGCTGACCTACATCGTCGCCCAGCTCGTCGGCGGCCTCAAGGCCGGCATGGGCTACTGCGGCTGTCGCACCATCGGCGACCTGCAGGAGAACGGCCGCTTCATGCGCGTCTCCGGTGCTTCGCTGCAGGAGAGCCACGTGCACGACGTCTTCATCGCCAAGGAGGCGCCGAACTACCAGCGCTCCGGCGACCGCTGATCCGCTCTCACTCGGTGCGCCACGCATGATTCTCATCCTCGATTTCGGTGCCCAATACACCCAGCTCATCGCGCGGCGCGTGCGCGAGGCGCACGTGTACTGCGAGTTCCACCCGTTCAATCTGCCGCTCGAGCGCATGCGGCAGATGGACCTCGAAGGCATCATCCTCTCCGGCGGTCCGGCGAGCGTCTATCAGGAGAACGCGCCGCTCTCCGATCCGCAGCTCATCGATCTCGGCGTGCCGGTGCTCGGCATCTGCTACGGCATGGGCGTGCTGGTGCAGCAGGACGGCGGCGCCATGGCGCGCGCGTCGCACCGCGAGTTCGGCCCCGCCGAGCTGATCGTCGACGACGCCGACGACCTGTTCGCGGGCTTTGCCGTCGGCCAACACACGCCGGTGTGGATGAGCCACGGCGACCGCCTCGAACAGCTGCCGAAGGGCTGGACGGTGCTGGCGCACAGCGCCAACTCGCCGGTGGCGGCGTGCCGCGACGCGGCGCGGCGCCGCTTTGCGATCCAGTTCCACGCCGAGGTGGCGCACACCCCGCGCGGGCGGCAGCTGTTGGAGAACTTCCTGTTCCGCATCTGCCACGCCACCGCCGACTGGACGATGGAGAACTTCATCGAGCGCGAGACCGAGCGCATTCGCGCCCGCGTCGGCCGCTCGGGCGTGGTCTGCGGCCTGAGCGGCGGCGTCGACTCCACCGTCACCGCTGCGCTCGTGCACCGTGCCATCGGCGACCAGCTCACCTGCATCTTCGTCGACAACGGCGTGCTGCGCCGCGACGAGGCGGCGCGCGTGATGGGCTACCTCACTGAAGCCTGCCACTTTCGCATCAAGGCCGTCGATGCCGGGGCGCGGTTTCTCAAGAACCTCGCCGGCGTCACCGAGCCGGAGAAGAAGCGCCGCATCATCGGCGTCACCTTCATCGAGGTGTTCGAGGAAGAGGCGCGCCAACTGCGCGAGGTCGAGTTCCTCGCTCAGGGCACGCTGTATCCCGACGTCATCGAGTCGGTGTCGTTCAAAGGCCCGTCGGCGGTGATCAAGAGCCACCACAACGTCGGTGGCCTGCCGGAGCGCATGCGCCTGCAGCTCGTCGAGCCGCTGCGCGAGCTGTTCAAGGACGAGGTGCGCGAGCTCGGCCTCGCCCTCGGCTTGCCCGCCACCATCGTCGGCCGCCATCCGTTCCCCGGCCCCGGGCTCGCCATTCGCATCCTCGGTCCGGTCAACGCCGAACGCGTCGCCGTCGTGCAAGCGGCCGACGCCATCATCGACGAAGAGATTCGCGCCGCCGGTTGGTACGACAAACTCTGGCAGGCGTTCGCGGTGCTGCTGCCGGTGCAGACCGTCGGCGTCATGGGCGACGAGCGCACCTACGAAGACGTGCTCGCCATCCGCGCCGTCGAAAGCGCCGACGGCATGACGGCCGATTGGTCGCGCCTGCCCGCCGATCTCCTGGCCCGCATGTCGACGCGGATCACCAACGAAGTCAAAGGCGTCAACCGCGTCGTCTACGACATCAGCTCGAAGCCCCCGGCGACGATCGAGTGGGAGTGAGTATGAGCTTTGCCCACTTGCACCTGCACACTCAATACTCGTTGCTCGACGGCGCCAACAAGATCGCCAATCTCATCCCGCGCGTCAAAGCGCTCGGCATGCCGGCGGTGGCGATGACCGACCACGGCAACATGTTCGGCGCCGTGGAGTTCTACAAGACGGCCGTGGCGGCGGGGGTGCAGCCGATCATCGGCTGCGAGATGTACGTCGCCCCTGGCGATCGGCGCGAGAAGCAGCGCGCGGTGCGCGGCGACGATTTCGAGACGGCGGGGAACTTCCACCTCATTCTGCTGGCGATGAACCAGCAGGGCTACAAGAACCTCTGCCGCCTGGTTACGCTCGGCTACACCGAGGGCTTCTATTACAAACCGCGCATCGACAAGGAGCTGCTGCGCGAGTTCAACGGCGGCTTGATCGCGCTGTCGGGCTGTCTGGCCAGCGAGGTCAACCAGGCCATCGCCCTCGGCTCGCTCGACCGCGCCCGCGGCGTCATGCAGGAGTACCAGGCCCTGTTCGACGGCCGCTACTACGTCGAGATCCAGGACAATCATCTGGCCGAGCAGGAGCGCGCCAACACCGCGCTGATCAGTCTCGCCACCGAGCTCGGGCTGCCGTTGGTGGCGACCAACGACTGCCATTACCTGGAGCCCGACGACCACAAGGCGCACGACGTGCTGCTGTGCATTCAGACCGGCAAGACGCTCAACGACGAGAAGCGCTGGCGCTTCGGCACCGATCAGCTCTACGTCAAGGGGCCGGAGGAGATGGTGAAGGCGTTCCCGCGCCACGCCGAGGCGATCGACAACACGCTCGACATCGTAAAGCGCTGCAACGTCGAGATGCGCTTCGGCGAGTATCAGTTCCCGGTCTTCCAGGTGCCGAAGGGCATCACGCTCGAAGACCAGCTCGAGCGCGACGCGCGCGCCGGCCTCGAGGAACGGCTGGCGGTGCTGCGCGCCCAGCTCACCTGGGTCGCGGCGCAAGAGGAGGTCTACCAGCAGCGGCTGGCGACCGAGCTCGCCGTCATCAAGGAGATGGGGTTTGCCGGCTACTTTCTCATCGTCGCCGACTTCACCAACTTCGCCAAGCGCCAGGGCATCCCGGTCGGCCCCGGCCGCGGCTCCGCCGCCGGCAGCCTGGTGGCGTATGCCCTGCGCATCACCGACCTCGACCCGCTGCCGTACAACTTGCTGTTCGAGCGCTTCCTCAATCCCGAGCGCAAGTCGATGCCCGATATCGACATGGACTTCTGCTTCGAGCGCCGCGACGAGGTCATTCGCTACGTGCGCGAGAAGTACGGCGAGGACCACGTCGCGCAGATCATCACCTTCGGGACGCTGAAGGGGAAGGCGGCGATCAAGGACGTCGGTCGCGTGCTCGAGTTCGGTTTCGCCGACACCGGCAAGATCGCCAAGCTCTACCCGGCGCCGAAACAGGGCAAGGATTTCCCGCTCGTCAAGGCGCTGGAGATGGAGCCGCGTCTGCGCGAGCTGCGCGACAAGGGCGACCGCGAGAAGCAGCTGTTCGAGAACGCCATCAAGCTCGAGGGCTTGTTGCGCCACGCCTCCAAGCACGCCGCCGGCATCGTCATCGGGTGCCGTCCGCTGGTCGAAGACCTGCCGCTCTTCATGGACAAGGAAGGCAGCGTCATGACCCAGTTCGCCGGCCCGCACGTCGACGAGATCGGGTTGATCAAGTTCGACTTCCTCGGCCTCAAGACGCTGACGCTGGTGCACAAGATCGTCGAGCGCATCCGGGTGGGCAGGGGGGTCGAGATCGACGTCGCCACGCTGCCGCTCGACGACAAGAAGACCTACAAGCTGGTCGCCAAGGGCGATACCGTCGGCGTCTTCCAGATGGAATCGGGCGGCATGCGCAAGCTGGTCACGCAGCTGCGGCCGAGCAACTTCGAAGAAATCATCGCCGTGCTGGCGCTGTTCCGACCTGGTCCGCTCGACAGCGGCATGGTCGAGCAGTTCATCAAGCGCAAACACGGCAAGGAAGAAGTGAAGTACCCGCACCCGCAGCTCGAGCCGATCCTCGAGCCGACCTACGGGGTCATTGTGTACCAGGAGCAGGTCATGCAGATCGCGCAGGTCCTGGCCGGGTACAGCCTGGGCGACGCCGACAATCTGCGCCGCGCCATGGGCAAGAAGGACCCCGTCAAGATGAAGAAGGAGCGCGAGCGCTTCATCGACGGAGCGGGCCGGCAGAAGATCCCGGAGAAGCAGGCCGGCGAGATCTTCGATCAAATGGAGACCTTCGCCATGTACGGCTTCAACAAGTCGCACTCGGCGGCCTACGCGCTGGTCTCCTTCCAGACCGCGTTCCTCAAGGCGCACTACCCGGAAGAGTTCATGGCGGGCCTCCTGTCGCTCGAGATGAGCGACACCGACAAGACGTTCAAGAACATCGCCGAGTGCCGCGAGCGCGGCATCCGCATCCTGCCGCCCGATATCAACGAGAGCCGTGAGGACTTCACCGTCCTCGGCCAGGCCGACGCCAACGGCCTGCGCCCGATCCGCTTCGGCCTCTGCGCCGTGCGCGGCGTCGGCAGCAAAGCCGTCGAAACGATCCTCGCCGCGCGCACCGCCGACGGCCCGTTCACCAGCCTGGCCGAGTTCTGCAAACGCGTGCTCGCGTTCCGCTCCGCGGCGCCGATCGCCGTCAGTCCCGCGGCGAACGGGGAGGGGGGCGGCCGCCGGGCGCTCAAGCTGGTGCCGGCGTCGACCGAACCACAGCCGCGCAGCGAGCCGTCCTCGCAGGTCAACAAGAAGACCATCGAAGGCCTGATCAAGTGCGGCGCCTTCGACTTCACCGGCGCCAGCCGCCGCCAGCTCTTCGAGGTGCTCGACAGGTCGCTGGCCTGGGCGCAGTCGCACGCCAAAGAGGACACCAACCAGATCGGCCTCTTCGCCAAGGCCGGCATCACGATCGACGCTCCCGAGCCCGCGCTGCCCAACGTCCCGCCCTGGCCCGACAAGGAGATGCTGAAGGCCGAGCGCGAAGCCCTCGGCTTCTACATCACCGCGCATCCGCTCGATAAGTACGAGACCGACCTCAAGCGCTTCACCACCGCCACCACCGAGCAGCTTTCCGACAAACCCGACCAGAGCAAAGTCACGCTCGGCGGCGTCATCCAGCGCCTGCAACTCAAGAACAGCAAGAAGGGCGACCGCTACGCCGCCTTCACGCTCGAGGACAAGACCGGCACCGTCGAAGTCATCGTCTGGCCGGAGACCTACCGCAAATCCGAGGTCGACTTCACCACCGACGAGCCCATCGCCGTCACCGGGACGCTGGAGGTCGGCGAGGAGCGCTGCCAGATCATCGCCGACGAGGTCGTGCTGCTCACCGCCGCCCGTGCCCGCAGCACGCAGGAAGTCCACTTCGCCCTGCGCGCCGACCGCGTCACCGAGGACGCCTTCCGCAACCTGAAGGACACGCTCTCCCAGCACAGCGGCGAGTGTCCGTGCTTCCTGCACCTCCTGCTGCCCAACAAGACCGAGACGATCATCGCCCTGCCGCGCGACCTGCGCGTCGCGCCGACCGAAGGCATGCTGGAGGCGGTGGAGCTGCTGTTCGGACGCGGCGTGACGTCGCTGCAGTAGTACCCGGCCCGGCAGTGTCGGCCACGCCCGCCTTCAGCCTGCGCGCGGTCGCCGCGCTCTTTCTCGAGCGGCAGCAGCTCGAGCGGCCGCGAGGGCGGCGGCTGACGGCGGCGAGCCTGGCTCGCTTCGCGGAGGACACCGGGGGGATTCAGCTCGACTCGATCAACGTCGTCGAGCGCGCCCATCACCTGACGCTGTGGAGCCGCTTTGGCCCCTACGACCGCGCGGTGCTCGATCGGCTCATCTACCGCCGGCGCGTGCTCTTCGAGTACTGGGCGCATGTCGCGTGTCTGGTCCCCACGGCGCATTTCTCCGCCTGGCGCCGGGCGATGCTCGACTATCAGCATCGGCACAAGGGCTGGACCGGGTTTCTCAAGCGGCACCCGCGCCTGATGCGCCACGTGGAGGCAGCGATCCTCGCCAAGGGGCCGCTCGGCAATGCGGAGTTCCGCGCCGAGCGTCCGGCGGGAGCGAGCGGCTGGTGGAACTGGCAGCCGGCGACGCACGCCCTCGACTTCCTGTGGATGAGCGGGCGCACTACGGTGCACTCGCGAGCGCATTTCCAGAAGCGCTTCGACCTGCTCGAGCGGGTGTTGCCCGAGGCCGTTGCGGCCACACCATTGGACGCGGCCGCGTTCCGGCGCTGGCATGTCGAGCGCTCGCTGCACGCGATGGGTGTCGCCACCGAGACCGATCTCCGCTTGTATCTGACCTTCCCGCGCCTCGGCGCCGCCGAGCGATCCGCCGTGCTGCGCGAGATGGTGCGCCGCGGCGAGGTCGTAGAGATCGAAGTCACCGACTCCCGCGCGCGCTGGTACGCGCTGGCCCGCGATCTCGAGCCGCTCGCCGCGGCCGGCCGCCGGCGCCAAGCCTCGCGCGGGGCGACACTGCTGTCGCCGTTCGATTCCTTCCTGTGGCACCGCGAGCGCGCCGTGCGCTTGTTCGGGTTCGACTACCGCATCGAGGTCTACGTCCCGGCCGCCAAGCGCAGCTTTGGCTACTACGCACTGCCGCTGCTGGTCGACGGGCAGTTGATCGGTCGCGTCGACACCAAGCTGCACCGCGGCGAGCGGCGCCTCGAGCTGCGCCACGTGCGCTTCGAGCCCTGGTTCGTAGCGGGCGAAGCGCCGCCGCGCGTCTCGTGGGGCGTGGTCTCGCACGCGCGCGGCATCGGCGGCCTCGCCGACGCGGTCTGGTCACTGGCGGCGTTTACCGGTGCCGAGCGCGTCGACCTCGGCCGCGTCACGCCGGTGTCCATCCGCCGTGTGCTCGCTCAGGCGCTCGCGGTGCTGCGCGCGAACGCCCCGCGGAGCAAGGCGGTTGGCCGCCCTGTAAGCTGATCAGGCACGGCTCGCGCCTCCGCGGCCCATTGGCTTCGAGCAGCAGTTGGCGAGGGAGTCCGGCCTGCGAGATCCATTGCGACGCGCGAGCGCTGGGTGTTAGGCTATTTGACAATGGAGGCGGAGAAACGACGCCGCAACGAAAAGAAGTTCGGACAGTGGCGCGATTTCAAGGCAGGGGGGAGACGGTACTGGTACGATGTGGTCAGCTCGACGCTGTGGCGCGTGACGTACGTCAAGGAAGTAGACGCCAACGAGCAGACTACGCGATTCGCCCAGGAGATCTACGATCCGCACGGCAGGTTGGTCGAGATCCATGAGAAGTACCCGGTCGATCTCGGTCACCGGAAAGTTGAATGATGGAAACAACGACCCGCGCCGACGTCATAAGCATGGTCGGCGACTATCTGCAGCATCGCCGCAGTCTTGCAGAGTTGGTGGATTGGGCCGAGCAGGTCATGATGGAAGGCGATTTTGCCGAAACCGATCACGATATGCTGCGCGACGTCGTGGCGCGCCTTGGCGTCGCCGACGTGCGCGCTTTCGGCCTGACTTGGGAAGACTGTGAGCAACTCCTGAACCGGCTCGGCTATCGCGCGGAGATTACGCTGCGCCCGGCTGTGTGAGTTCGGTCGAAGAGTAGGACACTACCGGCGGTGTCACGGGGAAGGGGCTGCTTGCGGGTCCCCGCAGACGGATGACTTCACCCGGGTTCTCAACCTGCTCGCTGCTCGTCTACCTCCCCCCACCGGTATTCCGTTACTGTTCTCTCGTCACGGTGAGCTCAGCCTGGAACGGCACCGTGTCGGGCGGATTCACGGGATCGAAACCGAACAGGCCGGCGACGAAGGCGATGGCCGCCGGGCGGTCGAGGCCGGCCAGGACGACGGCGACGTCGGCGATGTCGAGGACGTTGATCGAGCCGGCGAGGTGCAGGGGGCTCAGCACGGTCGTGCCGTCGAGTGCGCCTGTCCACGTGGCGGCGGCGAGGCGCACGTAGAGGCCGGTGCGCACGCCGCCGACGCCGGACAATTCGAGGCGATACGCCGCCGGCGCGGTGGAAAAGGTTCCGTCTACGGCGCGTGTCAGTGCTGAGGTCGTGACCTGGTCGAAGCGGAAATCGCGCTGGCCGGTGGGGTCGGTGCCGACGGTGAAGGTGTTGGCGTCGAGTGCGTAGGAGAATTCCGGCATGACGCCGCGAATGATCTGTTGCACGACGGCCTCGAGCGGCTGCGTGAGCGTGAAGCCGTTCAGGGCCGTCAGCGCGCGCGTGTTGGTGCGCGCGACGGCGCCGGCCAGCTGTACCGGCAGGCCGTCGATCTCGACGAACCCGGTGACCGGATAGATCGTGTCGTCGATCGCGGTGTAGGTGTGCGATGTCGTGCTGGGGTCGACTGTCGCGCCGTCGCCGAGATCGAGTTGGCCGGCAAGCCCTGCGACATCTGGCCAGGTGATGCTCAGGTCGACGCCCGGTGCGGCGAACACCGGCGAGACGACGACGTGGTCACCGGTCTCCTCGCCCGGTGGGGTCGGCGTGGGACTCGGAGTCCAGGTCGGCGTCGGGCTGCGCGGCGCACCGTAGTAGGGGACAAAGGTCAGCGTCTGCAGATAGATCTGCGTGCCGCGCGGGCTGGTCTGGCCGCGCAACCAGCCGATGTCCGGATCATCGAGTGGAGAGGTGTAGTTCGCGATCAGGTAGGTGTCGGGTCCGGTCTGCTGCACGGAAGGGAACGAGGTGTCGCCGACGCCGGGCAGGTCCATGACATGGACGACGCGGCGCGCTGCGCGGTCGATCTTGTAGAGCGCGAAGCGTTTGGGGCGCAGCGAGTAGGCGATCAAGTAGCGGCCGCGCCGTTCCGCCAGGCTCAGGTCGTCGTCGCCGCGGTCGTACGGTCCGCCGACGTCGCGGCGCGCGAGCAGGTACAGGTCGTCGCCGTGGCGAAACATCTCGGGGGAATCGTAGCGCTCCGGGTCCGTCACCGGCGGGCATTCCCACGCCGAGAGGTCACTGGCCGGCGCCGTGCAGACGTGCGAGCCGAAACCGCTGGCGTCACCGTCCTCGTTGCGCGTCACCGCCCACAGCGTGCCGTCGCGATCGAAATCGAAGGCGACCTCGGATACGCCGCCGTAGTACACGTTGGCGCGGCCGCCGACGGGTGTCCATTGCGTGCCGTCGGTCGATTGCTTGAAGAACACCGCCACCTCCGAGGTCTCGCCGGCGCCGTAGTGCTCGCCCATGTACGAGGTGCGGTAGGCGACGCCGGCGTGGATCTTGAGATCCCACGGCACCTCTCCGGCATCGGTGAGGAGCTCGAGCGCCGACCAGTCGGACGCGCCGAGCCGGCGGGTGCGCCACAGCTTGCGCGGCGTGAACTGACCGGGATCGCTGCCGGCTTCGAAGAACATGAGTTGCAGTGTGCCGGCGAACGACAGCAGGCGCGGCTCGCGCATGTCGGTGGCGAGGAAGACATCGTGCTCGTAGGTCCACGTCTGCCCGGCGTCGGGCGAGGACATGATGTACAGGTGCGTATCAGGCCCGGCGAAATGATTCGGCGCCGCCCGCCAGGCGAGAAACAGGCGGCCCTCGTGGAACAGGATGTCGACGTTGTTGTTGGACGAGAAGGTCTGGAACTGCGCCGGCAGCCCGCCGCCGGGAATGACGAAGCGCGGTTCCGAGGCGACGATGTCGAACTCGCTCGGCGTCGCGGTCGCGGAGGGTGTCGGGCTGGGCGTGTGCGACGCGGTCGGTGTCGGCGGCCGCGGCGTGAGGCTCGGCGACGGCGGCACGGGTGTGCGCGTGGCAATCGCGGTCGAGCTCGGTGTCGGAGTGGACCTCGAACGCTGCCCGTCATCCCCACAAGCCGCCAGAGACACCAGCGCGGCGAGCAGTGCGCAACTCAACAGCGGACGCTGACACGACATCGCGAGACCCCCTCGGGTACCAGCCATTGCATAGCCGGGGGCGCTTTCGCCACCGCAGGCTTTCCGATCGGAGAGGAGGTCAGAGTGATCGTTGGTGGCTGAAGAGCGGCGAAGGGTTCCTCAGTCTGGACACCCCGTCAGGGCTGCGTTCACCGCTGCCACCAACTCGTCCACCGACACCAGCCCACTGTTGTCCCGGTCGGCATCGAGACAGCGGTCGAGCCCGTTCTGGCGCAAGCTGATGTCGACCGCGGTGACCAGCTCGTCTACCGACACCGCGCCCGAACGATTGCAGTCGCCGATACAAAACCCCGGCAACGGCGTCGGAGTGGGCGTCGGCGCCGGGGCAACGGCGATGGCGACATGGGCGAGATTCGAGTCGACGGAGTTGTCCCAGGCGGCGAAGGTGAACTCGTCCGCTCCGTCGAAGCCGGCCTCGGGATAGTACGTCGCTTCCAGTCCCAGGAGGCCGACGGTGCCGTGAGTCGGTTGCGAGACGATGCGCAGGGTCAGCGCATCGCCGTCGGCGTCGGAGGCCGCGAGGGGGATCGCCACGGGCACGCCCGCAGTCGTCGACGCGGTGTTGTCGACCGCCACCGCGGCGCGGTTGGGGTTGGCCTGCTCGCTGCCAGGCCCGCGGTGGCAGGCGTAGCAGCCGACCTGGAAGCCGCGCCAGAAGCGCTTGCGCCCGAAGTCGGTGCTGAGGTCGCGGTCGGCTTGCGTGCGCGACAGGACGGTGCCGCGGTAATCGGTTCCGTGACACAGCCGACATGCGGTCGCGCCACCCTCCTCCGCAACGTCCGGATGCCGCTCGACCCACACCTGCCCGACCGGATGCATGCCGTGCGGGCCGCCACTGACCGTATTGGGCACGGTCACGTGGCAGCTGGCGCACTCGGCGAGCACGCCGACATGCCCCTGGATCTGGGTGCTCTGGATATTGTCGTTGGCGTGAATGCTGGGGTACTCGGCGTGTGTGGCGCCGTGGCAGGCTTCGCAGGCGAGGCCGCCGTGCCCCTTGGAGAAGCGGAACAGCGACAGGCCCGGCGCCGGGGTGTCGGGATTGGTCGCGAAGGTGTCGTCGATGGCTTGGCGCCGGGTTCCCGGCGACTCGAACGCGTTGAGATAACGAATCTGACCGTTGTTCCGCACCGCGGTGCCCGTGTGGCAGTTCTGACATGCCGGCTCATCGAGCCAGCCGACGCGAGTGCTGGCGCCGACGGTCGTCATCGAGCCGTGGCAGCTCTGGCACTGCATGGAGAGCGAGCCATCGGCCGCGACCGCCGAGCCCATGGCGCCGCGCAGGCAGCGGGTGAGCGAGCCCGGATGACAGCGGTAGCACGCCGAACGGTTTTCCTCGGCTTCGAGCGGCAGCTGGGTGACCGGATCGATCGCAAACGCCATGCGGCTATGGATGGCCTGGCTCAAGGGCTCGACGCCCTCGACACCGAAGCCCGGCAACGCCGCCGACGGATGGCAACGCGCGCACAGGATGGCGTGCGCGTCGAGCGTCGCCGTCGCTTCCAACCCGGCGGGATTGTATCCAGCGACCTCCAGGCTCTGCTGGAAACGCTCGGTCCCCCCTTCGAGCTCGTCGTGGAGGCGGAGGATATTGAGGCGCATGTCGCGTTGCGGATCCGGGTCGAACACCCATCCCTGGACCACGGGTTTGGCTCGCTCGCTGCTGCCGGACGCGTGGCAGGTACGGCAGTCCTGCTCGTCGGAAACCGGCAGGACGATATCCGTCGTCGCCAGGACGGCACCGCCTTGATCGCGGGCGACCAGCCGCATCAGCGGATAGGTGTTCTTCATTCCGCTGTCGTCGTACGCGGTGATCGGGATCCCTTCGGCGATGAACCACGCCGCCTCGGGGACCCTGGTCATCGCCTGGGGGACGTTTGCCGCGCCCGGCATGGCGAGACCGATCAGACCGGTGTCGAGCGGTACCGGCGCTCCGAACAGGTCCTCGACATGGTCCCAGAAGTTGGTCTTACCCACCGACGTGGTGTTGCGCGAACCAGCGGGATCGGCCACGGCTTCGTAGGTCACGGTGACACCGTCGAGATCGGTCACCAACCGGCCGCCGGGCCCGATGAGCTGCGCGTGAATCGTGTTGAACGGGGGCAGCAGCGCGAAGAGGCTGTAGTCGGCATCCATGCAGTGCATGCCGAGATTGTTCCATCCGATGAGCGTCCAGCCCTCAGCGCCCATGGCGGCGGACGAGTCCCACGTCACGATCAAGAGGAGTATTGCGAGTCGACGTAGCCAGAGTGATTGGATCGCGGTCATTTCTTCTTCCGCTCCGTTTGCTTCAGGTACTCGACGATTGCCTGCACTTGCGACTCGCTCAGCGCGCGGCGAAAGTGAGGCATGGTGGATTTGTGCGCGTCGATCATGTGCCAGACGCCGTCGCGGATCTGCTCGGGCTCGCGTGTGGTGAAGTAGGCGCTGTCGAAGGCGAACGTCGGCGACTGCGTCGCGAGGGTGTCGGGGTCGACCCCGCGTCCGTCGTCACCGTGACAGGTCGCGCAGTGCTCCGAGTAAAGGGTGTACCCCGGCGAGAGAATGCGGATGTATGCCACCACCGCCGCGGCATCCGCCGGTGAAACTCTCGGGATCAAGAGCGGCATGTGGCCCTTTCCGTGGCGGACGGCCGCGATCACCTGCTCGTCCGTCACCGCGCGCTGAAAATCGGGGTCCGAGAGATCGCGCGGCCGCTGCACACCCATGGGGAGGTCCTGCGGCGGACGGCCATAGAGTCCGTGGCAGGTCTCGCAACCGTCGTTGAGGTAGATGGCCCATGCCGGTGCGACGCGCTGCCAGTTGGTGGTCGGCAGGCGCTTGAGATGCGCCACGATCGCTTCGGTGTCGTTGGCGCGCGCCTTCAACGCCGGCAGATCGATCGCGATCTCGAGCGAGCGACTGTCGCGGATGCGCCGCACCAGATCCGCGGTGGAGTACTTCTGCAGGAACCCCTCGCGCAGATTGCGCGGCGGTGCGATGAGCTGCGACGCCTCCGGCCCATTGCCGCGTCCGCCTTCGCCATGACAGGCGGCGCAGTTCCGCATGTAGAGGTGCTTGCCGTTGGCATCTTGCGCGTCGGCGGCCGGGGGCGTGACCAACCCAGAGCCCAGCAGACCGCCACAGCAGACCGCGACAATCACCGTCAGTACAGAGCGGGCGCGCGCCGCACCGCGGCCGGGCTCGAGCGCCGCCGCCGAGCGTGAGAGGCTCATGATCATGGTTTCTACAGAGCCAGCCAAGCTGATGCCATCGTGCCGACCGGCAAGACTGCACGGGTTGTGAGCGGCCGGTTCGCACGTTCGCGAAAGATCGGTGTGTCGGCGCTCTTCCCAGACTTGGGAACGCTGGGCGCGCGCAGGCGGCGCCGTTTGACAAAGGCGCGTCCTCCGGGCGATGCGTGCTGACTCCGGGAGGGGGGAGCCGATGCGGGTGAGCGGATTCATAGCGACCGCGTTTCGCAGGGCCGCGCGGCGGCGCGGGTTGTGCCTTTTGCTGCTGCTGGTCCTCCCGCTGCACGGCTGCGGCGGAGATGATGGCGACCGCACCGGCGGGTCGCCCACGGCCACGGCCACGACCGCGGCCGCGAGCTCGACCGCGACCGCACCGGCAGCATCGACGGGCACGGCGACGGCAACTCCGACCGCGACCGTGCCGCGACCGACTCCGCCGTCTCCGTCGGCAACGGCGCTCCCCGCTACGGCCACCGCGACGGCAACGGCGGCGCGTCCGACGCCGTCTCGTGCTCCCGGGCCGTGGCAGCGCACCGAGGAGCGCGCGCCCTGTGCCCGCTACGCGCCGCTGCGCTCGGCGTTCTTCGGCGACCTGCACGTGCACACCCGCTTCTCGGCCGATGCGCACATCTTCGGGACGCGCCTCGATCCGCGCGGCGCCTACGCCTTCGCGCGCGGCGCGGAGGTTGCCCTCGCCGACGACGACGAGCAGCAGACCCGCCGCGCCACCATCGAGCGCCCGCTGGACTTCACCGCCGTGACGGACCACGCGGAGTTCTTTGGTGAGGTCCTGCTCTGCTCGACTCCCGGGACGCCGGTCTACGACATCGAGCTCTGCCGCCTGCTGCGTCAGGCCGACGACCCTGACGACCGCACCCTGGTGGGCGTCTACTGGTTGTATCCCGCCGGGATTCCCAATCCGCCGGCGTCGCACGAGTTCTGTTTCACGACCCCCGGCGTCGACTGCGACGCGGCCGCGGCTTCGGTGTGGCAGGAGATGCAAGCCGCGGCGGAGGCGGCGTACGATCGGACCGACGCGTGCGCGTTCACCTCGTTCATCGGCTACGAGCACACGGCGAGTCCGTCCGGCCGCCACCTGCACCGCAACGTCATCTTCCGCAACCATCACGTCCCCGCCTTCGCGGCCAGCCAGCTCGACACGGCCGCGCTGGGTATCCCGCAGGGCCTGTGGTCGGCGGTCGAAACCGACTGCCTCGGCGCGGGCACGGGCTGCGACGCGCTGGTCATCCCGCACAACTCGAACCTGAGCGGCGGCGAGCAGTGGCTCGATCCGGCCGACGTCAGCGAGGCCGCGCGGCGGCGCGCTCTCGAACCGCTGGTCGAGATCCACCAGCAGAAGGGCAACTCGGAGTGCCGCTTCGACCGCCTGGCCGGTCTCGGCGTCGGCACGGAGGACGAGCTCTGCGATTTCGAGCAGCTGCCCCGCCCGCACGAGTTCCCCGGCACCGTGCCGCCGCCGGTCGACCAGTACCCGCGCCGCAACCTGGTGCGCAATACGCTGAAGGACGGGCTTGCACTCGAGCAGAGCCTGGGCGTGAATCCCTTCAAGCTCGGCTTCGTCGGCAGTACGGACACACACAACGCGACCGCTGGCAACACGGATGAGCGCGAGTGGGAGGGCGCCGAAGGCAACTCCGATTCCAGCCCGGAACGCATCATCGGCAGCAACGTGCGCAACAACCCCGGCGGCCTGGCGGTGGTGTGGGCGGAGGAAAACTCGCGCGACGCCATCTTCTCGGCCTTGCGGCGGCGCGAGACGTATGCCACCAGCGGCACGCGGCCGGTGGTGCGCCTGTTTGCCGGCGGGCTCGACGGGGTGAATTGCGACGCGGCAGACCTGATCGCGCGCGCCTACGCCGACGGCACACCGATGGGCGGAGACGTCGGCTCGGCGCGCGGTGCGGCGAGCCCGCGCTTCGCCGTGCTCGCCTTCAAGGACCCCGGCACGGACGAGTTTCCGGGCACCGACCTGCAACGCGTGCAGATCGTCAAAGGCTGGGTCGACGCCGCCGGCGAGACGCACGAAAAAGTGGTCGATGTCGCGGGCGATCGGAACAACGGCGCGACGGTCGACCCGGCGACTTGCGAGCCGGTGGGCATGGGTGCGAGCACGCTCTGCGCGACCTGGGAGGATGCCGAGTTCGATCGCAACCAGGGCGCCTTCTATTACGCCCGCCTGCTCGAGAACCCGAGCTGCCGGTGGAGCACCCGGGTCTGCAAGAGCGCCGGCGTCGACCCGTTCGCGCCCGACTGCGCCGCCCAGGCGGCAACCGTCGACGCGCGCTTCGCCGACTGTTGTCTCGGCACGGCGACCGATCCCACCCTCTCGCCCGTGATCCAGGAACGCGCCTGGACATCGCCGATATGGTATCGGCCCGACGCGATTGCCAGCGTGGCCGCCGCGGTGCGCTTCGGCGCGGCGGTCGGCAGCGACGAGCTCGAGCTCGAGCTGCGCATCGGACGCGCCCCCGTCGAGCTCACGACGGGCAGCGCCGATCTCGTGCTCGAGGTAGCCGACGACGGCCCGATCCTCCGCATCGCCATCCCGGCCGGCACCGTTGCCGCCTTACGCAGCGCCGGGGCGGGCGCGGGCGAGACCGGGGGCGCCGGCCTCGACGGCGTGCGCTCGGTCTCGCTCGAGATCGAGCCCGACGGCGGAGCCGTGCTCCGCCTGGCGACCGAGTTGCTCGACCTCTCCGCGGCCGATCGCATCGATCACATGGTCACCGTGTCGCTGCGCGCGGGCACGTACGAGTCCGCGCACACGCGGCTCTGGCGGATGGCAGACGAACAGCTCTCGACGGGCCTCGGGGAACGGGAACGATGACTGCCCGCGGCCGGATGCGTCGCGCGCTGGGCGTCCCGATCGTTCACTTCCTCGCCATCGGCGCGCTGCTGTTCGCGCTCGAGCGCGTCTGGGCGCGGCTGGTGCCTGCGCCGCGCGCGACGATCGTTGTCACGAGCGAGCAGCTGGCGCGGCTGCGCCGCAGCTGGACCGACTCGCGCGGCCGCGCGCCCGACTCGGCGGAGGAGCGCCAGATCATCGCCGACGCCGTCGACGACGAGATTCTCCACCGCGAAGCCCTCGCGGCCGGCCTCGACCGCGACGATCGCTCGGTGCAGAACCGTCTGGCCCAGCTTGCCGCGGCGCTGAATCTTGTCCCCGACACCGGTCCGCCGCAGCTGGTCGAGGATCAGGCGCGGTCGCTCGGTTTCGGGCAGAGCGATCCGGTCATCGCCACCCATCTCGCCAACATGATGCGCCTCGCGCTCGCCCGCACCGGCCCCTCAGACATGCCGAGCGACGAGGATCTGCAGCGCTACCTCCAGCGCAATGCCGACCGCTTCACCCAGCCCGCGCGCGTCCGTCTCGCGCACGTCTACTTCGGCAGCGACGCCGGTGAGGATGAGGTGCTGCGCGTGCGCGCGGAGCTGCAGGCGCGCGGGGTGCAGCCGTCCGACGCCGTCGGTCGCGGGCGCGCGTTCGTCCTCGGCGCCGAGGTCGGGCCAGTGTCGCAGGCCGAGTTAGCGCGCCTTTTTGGTGGCGACCTCGCGGCGGCGGTCGCGGCGGCGCCGCTGCGCGAATGGACGGGCCCGCTGCGATCCGCGTACGGCCTTCACCTGGTGTGGGTGCACGAGCGGCTCGCCGGGCGAATTCCGGACCTCGACTCCGTCCGTACCCGTCTCGTACACGCCTTCCTGGAGGAGCGCGCCGCGGCGAAGCTGCGGGCGCGCATGAAGGCCGTCCGCGCGCGTTACCGGGTCGCGATGACCGGTTGACGCTTGCGGGTCTGGATCCGTTGCCGTCCCGCCCCCCCCAAGGTGTCGGTGCGAAATTCAGGCTTAGCCGTCCGTTGAAAAACCCTCGATCTGACATTGGACCAGATCCCCTCTCCCGCATTGCTCGCGGGAGAGGGTTAGGGTGAGGGTTCCTCCAGCGGGCCCAGAGGCCCGCTCGGCCTTGCAGCGCAAGGCCGCTCAGGAAGCGGAACCCTCACCTCAATCCTCTCCCGCGAGCAATGCGGGAGAGGAGGTCAGAGTGATCGTTGGTGGGTGAAGGAGCGGCGCCGGGTTTTTCAACGGGCCGTTGCGTTTCCCAGAATGGATCCCCGCCTGCGCGGGTATGACAGAACTGCGGAAGTGGCG
>CAYVUV010000351.1:0-3049 GCA_964455095.1 uncultured Binatia bacterium (SeqCode)
ACGCGCTGGTCGAAGCAGCGACAGGTATCGACTTGGTCAAGCTACAGCTCCGCTTGGCAGCAGGCGAACCGCTTGTCGAGCGGCCACCGTCGCACGCGGTGCACGCCATCGCCGCTCACCTCGCGATCGACCCGCCGGCCGCCGACGTGCTGCAACGCCTGCGCGTACCGGGTGGCGTCGGCTTGCGGGTTGACGCCGCGGCTGGCGACGGCGACGCGGTTGCCGATGGCCTGGCGACCGTGTTGGCGCGCGGCGACTCCTCGACGGAGGCGGTAGCGCGCCTGCACCGAGCCCTCACCGATACCGTCGCTGTGCTTGCCCGCGGCGCTAGCAACAAGCCGGCATTACTCGCCGCTCTGGCACCGGATGCTGGCGTCGAGGCGAAGGCCGACGCCGCCCTGCTGGGCGCGGCGCTAGCAGTCTACGACGAGGAGTTGGCGGCCGCCGAGGCTCAATTTTTTGCCGCTGCCGCGCGTGGCCGGCCGCAGATCGCCGACGACATTGGGCGGCGTGTCGTTCTCGCTCACGATGGTTCGATCTACGACCTGCGCGTCCGCCACCTGGGAGCGGCCAACTATCGGGTGCAGGTCGACGGCGTCGAGTTCGACGTCGTCCTGCAGCGGCACACGGCCAACGAGGCGCACCTGCGCTTCGCCGGCCGTTGCCACCGGCTGCTGTGTGTGCCGCAGGGCGACGGCTTCCTCGTGGAAGTTGACGGCATCGCGCACCGACTGCGGCACGCCGCGGGGAAGCTGCTGCGGGCGCCGGCGCCGGCGGTAGTACTGGCGGTGGCGGTTGCGCCTGGCGCGGCGGTGCGGGCCGGTGATCGGCTGGTGGTGCTGGAGGCGATGAAGACCGAGATGCCAGTGCTGACGCCGTTCGACGCCACGGTTGTCGAAGTACTGGTAAGAGCCAATGCCCAAGTCGCCGCCGGCACGCCGTTGCTGCGCTTTGCCGCGCCGGCGTTCGCCGCGTCCGCCAGCGAATCGCGGCTTGTCTTGGCCGTTCCGCCGCCGGCGCCGCCTGATGCCACAGCGACGCTGGCCGGTTTGCGCGCCCTGTTGCTGGGCTACGACGTCGAAGCTGGCGAGATCACCGACCTATTGGCTGCGCATGCCGCCGCCGCCGCGCACGCACCCGGTGATCCGACCTTGGTGCGGGCCGAGTCGGCCCTGCTCGCCACCTTCGCCGATCTGCAGGCGTTGTTCCGTCGGCGCGGCGAAGAGGAGGACGGCGCGAACAGCGAGACGCTCGGCAGCGAGGAACATTTGATCGCCTACTTGCGCGCGCCAGCCGCCACCACGCGCAACCTACCGGCGGGCTTCCGCGACAAGCTGCACCGCGCCGTCGCGCGCTACGGTGTTGCCAACCTGGCGCCTTCGCCAGCCCTGAACGCCAGCTTGTTCCGCATCTTCCAGGCGGCGCAGCGTCTTGGCCGCTCGACGGTACTGGTACGTGCTGTGCTCGCGCGCTGGCTAGCGGAGCCGGCGGCGCTGGCCCCGAACGCCGACGACGCCATGCGTGCCCTTCTCGATCGCCTCATCGGCGTTGCTGAGGGGCGCGACCAGGGACTCAGCGAACTCGCCCGCGAGGTCCGCTACGTTTGCTTCGATGCGCCGCTGTTCGCCTCCGCGCGGGCGCGTGCCTATGCCGAGGCGGAGCGCCAGCTCGACGCTCTGGCTCAGGGTGTCGAGCGAGAGGTGGCGGTGACGGCACTGGTCGAGTGCCCGCAGCCACTGGTTGGTCGTATCGCGCGACGGCTGGCGACCGCCCCGGCGGCCCAACGGGCGGCGCTGCTGGAGGTGATGACGCGGCGCTACTACCGGATCCGCGACTTGGAGCCGCTACACCCAGCGACGATCGACGGCCCGCTCAGCGCTGCACGTACCGCCTACCTGCTCGAGGGACACCGTATTCATGTCCTCGCCGCTTATGCGCCTGAATCGGCTATCGGCGCGGCGGTAGGAGCCCTGCGGCCGCTGGCAGGCGACGTGCCAAACGGCGAGGAGGTGGTGATTGATCTCTACCTCGATATCGACGGCGCGGTCGGCGACGCCGATGCTGCGGCCGAGCAGACTCGCGGCGCGCTAGTTGCCGCTGGCGCTCCGGCCGGTCTACGCCGCATCGTCGTCGTGCGCTGCGGCAGTGATGCCGCTGACAGTTTGGCAGGCGTCCAGCACTTCACCTTCCGGCCGACCGCCGGCGGCGGCTATGAGGAAGAGTTGCGGCTGCGCGGCTTGCACCCGCTGATGGCGCGCCGCCTGCATCTCTGGCGGTTGGCAAACTTTACCACCGAACGCCTGCCGTCGGCCGACGACGTCTACCTCTTCCGCGCCGTCGGCCGCGAGCAGCCGCAGGACGAGCGCCTGGTCGCCGTTGCCGAGGTACGCGATCTCACGCCGGTGCACGGTGCCGACGGCCGGGTGGTCAGCCTCCCCTATCTCGAGCGTATGCTCGGTGAGGCGCTGGCGTCGCTACGCCGCGCCCAGGCGCAAAGGCCGGCCCGCAAGCGCCTGCACTGGAATCGGGTGCTGCTCTATGCCTGGCCACCGCTCGATGTATCGATGGAGGACCTCGACGCCCTCGCTCGCCGTCTAGCCCCGGCCACCGTCGGCCTCGGCCTCGAGCAGGTTGTGCTGCATGTGCGGCGTCCCGATCCGGGCAGTGGCGCGCTGCTCGACGGGGTAGTACGCATCGCCAATCCCGGAGGCCGCGGTCTCGTTGTGACCAGTGAGCCGCCGCCGCAGCAGCCGCTGCAGCCGATGACTACCTACGAGCAGAAGGTGATACGCATGCGGCAGCGCGGCTTGCTCTACCCCTACGAGCTGATTCGCATGCTCACGCCGGCCGGCCCCGGCGGCGATTTTCCGGCCGGAGAGTTCGTCGAGCACGATCTCGACGCCAGCGGCGAGCGCCTCGTGCCGGTCGAACGCCCGCACGGGGAGAATTCCGCCAACCTGGTGGTCGGCATCATCCGCAACCGCACTCCCCGTTACCCGGAAGGTATGACGCGGGTAATCATCGTCGGTGATCCAAGCCGGGCCATGGG
>CAYVUV010000352.1:0-26959 GCA_964455095.1 uncultured Binatia bacterium (SeqCode)
GCCCAATGGCGTCTTCGGAGGTTTTCCGGGACGATCAGATCTAGCGATTGTCCCATCGCTTCTGCCGCTGGATGGCCAAAGGTAACCTCGGCCCCTGCGTTCCAGAACCGAATCACGCCTTCACGGTCCGCCACGACGATGTCGTCGGGACAGCCCTCAACGAGCGCGCGGTACAGCGTTGCACCCGACTCCACCACCGTCCGGTCCTCTGAGTCCATGTTCCGACCTCACGCGAGCGTGATCGCGTTCCAGCCGTCGTCGAGCGTTACCAGTCGCCGGTCCCCAGCGGTGCGATCGCCGGTCCAGGCGGTCTGCGCGCCACCGAGATCGGCGAAGGCGATGCGGGCGCCGAAGTCGCGATTCCAGGAATTGCGGGCGAACCTCGCGCCGGTGGTGAGGTCGATCTCAGTGATCACGAACGGTGCCGAGGCGCTGCAGGACGACCCATTCGAGATACGCGGTCACCAACAGGCGCCGGACCCGCAGAGAATGATTCGTCATCGCCAGGCGGGAGATCTTGACCGGATCCTCGGCCCGCACGAACTGCGACAGCTCGAGCGCGATGTCGTGGGCCTCGTACCCGAACCGGGTCCAGTCTTGGCCGTGATGCACGACATACTCGCCGGTGTCTTCGCGGATCGGCACGGGGTTGGACTCCACAGTTCGCCGGAGTCGTCATCGCGGACGTAGAACATCTCGCTCGGCGGATCGGTCACCGGATCGTTCGACCAGGCGGTGAGCAGGTTCATCTGGCTGTTGATGGACCACGTACACCCCGCTCCCGCTTCCGAGACCAGACACACTAAGCTCGGATTCGCAATCACGTTGATCCACGGGGCCGGCGTCCACTGCCCGGCTCGGAGCACAGTCCGATATTCGCGACCGTCCGCCGCGAAGCCCCCGAGCCCATTGAAGAACTCGAGATCACTGATGGAGACCGAATCGCCGGCTAGAGTGCCGGAGCCACCGGCATCCGGTGCGGGGCGGTGATCGCCGTCGCATCGGGCCGGCGGGCCCGGGCGATCTGAGCGGCCAACGTGCCGTGCCGGCTGGAGAGGACCGCGCGCGCCACGCTCTCCAGCACGTCCCGCTGCCCAGCCGTCACGCGGGCGGCCCGGAGGATGAACACGTTCCCGCGCGACTCCTGGCCTCCCTGGCGTGGTGTCGCCTGGCTGGTCCGCACGAGGGTTTTGATCAACGTGTGCAATTCCTGCCAGTCGGAGGGGGCCCGGTCGTTTAGGATCACGAGATCGACGGCAAGGTGCTTCATCCCCCAGTACTCGTGCGCGCGCAGCATTTGCCGAACGATGCCGATGTCTTCGACCTCATTGATCTCGACCAGCACGACAGGGAGGTCCCCCGAGATCCCGTGGACCGGGAATGCTGCGGGCCCTTCCGCCTGCCGTACGAGCACGTCAGTAGAGGAACACACGGCGCGAGAGGGGTACAGAATCGAGCCGCCGAGATTCTGGAACAGGTCCGCTTCTTCGGGTCCGATGCCGAGGTGGCGCAACTGGACCTGGGCCTGGGTCCAGGCCAGTGTGGCAACGCGCTCGAAGGTCGTAACATCGTGATACTTGTCGGCGAGGTCGACGACGCCGGCTCGTGACGATCCCACGACGGTGGAGAAAGCCACCCGCACCGTCTTGCCCGGGCGGACACGCACACGGCGGCGCAGACTCAAGATCGGGTCGAGCATTGCGCCCGTCGTGTTGGAGAGCGGCCGCCCGTCCATTTCCGCCTGCGGTACGCGCACGTCGCATCCGCGCCCGAGGAACTGCGCCCGGTCGGTTTCCCATTCCAGATCGCCGACCGTCTCGCCCTCCACCGCGAGCACGTGGGCGAGCCAGATCGCGGCTTCCTGCGGCGACCGTGGTCGACGCGTGGCGAGCAGCGTGTTGCGTTCCACGATGCTCTCGGTCTGGACGAACAGGTTGGAGAACGCGGGGTGGGCCGCGTCCACCGCGGCGGGTGCGAGGACAATCTCGGCGTACGACGTCACCGCGATCTCGCGCGTGCGCGCCCCGTGATTCGTGATCGACACGCGGCGAACCTCCGCGTCGTCCTCCGACGACACGATCACCTCGAGACGGGTCGCGATCGCACCGTCGCGGCGGAGGAACTCCGCACGATCCTCGGAGAACGACACCTCATAGCTCTGCGGTTCTTTCCCGCTCGGCTGGAATCCGGCCGACCAGCGTTCCCCGCTGGCCACATCGCGCAGGAGGATGTGGGAACCGGTGTCATCCTGCGTGGCGCCTTCACGCCACCGGGTGATCGCCATTTCCTCCCAGCGGCTGTATCCAGACCCCGCGGCAGTGAGCATCACCGCATAGCGACCGTTGGAAAGCAGTTGCGTCCGTGGCGTCGCCCCGTGGGGTGTGGAGAAGTGACGGGTGTGGAGCGGCACCAGCTCGCGAACATCGCCCGTCACGGCGCCGGGATCCACCCGCGGCCGGACTACGGCGACATCGCGCGGCGTACGTTCTTGCAGCAGGAGCTCGCTCGCCCGCACGATAGGCTCGGAGTGGAAGCGGGTGCGCATCGCACCGCCGTGGAGCAGGTTTGCGATGGCGACGATCAACATCCCCTGGTGATGGGCCATGTACATCCGCACCACCGCATGCAACGTGTCCGGCGGCAGTCGCGAGGGGGTGTAGTCGACCGACTCGTAGAATCCGTAGCGCCCGGCTGCACCGGCATCGGTGAGCGCCTGGAAGTTGCGTACGGCCGCCAATGGCTCGACCATGGCCGCCAGCCCCGTGGCGTACGGCGCGATCACGACGTCATCAGCGAGGCCGCGGCGGAGCCCAAGCCCGGGCACGCCGAAATCCGAGTACTGGAAGGTCATTTTCAGATCGCGGGCATAGTAGCCCGATTCCGACAGGCCCCATGGGACTCTGCGCTCCGCGCCGTAGTCGATCTGGCGCTGGACGACGAGGCGACAGGTCTGCTCCAGGAGGCTGCCGACGAGCGGCCGCATGATCAGTCGCGGCATCAGGTACTCAAACATCGACCCCGACCACGACAACAAGACGGCATCGTTGCCCACCGGGGTCAAGGGACGTCCCAGCCGGAACCAATGCTTGACCGGTACGTCTCCCTTGGCGATGGCGATAAAGCTCAACAGCCGCGCTTCGGAGGCGAGGAGATCGTACCGCCCCGGGTCGAGGCTCCTATCGGTCATCCGGTACCCGATCGCGAAGAGCATCCGGGTCGGGTCGAACAGGAAGCCGAATTCCATCGCCGTGACCATCGCACGGGCGTCATCCGCGATCTGGGTGAGCCGCTGCACCAGGGTGGCGGCCGCTGCCGCGGAACGTTCCAGGCTTTTTTCAAGCGCGTCGATCACCCGCAGGCCGGTGGGGCCGGCGCCGGCGCTCACCATCACGGCACGCCGGGTCGCCAGGTCGTGCAGCGCCGCCTCGCACCCTCGTGGCAGCTCCGCCAAGGACATCGTCGTCAGGCGCACCATCGTCGGCGCGGCTGCCTCGTCGGCGCGCAGGCGGGCCCATGGCATCAGCGTATCGAAGTCGCGCGCGTGCGTCGCCACCGCGGCGCGCAACGCCTCCGCGCTCGCCAACACCGCCCGCCGCGTCTCCGTTCCGACGACTCCCACATCGCCGGCGCAATTGGCCGCCGAGTGCACGGCGGATTCCAGCTCCGCCAACCTCCCGGCCCAGTCGGCCGGCGAGGTTGGCTGCTGCGCGACCACCGCCATCACGACGTCCAGCGCTTCATCCAGTCGCCGCCGCTTGGTGCTGCCGGTGCTTCGATTTTCATCCGCCGCGTGCGCAGCCTCCCGCAGGAGCAACGCGGCATCCTCGATACCCGCGAGCCCCATCAGCGTCGGAACGGCCTGATCGATGATCTCCCGGCAGGCGTTGCCAAGGGTGAGCAGCGCGCCGGCCATGTTCCCGCTATCGACCGAGGACACGTACCTCGGCTCCAGCGGTTGGCCGTCGCGGGTATCGTACCAGTTGTACAGATGACCGCGATGGTGTTCGAGTCCCTTCATCGTCCGGAGCGTGGCCTCAAGTCGGTCGACCAGATCGAGGGTGCCCACCCAGCCGAAGTCGCGGGCGGATACTGCCGAGAGCAGATAGAGTCCGATGTTAGTCGGCGAAGTGCGCTGGGCGACAACGGGTTGCGGCGTCTCCTGGAAATTATCCGGCGGCAACCCGTTGCTCTCGGCGGCCACAAACGTCGTGAAGTACCTCCACGTGCGCCGCGCGACCAGACGGAGGATACGCACATCGCCCGGAGGGAGCGCTATCGGGCGGGCCGCGATGCCGGGGAGACTGACCCAGCGCGCGATCGCGGGCGACAGGGCCCAAAGTGCGAACAACGGCCACGCGAGGCGCCACGCCCCTGAGGATCCCCATTCCATGACCACGGCACCGGCCATCGCGAGAAGGAGGCCCCCCGCCATGCGCCGATAAAACCCATGCAACGTCAACGGGACCTCGGACGCCGCGTGTGCCATCGTCTGCCATTCCAGCATCCGGCGGTGGGTTAGGTAGAGGCGCCCGAGGGTCCGGGCGATGGCGTCGGTCATCAGGCACGCCTGGTGGGCCATAATGGTGAGGGTGAAGCCCGTTTGTGCCACCGCCGACCGGAAGTCGCGCGCCACCGCTCGAAAATGACGGCGCTTGGACACGCCGGGCGCACGCGACACGATGCCGGCGAACACCGGGAGGAGGAGAGGGAGCGCGACGACCGCGAGCACGAACGCCGTCCACAGCGCGGCCGACGACCCGGGCCAAGCCCATCCCGTGACCAGCGTCAGGAATGCAGCCGGCATCGACACGGTGCGCCGGAGGTTGTCGATCATCTTCCAACGCCCGATTGGCGAGAGATGCTCGCTCAGGATCCAGGGTAGAAGCTGCCAGTCGCCGCGCGCCCAACGGTGCTGGCGGGCGGTGAACGTCAGGTAGTTTTTAGGTGCCGCCTCGAAGAACTCGATGTCGGTCACGAGGCCGGCACGCGCGAAAATACCTTCGAACAGGTCGTGGCTCAGCATCACATTCTCGGGCACGCGCCCCGCGAGCGCCGCTTCGAACGCGTCGATGTCGTAGATCCCCTTGCCGGTGTACGATCCTTCCCCGAACAGGTCCTGATACACGTCCGACACCGCTGCGGCGTAGGGATCGATCCCCGGCGCCACCGACGACAGCCGCTGGAAAATGGAGCCGGCCCACCCGGGAAGCGGCGGCGTCACCCGCGGCTGCAGCACGGCGTATCCCTCGACGACCCGCTGGCTGGCGGGATCGAACCGCGGCCGGTTGAGCGGATGCGCCATCGTGCTAACCAAGCGCTTGACCGCGCCGATCGGGAGACGCGTGTCAGCGTCGAGGGTGACGACGTAGCGGACGCCACTCGGCACGATCGCAGCCGTACCCGCCGTCCCGAGGAAGGTCGTATCGGTCGCGCCTCGCAGGAGGCGGTTCAGCTCGTGCAGCTTGCCGCGCTTGCGCTCCCATCCCATCCAGACCCCTTCACTCTCGTTCCAGAGCCGGCGGCGGTGGTAGACAAAGAACCGATCCCCGCCGCCAAGTGCGGGTCCGTAGTGCGCGTTCAGCCGCGCGATGCCGTCGCGGGCGGCGGCGAGGATCGCCTGATCGCCCGGGGCGTGTTCCGTGGGTGCGTCGGACCAGTCGGATACCAAAGCGAAGCGGAGGTCGCCATCGGCGTTGGCGAGATAGTGCACCTCCAACCGCTCGACCAGTTCTTCGACGCCGGCGAGCTCGGTAAGCAGCGTCGGCACCGCCACCATCGTCCGAAACTCCGCCGGCACCCCGCCGAGCCATTCGAACCGGGGAAGCAGGCCGGGCGTGGAGACCGTGGTGACGCCGCGATTGAGCAGCGCGACCGCAAGATCCGAGGCGGGAACGAGAGCAAACAGTCCCAAAATGATGAGCCCCGCCATCGACATTCCACTGAGCCCGGCCGCGACCAGTGGCACCGCAAGGACTAGGGCCGTGAACAGCAGGAGCGTGCCCACATACCCCGGCGTCGCCGCATCGATGCACGCACGCCGCATCCGGAGCCCCAATCGTGGGTGGAAACCGACTGCGCGCTCGAAGTCCCGGCGACCGCCGCCGACCAGATAGAAACCGGGATCGGCCCGTCGCGCATCCTGCTCCCCGTCCTCACCCGGCGGCGTCGCCCGGCTGCGCGTCGCCTGCGCACAGGCCTCCCGGGTGATATCGAGTTCCGATCGCTGCGCTCCGCGCGCGAGGTCTTCGATGGCATGGCGATACCTGTCTCGACTGACGAAGTCCATCGCCGCGAAATCGCTGCCGGCGCGGAGCACGTCGTCCACCAGGCTCACGCTCTCGAAGAACGTCGTCCAGTCGAGCGCGGACATGAGCCGCATGCTCGTGATGACGTTGCGCACCGTCACGGTCGTTGCCGCCTGCCGCTGGTGCTCGACAAGCGTAATTTCCTCGGGCGTCGTCCCCTGTGCCGCGAGGCGCTGGCGGAGCCACGCCAGCGCCGGCGTGACCGCCGGATCCTGACCGCGCAACCGCTGGACCAGCTCCACCGCGAAGGCCGTGACTAATCGCGAGCTCGCATCCCGCGCCAACATCGCGGAAAGCGCTTCCACTCCCCGACCGCCCCGCGCGAGAAGATCGTCGGCGAGCGCGTCCGCCGCCTGTTGCGCCACGCGCCTGCGGACTATCATGTCCGCCATTCGCCGCAGGTTCTCCACCAGGACCACGCGCAGCGTGATCGGAACGGCCCAGAGCTCGCCGATCGTCAGCGGCTGCACGCGCTGGTACGCGCGCACGAAGAGACGGAGCATTTCGGGATCGACCCCGCTGTCCGTGTGCGCGACGAAAGCCCATGCGATGCCATACACGCGCGGGTATCCGGCGAGGGGGCCGTACGCGAGCTTCGGAAGCTCGCGATAGAAACCGACGGGCAAGTCGTTGCGGATCTCGCGCAGCTGCTCGTCCACCACGAAGAAATTGTCGACAAGCCATTCCGCCGCGGGCGTAATCCAGCGCTTCTCCTGGATCGCCCCGGCGATGGCGCGGTTCGCGTCGCGCAGAACGCGGTCGTTGGCCTCCACCCGCGAGAGTAGTGGATGCCCATGCTTCGACCCGCCCGTGACGCGCTGTGCGATCGCGAGACTCCCCGCGTGCTGCTCGAGGCGCTCGATGCCGAAGAGCTCTGCGCGGATCGGCTCCTCGATCGGTTCCTGCCGCGACGGACGCTGCGAAAGCATGATGCGCACCGCTCAGTTCCGCCCACCGGCGCGCAACACGCGCCGAATGATCGCTTGCGCCTCTTCCTGGATGCCGCTCAGGTGGTCGCGCCCCTTGAAACTCTCGGTGTACAGCTTGTGGACGTCCTCGGTGCCGGTGAGCCCCAGCGCGACCGCCGCGATACTCGCGGGCCAGCCCGGGCAGGTCTTGTCACGCACCAACCCGTTGGCGTCATTGGTCTCCTGCAGGAAGTAGTCGAACACGCCCCGCCGGATCGCGTCGAGCATCTCCGACTCTGTCTGGGCGGCACGGACTCGGTCGTTCATGTGTGCGTTACGCGGCGGAATCATCGTTCACCTGAGAGTGAGGCCTCGCTTGCTCCCGCGCAGACCTCACGCCTCTGATTGGACTTGGCCGGTCACTTCCTGTCATCCAAATCGCCAACGCGCGACTGTCTCGGCGACGCTCAGGTTCAGATGTCCGGCGCCCGCCGCTGCAAGGTGGCGGCGTGCTTCGTCTCCGCCAGCGGGTGCCAGCCTGATGCCTACGAAAGGATTGAATGTCCCCGGCTATTCTCACCTCTTGGGACCACTCACGCATCTCAGCTCAATAGAGTCTCCCGGCGCGAAAGGGTTCCCAATACTGCTTGGCAACCCTTGTCGCGCGCCCGACTACAGGCTGGGAACAAACCCACCCTTGTGGGGTCGATGGATGTGGGCCGCGATCAGATCGCGATGCCCGCCGCTGCCACGAGCGCCACGCGACGATTGCGACCTGAAATGTCTTTCCTTGCGCCCGAAAGCGACGTGCCCTGCAGAGCCGCCGCGATCCGGCGGCCAAGATGCAGGATGGCTGTAACCGCAGTGAGCCGGCGCGGCGCACGACGATGCTGGTCCATGCTATGAGGGATCATCTGCCGGAGGTCATCAATGGCGACGAAGCCGTTCAAGCGCGGTGACCACGTCTCGTGGGATTCGGAAGCCGGTCGCGTGCGCGGCAGAATCACGCGCGTCGTCACGTCACCGATGAAGTTCAAGAGCTACACGGTCCACGCGAGCAGAGACGAGCCGCAGTACGAGATCAAGAGCGAGACGACGGACCACATCGCGATGCACAAAGGATCGGCCCTCACGAAGCTCCGGAAATGAATCGCCAGGCTGCCGATACCATCTTCACCGTCGGCCACTCCACGCGGGCCCTCTTCGGATTCGTGGCGCTCCTGCGGCAGGTTGAGGTCACCCTGCTCGTGGACGTGCGCTCGATCCCGCGCTCGCGGACGACGCCGCAGTTCAACGGGGACACGCTGCCGGACTCCCTCGCCGCCGATGGGATCGGCTACCGGCATTTGCGCGCGCTCGGCGGCCGACGTCATCATCGCAAAGGCGCACCCCCGTCGCGCAATATGCACTGGCGCGTCGCGGCGTTCCGAGATTACGCCGACTACGCGGAGACCGACGAATTCCGCGCTGGTCTGAACGCGTTGCGCGCGCTCGCACGCGATGATCGGTGCGCGATCATGTGCGCCGAAGCGGTGTGGTGGCGCTGTCATCGCCGGATCATCACCGATTACCTATTGGCGGATGGGACGCGCGTCGAGCACATCATGGGTCTTGGTCAAGTCGTTCCGGCGGTGCTGACGCCCGGAGCGCGCGTCATGGCCGACGGGACGCTGTGCTATCCCGCGCCGGAGAACGCCCAGCCTAGCACGAGCGGCGATTGAGCAATGTCGCGAGCACCGCGACATCGCTGATGTGCATTTCAGCGCGCCTCATCATGGATCGCGTGAATGAGCGCGTACCAAACCGGAGTGGCGCGCATAGTCGACTGCTTCACCAATCGCCCAGGCGACGGTCATCAACGATGGATTGATCGAGTCGCTGAGCACTCTATCGCCCGTCGCCTGGGCGCTTGAAGCGGCCGTGGCCCGAGTGGTCTTTTCGACCATCGTGAAACTTCCGGGAACCAAAATCAGACTCAGCACTCGATGTTAGCAGGAGGTAAATGCCATGTCGGAAATGATCGCGCGGTTGGAGCCTGCCCGCGTCGCGCTGCGAGTCAGCTTCGGGCTTCTCCCGCTGTTGGCGGGGCTCGACAAGTTTACGTATCTGCTGACGGACTGGTCGGCGTACGTGGGTCCGGTGGCGCGCTCGCTCCTCCCAGTCGATGCAGAGACGTTTCTCTACGCGGTGGGCATCGTCGAAATCCTAGTGGGCCTCGCCGTGTTGACGCGCTGGACCGTGATTGGAAGCTACGTCGCCGCCGGCTGGCTGAGCGTGATTGCCATCAACCTCGTTGTCGCCGGATTCTTCGACATCGCGGTGCGTGACGTCGTCCTGGCGGTCGCCGCGTTCACCCTCGCACGTCTCTCCGAGGTGCACGATGCGGCCACGAGGCGTGTCGTGAAGCAGCGCGAACAGGCGGCCCTTCGGGCTGCCTAGGGCGCCTGAGGGATGCGATGAAGACGGAACTTAGATCCTGGCGGACGGCCAGCCTGATCAAGCCCGCACCGGCTGCTCGTAGTGGTGTCCATGCGCACGCGGACGAACAGTGGGATGCGGGTCGCGAAGCGTTGCGGGTCGACACGCCCGGTCGTGTCGACCCTGCCCGAATCGAGAGGATGATCGGTGGCCGCGCATGAAACACAAAGCGGCTGTGTGCACCGCACCTTCCACTGTCACCGTGAGGAAAGAATGTCTGGGCGTTGATCCTGGCGGGTGGCGACGAGACGCGCCTCCAGGCGCTGACCCGCATCATCACCGGGATACCAATTCCGAAGCAGTACTGCCGCATCATCGGCGAGGAGTCGCTGATCGAGGCAACACTGGCGCGCGCGAGTTGTGTCGTCCGGCACGAGCGGACCGCTCATGATCTTGAACGATAATCACCCTGACGTTGCACGCACGCAGATGGCGATGCTGCCGCGGCAGAATGTCGTGGTCCCGCCGTGCAATCGCGACACGGGACCTGGGCTCGTGATGGCGCCCCTTGTCCTGGCACCGCGCGCTCCCGAGGCCAACCTTGGCGGTGTTCCCGAGCGACCACTTCATTCGCAGCCAGGCTGCGTTTGCAGTCAGCGTCGAACGCATGCAGCGAGTGCTCGCTGTGTACCCGGACAAGATCGTGCTGCTTGGCGTTCGTCCGGACCGCGTGGATCCGAGCCTCGGGTACGTCATCCCAGCCGGAACCCCGTCCGATCTCGAGCGGCTCGGCGGCTTTCGTGTGCAGCGGTTCTAGGAAAAACCGGCTCCGTCGCGCGCCGCGGCAATCAATCGCTCCACCCGAGGTCATCCGCCTCGATGACGAGCAGGTCGTGCGGACGTCATCCGCCGGGGTGCGCTTTGGAGTTCCTGAATCGAGCACGCCGGCACCTTCGCGGTCAGTTCTTGAGTGAGTCACCCCCAAGCACGACGAGCCAGCGGTTGCGACTGGCCATCATCGAGCCGCAGCACGGCATCGTCGCATCTAGCAGATGCGTCTCGGTTTATTGCGAGCGGCAAAACATTCCGTGCTAGCGAGTCGGTTGATGGCGCAAATCTTCCATCCGAGCTCAAACACCTTCTCCAAGGTCAGCATCTTCGGCGCCTTATTCGCGGCCGCCGGAGGACTCTACGGCATCGCGCTTGTGAACCGCTCATCGTACGTGAGCCAGGCCGGCGTGGCACGCGATCAACCGGTGCCATTCAGTCACAAGCATCACGCCGGGGAGCTCGGGATCGACTGTCGTTACTGCCACACTTCAGTGGAAACCTCTGCCAACGCCGGCTTCCCGCCGACGCAGACATGCATGAACTGCCACTCGCAGATCTGGTCACTCAGCCCAATGCTCGAACCAGTGCGCTCGAGCTGGCGCACCGGTGAGTCGATCGGATGGACAAAAGTCTATGACCTACCCGATTTCGTCTACTTCAATCACTCCATCCACATCGCCAAAGGCGTCGGCTGCGCGAGCTGCCACGGCCGCATCGACAAAATGAGCCTCACCTCGCAGCAGCCGTCGCTGCACATGGAATGGTGCCTCGGTTGTCACCGCGACCCCGGCCCGAGCCTACGGCCACGCTCCGAGGTATTCAATATGGACTGGGAGCCGGTGGACCGGAGAAACCTCGGAGCTGAACTGGTCTCGACACACAAGATCCAGAGCCGCGAGGATTGCACGGTCTGCCACCGTTGAGTGCTGCCATGACGGATCTCAGGGCATGAGCACCGATTCACACCACGACGACGAGACGTCGGCGGACGCGAGCGCGCGCAAGCCGCGCTCTGCGCTCGACCTCACCGCCATCCGCGCGCGACTGGTGCAGCAACAGCGCAAACAGTTTTGGCGCAGTCTCGAAGAGCTGGCGGAGACGCCGGAGTTCGACGCCTATTTGAAGGCGGAGTTTCCCGAGCAGGCGACACAGCTCCTCGATCCGATCGGGCGCCGTTCATTCCTGAAACTGATGGGCGCTTCGCTCGCGCTTGCCGGCGCTAGCGCCTGCACACGCCAGCCGGCCGAAAAGGTGTTTCCCTATGTGAAAGCCCCTGAGCTGATCGTGGCCGGCGAGCCGCTCTACTTTGCCACCGCCATGCCGATCGACGGCATCGCGAGCGGCTTATTGGTGGAGAGTCATATGGGTCGCCCGACTAAGGTGGAGGGAAACCCCGACCACCCCGCCAGCCTCGGCGCGACCGATGTCTTCGCCCAGGCTTCGGTACTGGGGCTCTATGATCCCGACCGCTCGCAAGTGATCCGCCAGGTCGGCGACGTGCAGACCTGGGCCAACTTCACACGCGCCCTAGCCCAAGTGATGGCCGCGCAGAAGGCCGCGAGCGGTGCCCGACTGCGACTCCTCAGCGGCACGGTGACCTCGCCGACGTTGGCGGCGCAGATCCGCCATCTTCTGGCGGAGTATTCGCAAGCCACGTGGCATCAATGGCAGCCCGTGTCGCGCGATGCGGCGCACCACGCGACGCGGCTCGCCTTCGGGCGCCCGCTCGACACCCAGTACCGCTTCGACGCAGCCGAGCGCATCTTGTCGCTCGACGCAGACTTTCTCGGCGCCGGACCGGGCCAGGTCCGCTACGTGCGCGACTTCGTCGGCAAGCGGCGCGATCCAGCTGCGATGAACCGGCTCTACGTCGTTGAGACAGCGCCGTCGAACACTGGCGCCATGGCCGACCACCGCCTACCGCTTGGCCCAGACGAGATCGGCGAATTCGCTATCGCAGTCGCGCGCGGGGTCGGCGTCGCCGTGCGGGAGCCGCAGGACATGGACGCGCACGCCACGCTTATCGACGCCATCGTGCGTGATCTCAAGGCGAACGCCGGCCACAGTGTCGTCGTTGCCGGTGACTGGACCGCGCCCGCGGTGCACCTGATGGCGCAGGCGATCAATCAGACGCTCGGCAATGCCGGGACGACCGTACTCTATAGCGAACCGGTTGACGCCGAGCCTGTCGACCAGACCGCGTCGCTGCGCGCGCTGGTCGGGGCGATGGATGCCGGTCAAGTCGACGTCCTGGTCATGCTCGACACCAATCCCGTCTACGCCGCACCGGCTGATCTGGCATTCGCGAATCACCTGACAAAGGTCGGCTTGCGAATCCACTACGGCCTTTACTTCGACGAGACCGCCACGCTGTCGCACTGGCATGTTCCGGCGACGCACTACCTGGAGTCGTGGAGCGATGCGCGCGCGTACGATGGGACCGTGTCGATCATCCAACCCCTCATCGCGCCGCTCTACGAAGGCAAGACACCGCACGAGCTGCTCTCCGCCCTGCTCGGTGCGCCAGAGCGCAAGAGTTACGATCTGGTGCGCGACTACTGGAAGATGCAGTGGCTCGCGTCCTCGGTGGATGGCTTCGAGGCGCAGTGGCGCAAAGCGGTGCACGACGGCGTGGTCGCGGGCTCGGCGCTGCCTGCTGTGTCCCCCAATTGGATCAGCCAACCGGTCGACTGGGACGCCGAGGTGCTGCCGGCGCCGGTGGCGCGAAGCGTCGACGCGCTCGCTATTGCCTTTCGGCCCGACTCCACCATTTACGACGGCCGCTTTGCCAACAACGCGTGGCTGCAGGAAGTGCCCAAAGCGCTCTCCCGATTGACCTGGGACAGTGCCGCACAGGTGGCACCGGCGACGGCCGAACGGCTCGGGATCGGCAACGAGGACGTCGTCGAGCTGGAGCTCGACGGCCGCACGCTGCGCGCCCCAGTGTGGATCGCCCCGGGCCAGGCGCCCGGCGTCGTCACCGTCCACCTCGGCTACGGGCGCACCCGCGCCGGCCAGGTCGGCACCGACGTCGGGTTCAGCGCCTACGGCATTCGTCCCAGCGATCGGCCGTGGACCGCGCGCGGCCTCGTCCTGCGCAAGACCGGAACACAGTATCCGCTCGCCTGCACGCAGCATCACCACTCGATGGAGGGGCGCGATCTAGCGCGCGTGGGGACGGCCGAAGAGTACCGCACGAATCCACATTTCGCCGCCACACACAGCACCGCTGCCGAGTCGATTTACGCTCCTTTCAAGTACGAAGGTTACGCCTGGGGCATGACCGTCGACCTCAACTCCTGCGTCGGCTGCAACGCCTGCGTGGTCGCCTGCCAGTCGGAAAACAACGTCCCCGTGGTCGGCAAGGACCAGGTGGCCAGGGGGCGCGAGATGCATTGGATACGCATCGACCGCTACTACGCCGGCGACCTCGACAATCCCGAGATCATCCACCAGCCGGTGTATTGCCAGCACTGCGAGCTGGCGCCCTGCGAAGCGGTTTGCCCAGTCAACGCCACCGTGCACGACCACGAGGGGTTGAACGCGATGGTGTACAACCGCTGCGTCGGCACCCGCTACTGCTCCAACAACTGCCCGTACAAGGTTCGGCGCTTCAACTTCGCGCTCTGGCAGCACCCGCAGTCCGACGTCCTCAAGATGGTCTTCAATCCCGACGTCACCGTGCGCAGCCGCGGCGTAATGGAGAAGTGCACGTACTGCGTGCAGCGCATCAACTACTCACGCATCCGCGCCCAGCGCGAGGACCGGCCCATCCGCGACGGCGAGATCCTCACCGCTTGCCAGCAGGTCTGTCCGGCCGAGGCGCTGACCTTCGGGAACATCAATGATCCCGACGCGAAGGTGACTAGGCTCAAGCAGGACCCGCGCAACTACACGCTGCTCAATGAGCTCGGCACCCAGCCGCGCACCACCTTCCTGGCCGGCCTGCGCAACCCCAACCCCGCACTCGAGACGAAAGGCTGATGGGCGTCACCGATCGCCCCGCGCCGCCGTTCGAGGAGCCCCCGGTGATCGCGCCGGGACACACCTTTGCCTCGGTCACCGACAAGATCAGCTCGGTCGTCTTGACTCGCAGAACGCCGCGCGGCTGGTGGGTCGGTTTTTTCATCGGCTTCGCCGGGCTGCAATTGCTCCTCGTGTCGGTGACCTACTTGTTGCTCGAAGGGACCGCCATCTGGGGGGTGAACGCCCCGGTGGCGTGGGGCTTCGCCATCATCAACTTCGTCTGGTGGATCGGCATCGGCCATGCGGGCACGTTGATCTCGACCATCCTGCTGCTGTTCCAGCAGAGCTGGCGGACGTCGATCAACCGCTTCGCGGAAGCGATGACACTGTTCGCGGTCGCCTGCGCCGGCATCTATCCGATCATCCACCTCGGCCGGCCGTGGTTGGCCTATTGGCTGTTCCCGTATCCGAACACCATGGGCGTTTGGCCGAACTTTCGCAGCCCGCTGATTTGGGACGTCTTCGCGGTGTCCACCTATGCGATCGTCTCGCTGCTGTTCTGGTTCGTCGGCCTCATCCCCGACCTGGCGACCCTGCGCGACCGCTCGACGCACCCCGCCGGCCGCTTCATTTACGGCTTGCTCGCCATGGGTTGGCGCGGCTCGGCGACCCATTGGCACCGTTATGAGACGGCCTATCTGTTGCTCGCCGGATTGTCGGCACCACTGGTGGTGTCGGTTCACACGATCGTGAGCTTCGACTTCGCCGTCGCCCAACTCCCCGGATGGCACGCTACCATCTTTCCTCCCTACTTCGTGGCGGGGGCGCTGTATGCGGGCTTCGCGATGGTGATGATTATCGCGATTCCACTGCGCCGGTTCTACGGCCTCGAGGACTTCGTCACCATGCGTCACTTCGACTACATGGCGCGCATCACGCTCGCGACAGGCCTGTTCGTCGCCTACTCCTACATGATGGAGACATTCATGGCCTGGTACAGCGGCAATCCGTTCGAAATGTCCGTCATCTACAACCGCTTTGCCGGCCCGTACGCACCACTCTACTGGATGCTCATCTTCTGCAATGTCGTCTGCATTCAGGCGTTGTGGTTCCAGCGCGTGAGGTCGAGCCTGACGGCGCTCTTCGTGATCTCGCTGATCGTCAGCGTCGGCATGTGGCTCGAGCGCTTCATCATCATACCGGTCAGCCTCGCGGGCGATTTCCTGCCCTCGTCGTGGGGCATGTACTACCCGACGTTCTGGGATTGGTCGACCTTCATCGGCACGATGGGCCTGTTTGTGACGCTTCTCTTCTTGTTCGTGCGTGTGCTGCCGATGATCTCCATCTTCGAAATGCGAACCATCCTGCCTGCGGCGGAGATCAAGGAGGAGGTGCGATGAGTACCCATCTCCGCGTCTACGGCCTCCTGGCCGAGTTCAGCGATCCTAACGAGCTGGTCGCAGCAGCGCATCAGACCCACGCCGCAGGCTATACCGCGATCGACTGCTACACACCCTTCCCGATCGAGGCGCTCGCCGAGGCGCTAGGCCGGGATCACAGCCGTCTGCCACTGTTGGTGTTGATCGGCGGCATCGTCGGCGGGCTCGCCGGCCTGATGCTCTGCTACTGGACGTCGGTGATCGACTACCCGCTGATTGTCGGCGGTCGGCCCTTCAATAGTTGGCCATCATTCATTCCGGTCATCTTCGAGTGCACCATCCTCGTCGCCGCACTCACCGCCGTGCTCGGCATGCTGGCGCTGAACGGGCTGCCGATGCCGTACCACCCGGTGTTCAACGTGCCTCGCTTCGCGTTCGCGTCGCGCGACCGGTTCTTCCTCTGCATCGAGGCGAGCGATCCGAAGTTCGACACCGACGAGACCTGGGGGTTCCTGTCGCGCATGCAGCCGCGCCAGATTTCGCAGGTTGAGCGATGAAGAGTCGCCCCGGAGACACGGCATGCTGCGTCCGGGGGACGGGGGGAAGAGGACCGCTCCGACCCAACCCCGGACGCAGCATGCCGAGCCACTACACGTTCATCGCGGGCCTGCTCCTGGTCCTCGCCGGCTGCCGGCAGGACATGCACGACCAGCCCAAGTACCAGCCATTCGAGCGCAACAAGTTCTTCGCCGATCAGCGCGCGTCGCGGCCGCTGGTGCCGGGCGTGGTGGCGCGCGGCCACCTCGACGCGGACCAGGGCTTCTTCACCGGCGTCTCGGCCGGCGCCGCGGTGACCACCAACCCCCTGGCGATGACGCGCGACGTGATGCTGCGCGGTCAGGAGCGCTTCAACATCTACTGCTCGCCCTGCCACGACCGCGTCGGCAGCGGCGAGGGCATGATCGTGCAACGCGGCTACAAGCAGCCGGCGTCCTTTCACCTCGACCGACTGCGCAGCGCCCCGGACGGCTACTTCTTCCAGGTCATGACCAACGGCTTCGCCACCATGCCGAGCTACGCGCCGCAGGTGACGGCGCACGACCGCTGGGCGATCGTCGCGTACGTTCGCGCGCTGCAGTACAGCCAGCACGCGCTGCTCAGCGACGTGCCCGAATTGGAGCGCGCCCAGCTTGGAGGGCCGCCATGAGCGACCTAGGCGTGGCGCTGTCGCTGCAGCCCGACCACATCCTGTACCGCAGCCAGAGGCCGCTGCTCGGTGCCGGCGTGCTCGCCCTCGCTGTCGCCGGCGCGGGCGGGCTCGTCGACTCCGACCAGTTCTTCCGCTCCTACCTGGTCGCCTACCTGTTCTTCGCCGGCATCGCCCTGGGCTCGCTCGGACTGGTCAGCCTCAACCATGTTACCGGCGGCCGCTGGGGCCTGGTCATCCGCCGCGTTTGCGAGTCGGCGATGGGCACGTTGCCGCTGCTGCTCTTACTCTTCCTGCCGCTGCTCCTCGGCCTCACCAACCTTTACGAGTGGGCGCGGCCAGCGGCGGTGGCGCACGACGCCATGCTGCAGCACAAGCAGGCGTATCTCTCCGTGCCGTTCTTCATTGTACGGGTCGGCATCTACTTCGCCATCTGGCTCGTCGTCACACACTACCTGGTGCGCTGGTCGCGCGAGCAGGACGACACCGGCGACCTCGCCGTCGGGCACCGCCTGCAGTTCCTCGGTCGCGGCTCGCTGCTGCTCTATAGCCTAACCATGACCTTTGCCGCGGTTGACTGGGCGATGTCGCTCGAGCCGCACTGGTTCTCGACCATCTACGGCATCCTGATCATCGGCGGCCAGGTGTTGAGCGCCTTCGCTTTCGCCATTCCCGTCCTCATGCTGCTCACCGACCGGCATCCCTTCAACGAGTTGGTGACGGCGGAACAGTTCCACGACCTCGGCAAGCTCATGCTCGCCTTCGTTATGCTCTACGCCTACTTCGCCTTCTCGCAGTTCCTCATCATCTGGTCGGGCAACCTGCCCGAAGAAACGCCATGGTACCTGGCGCGGCTGAACGGCGGCTGGCAGTACCTGGCGATCGCGCTGGTGCTATTCCAGTTCGCGCTGCCGTTCGTGATCTTGTTGTCGCGCAACCTGAAGCGGAACGCGCGCCGCTTGGCGGGCGTCGCCCTGATCGTGCTCGTGTCGCGCCTGCTCGACCTGTTCTGGCTGATCAAGCCGGCTTTCTCGCCGGCGCACTTCTCCATCCACTGGATGGACGCGGCGGCGGTGCTCGGGGTCGGCGGCCTGTGGCTGTCGTTCTTCGTCTGGCGGCTGCGCGGCCAGCCCTTGCTGCCGCTACGCGATCCCGCGTTGCCGTTCGCAGTAGAGGCGTCGACATGAGCAGCGTACCGCATCCTCCCGGCCTCGGACACGAGCACCAGGATGTCACGACCCGTCCGATCGTTCTCGCGGGCGTGGGCCTGATCATCTTTCTCATCATCGTCGTGGGCCTGATGCTCGGGCTCTACGATTTCTTCGCGGCGCGCGCGGCGCGTTTGAGCCCGCCGGCCAACCCGCTCGCCGCCGCCGAGGGGCCGCGCCTGCCGCCCGAGCCACGGCTGCAGGTACACCCGGTGGGCGATCTGCACGAGCTGCGCGAGGCGGAGAGCAACATCCTCGATCACTATGCCTGGGTCGACAAAAGTGCCGGCGTCGTGCGCATTCCGATTGCCCGCGCCATCGATGTCATGGCGGCACGCGCCGGCCAGGTGGGGACGGACAAATGATTCGCCCCGTCGCGATGCTGCTCGCCACGCTGCTTTTGACCGCGCCGATCGCCGCGTACGGCAGTGCTCAGCCCGAGGTCGGCCAGCCAGCCACCGCCCAGCCGGAAGCGCTGCGCAACGTCGGCATTGACCAGCGGCTCGACCAGCAGGTGCCACTCGATCTGGCGTTCCGCAATGAGGCCGGCGAGACGGTCACGCTCGGCAGCTTACTGCGCGGGAGGCCGGTTATTCTCAATCTCGTCTATTACGAGTGCCCTATGTTGTGCACGCTGGTGCTCAACGGACTGCTCAGCGCGATGAAGGCGCTGCCGTTCGACGCCGGCCAGGAGTTTGACGTCATCACAGTCAGCTTCGACCCTAAGGACACGCCCGCGCTGGCGGCGAAGAAAAAGGCCACCTATCTGAACGAGTACCGGCGGCCGAGCGCCGAACACGGCTGGCACTTCCTTACCGGCGACGCTCCGTCCATTGAGCGCCTCGCTGCGGCGGTGGGCTTCGGCTATCGCTACGACCCGGAGCGCAAGGAGTTCGCGCATGCCGCCGGCCTTGAGGTGTTGACGCCAAAGGGCGTCATTGCGCGCTACTTCTTCGGCGTCGAGTTCTCGCCGCGGGATCTGAAGTTCGGGCTGATGGAAGCCGCCGAGAACCGTATCGGTTCGCCGATCGATCAGCTCTTGCTGTTCTGTTACCACTACGACCCGAGCACCGGTCGCTACAGCAGTGCAGCGTTGACCGGCATCCGTGCCGCTGGCCTGCTCACCCTGTTGGCGCTGGGCGGATTCATCGTCTGGGCGATTCGCCGTGAACGCGTCGGCCGCACGCCGACCGGCGCTGCGGTCCCGCCACACCCTCCCGTCTCGGAACGACGGTAGGCCACCAGCATGCATTCGAAGCTGCCCTTGTTTCCTGACCAGGCCTCGACCCTCGCCGCGCAGGTCGATCGGCTTACCTACTTTCTCCTCGGCGTGGGTCTGTTCTTCGGCGTGCTAATCGCCGTGCTGCTGATCGTCTTCGCCATCCGCTTCCGGCGTCGCCCGGGCGACGGCGCTCCAGCGCCAATCCACGGCTCGACTTCCCTCGAGCTCCTTTGGACGATCATTCCGTTTGGCATCGCAATGGTGATCTTCCTTTGGGGCGCCTCGGTCTACTTCGAGATGGCACGCCCGCCCGACAACGCCCAAGAGGTATTCGTCGTCGCCAAGCAGTGGATGTGGAAGCTGCAGCACCTCGAGGGCCGGCGCGAAATCAACGAGCTGCACGTGCCAATCGGACAGGCGATGAAGCTGACCATGACCTCCGAGGACGTCATCCACAGCTTTTACGTGCCCGCCTTCCGTATGAAAGCCGACGTGTTGCCGGGCCGCTACACCACCACATGGTTTGAAGCCACCAAGGTCGGCCAGTATCACCTCTTCTGCGCTGAGTACTGCGGGACCGACCATTCCGGCATGATCGGACGGATCGTGGTAATGGAGCCGGCCGATTACCAGGCCTGGTTGAGCGAGAGCGGGGCGACGGTCGTCGCCGATGGGATAGGGTCGGGTAGTGCGCAGCCGGCGTCGGCGGCGCCGGTCGCGGCCGGCGAGGCGCTGTTCACGCAGAAGGCCTGCGCCACCTGCCATCAGCCGCAGGGCGGCGCCCTTGGGCCGTCACTGGTTGGCCTCTACGGCAAGCCAGTGAAGCTGCAGGACGGCAGCGCGGTGGTTGCCGACGACGCATATATTCGCGAGTCGATTCTGAACCCAACCGCCAAACTCGTTGCCGGCTTCCAGCCGGTCATGCCCACGTTTCAGGGCCAGCTCAACGAAGAGCAAATCCTGCAGCTCATCCAGTACATTAAATCCCTCAAGGCACCCGGCGATAGGACTGGACAGGGTATCGCCGAGGTCCAACCCGGCGCCGCCCAGCCGGCATCGTAGGAGGGATCATGGACACCACTGTGTCGGGGACCAACTATCTCAACGACAACTACGGCATCAAGTCGTGGCTGCTGACCCGCGACCACAAGCGCATCGCGCTGCTCTACCTCATCTCGATTACGTTCTTCTTTCTGATCGGCAGCGTCTTCGCCCTCGGCATCCGGATCGAGCTGCTAACGCCGCAGGGCGATTTCGTCCAGGCCGACACCTACAACAAGCTCTTTACCATGCACGGCATTGTCATGGTCTTCTTCTTCCTGATCCCGTCAATCCCCGCGGTGCTCGGCAACTTCTTGGTGCCCCTGATGATCGGGGCCAAGGATCTCGCCTTTCCGCGCCTTAACCTGCTGAGCTGGTACATCTACATCACTGGCGGCACCTTCACCCTGTGGGCGGTCGCCACCGGCGGTGTCGACACCGGGTGGACCTTCTACACGCCTTACAGCACCGCGTTCTCGAACAGCAATGTGATTTCCACCGCCCTCGGCATCTTCATTACCGGGTTCTCCTCGATCCTCACCGGCCTGAACTTCATCGTCACCATTCATCGCATGCGGGCGCCGGGTCTCACGTGGTTCCGCCTGCCACTGTTCATTTGGGCGCACTACGCCACCAGCATCATCTTCATCCTCGGCACCCCGGTGATTGCCATTACCGTGCTGCTGGTCGGGCTCGAGCGCGGTCTCCATATTGGAATCTTCGATCCGGCGCTGGGTGGCGACCCCGTCCTATTCCAGCACCTCTTTTGGTTCTATTCGCACCCGGCCGTCTACATCATGATCCTGCCCGCCATGGGGGTGGTGAGCGAGATCATCCCGTGTTTCTCCCGCAAGGGTATTTTTGGTTATAGCTTCATCGCCATGTCGAGCGTCGCCATCGCGTTGCTCGGCTTCCTGGTCTGGGGCCACCACCTGTTCGTGAGCGGCCAGTCGGTCTATGCCGCCCTCATCTTCTCTTTCCTTAGCTATTCGGTGGCGATGCCGTCGGCAGTGAAGGTATTCAATTGGACCGCAACGCTGTACGGCGGCTCAGTGACCTTCGAAGCGCCGATGCTCTACTCGTTGGGCTTCATTGGCCTGTTCACCATCGGCGGACTGACCGGACTCTTCATCGCGTCGCTCGGCTTCAATGTGCATGTGCACGACACCTACTTCATCGTCGCACACTTCCACTACATCATGGTCGGCGGCGCGCTGATGGGTTACCTCGGCGGTATCCACTTCTGGTGGCCCAAGATGACGGGCCGCATGTATCCAGAGATGTGGGCCCGCGTGGCGGCGGTGATCGTATTCATCGGTTTCAACCTGACCTTCTTCCCGCAGTTCATACTTGGCTATCTCGGCATGCCCCGCCGCTATCACGTCTACCCCGACGAGTTTCAGGTGCTGAACGTCATGTCGACCGCCGGCGCGTCGATCCTCGGCCTCGGCTACTTGCTGCCGCTCTGCTACCTGATCTGGTCGCTGCGCTACGGGGCCCGCGCTGGCAACAACCCATGGCACGCCACGGGACTCGAGTGGACGACCCCGTCGCCGCCGCCGACCGGGAATTTCACTGAAACGCCGGTGGTCACCGAGGCCGCCTACGCGTATGCGTCGCAGGGCTTGCCAGAGCAGGGGGTCCATGGTGCGTGAACAGACGGCTCGATACGTTGCCCATCACTTCGACGATGCCGATCAGCAGCACGACGCGTCGGCGCTCGGCATGTGGTTGTTCCTGGTCACCGAGGTCATGTTCTTCGGCGGGCTGTTCACCGCCTACGTGGTCTATCGTGCGGCCTTCCCGGCAGCGTTTCACGCCGCCAGCCACGAGCTCGATGTCACACTCGGCACGTTCAATACTGCAGTGCTGCTGACCAGTTCTTTGACGATGGCGCTGGCGGTGCACGCCGCGCAAGTCGGCAAGCGCGGCATGCTGGTTTCCTGCTTGCTGTTCACCATGCTCCTCGGCTGTACCTTTGTCGGCGTCAAGGGGTACGAGTACTGGCATAAGTGGCACGAGCATCTCATCCCGGGACCACACTTCGCTTTCCACGGTCCCGATCCCGCCAACGCGCAACTCTTCTTCTCGCTCTACTTCGCTATGACCGGACTGCACGCCGTGCATATGATCATCGGCATCGTGCTCCTAGGCGTACTGACCGTGCGCGGTGCCCGCGGGATGTTCGGCCGCTTCTACTATACGCCGGTCGAGTTGAGCGGGTTGTATTGGCATTTCGTCGATCTGGTATGGATCTTCCTGTTCCCGCTCCTCTACCTGCTGGGGAGGCACTGATGCGTGCGCCCATTCACTGCAGCGTCGGGGTAGGGACACGGCATGCCGTGTCCCTACCCGAACGTTTCGAATTCTGATCATGTCCGCCCAGGTCCTGCCCGTTCGCAGCTGCGTTACGGTCTACTTTGTGCTGATCGCGCTCACCGCCGTGACGGTCGGCGCGGCGTTTCTCGACCTGTCATTTATGAACACGCCGGTCGCCCTCGGTATCGCTTCCGTCAAGGCACTCCTGATCATGATGTACTTCATGGAGCTGCGCCACAGCCCGAAGCTGACCTGGATCATCATCGGCAACGGCGTCTTCTGGCTGCTGGTTCTGATCGCGCTGACCATGTCGGACGAGATCAGCCGCGGTTGGCTCGGCTTCCCCGGCAAGTAGGACCGTTCGGGTGCGCGGCCTTCGACTGTCAGGGAAGCGCGATGGAGGACGGAGATGCGGTATCTCGCATTGGCAGCCGACTACGACGGCACTCTGACGATATCGGGGACGCTGAGCACGGAGGTCGAAGGCGCGTTGGAACGGCTTCGATCGTCCGGGCGTCGTGTAGTGCTGGTCCCCGGCAGAACGTTCGAGGATCTCGCATCGGGGTGCCCCAGCATAGAGCATTTCGACTCCGTGGTGCTGGAGAATGGGGGTGTGCTGTACTCGCCGTCAAGGCGTCAGATAACCGCGCTGTGCCCACCCGTTTCACCGGAGTTAGTGCGGGGGCTTGCGCGACGTGGGGTCGAGCCGGTCATCAGAGGTCAAGCAATCTTGGCGACCAAGCGGCCGCACGAGATCGCGGTTCTCGAGACGATCCGCGACCTGGGCCTCGAGCTCCAGAACATCTTTAACGGCGGCGCGGTCATGGTCCTGCCCTCCGGCGTGAACAAGGGCAGCGGTCTCGGGGCGGCGCTCCGCGAGATTGGGCTCTCCACGCACGAGGTCGTCGGTATTGGCAATGCGGAGGACGATCATTCGTTCCTTGAGACCTGCGAATGTTCGGTGGCGGTGGACAACGCCGTCGCCATCTACCCTGCCGCAACGCCTCGGCGAGACGATCCTGATCACTTTTCGACCGCGTGAGGTCTCGCCGTTGATTCTGGCGATGATGGACACTGCGGTGGCCGTGGGCCCTTCGCCCGAGGGCACGCTCGCCGAGCTCGCGACGGTCCTCGGAATCGCCCCGCCCCGGGCGCCCGCGGCGGAAACCAAGCGCAACGAGGTGGTGGTGTGGCAGCGGCCGGCCGGTGCCGACCCGTTCACCGCAGTCGTGGTCCCCGCCCGCTCCGAGCGCCTCCTGCATCTCAGGAAATATGCAGAGGGGAATCTCGGACCCAAGAGCTTCTTCTTCCGTGGCCCGGGCGGCAGGATGAACCTCCGAGCGTAGAACCTGGTCTCCTTCTGCAAGATGGCCGCCGGAGTGGATGACGACACCTGGCCCTTTCACCTCCGCAGGGGCGACTATTCCGAGTGGATGCGCAGGGCCACCAAGGACGAGGATCTCGCGCGCGAGGTCGTGGCCGTCGAGCAGGCTTCTCATCTCACCTCGACCGACAGTCGGCGAATGGTCCGTGACGCGATCGACAGGCGCTACATGCTTCCGGCCTGAAGGGCCGGTCGTGGGGCGGGAGGAGCGCAAGCGCGAAGCGACCCACATGGTAAGCGGTGGACAGTCGCCGCCAACTCGACGGAGACAACGGCGGAGGTTGCGATGCGATGATCCTGCTACCCGCGATATGGCCGCACACGCGACGGGGCGGACATCAGGCCTGGCGCGCGCTGCGGAGAGTACTCACGCGCCTGGCGAGCGCCGCTGCGAATACGACGGCCGCGGCAAAGGGAGGGGCGCACGACCAGCGAAAGGCGGAGGTCTCACCGGCGATCGTGCTTGCTGCCGCCGCAGCGATGTCGGCGTTCAAAAGAACGAAGACGGTGGCTGCGGCAACCGGCAACAGAAGTGGCGCAGCTATTGAGACTCGGTGCCCTCACCCCCGCCGGCGTCGAGTCGGCGACTCGGCTTCGAGGTCGACCGAAGCAGCTTCGGGAGCCACCCCGGTTGAGGACGTTCGGTCTCGCGACGTCCTGCGCTCACGCGCAGGACGTCGGTACGGGTGCAGATCCCGAGCAGTTGACCGGCCCCGTCAAGCACCGGCACGTGGCTCACCCGCTCGTCGACGATCCGCTCGGTCACCTCGACCAGCAGATCATCCGGCCCCACGCTGACGACGTCGGCACTGGCGACCGTCGTCACCGGCGCACCCGGGTCGACACCGTCGGTGAGGAGATCGGTCCGGGTGACGATGCCCACGCACCGGCCGGTTGGGTCGACGAGCGGGTACGCGCCGTGCCCTCCGCATGCGACGTGAGCGCGCGCCTCGGCGATCGTGGCCGACGCCGGGAGCACTTGCACCGAAGCGCTCATGGCGTTCCGGACGCGCGTGGAGCCGAGGACGTCCGGCTCGTAGCCGCGCGGCACTTCGAGCCCACGGCGGACGAGCTTCTCGGTCATGAGATCGTGGTCGAGGAGCGCGCGGGCGACGAGCTCGGCAACGACGGTTGCGAGCATCAGCGGCAGGATCGCGTCGTAGTCATGCGTGAGCTCGAAGGCGAACATGATCGAGGTGAATGTCGCCCGCGTGGCGGCCCCGAAGGTCGCGGCCATCGCCACGAGTACGATGGCGCCGCTCGAGACCACCGTATCCGGTTGCACCGCGGCGGCGAGGGCGGCGAACAGGCCGCCGAAGCACCCGCCGATCAACAGGATCGGCGCGAGTGTTCCCCCAGAGGTTCCCGACCCGAGCGCGAGCCACCAGGCCACGAGCTTCCCAAGCAGGAGGACGGCGAGCGTGTCGAGCGCCAACCGGTTGGCGAGGACGTCGTCGATCGCGTCATAGCCGACGCCGAGGGCACGCGGCACCAGGAGTCCGACGGTTGCGAATCCAAGCGCACCGATAACGGGGTGAAGACCGACCGGAAGCGGAAGGCGTCGGAACCCGGCCTCGACAGCGAAGAGCCCACGGCACACGACCACCGCCAGCAACCCGCACGCAAGCCCGAGAACCGCGAACATCGGCAGTTCGTCGATACCGCTGAAGTGATGCACCGGCACCGTGAAGATCGGGCCGCTCGAGAAGAGGAGCGCGTGCATCCCGCCCGCCACACTCGTCGCGACGACCAGCGGCATCAACGCGCGCGACGAGAACTCGAAGAGCAGCAACTCGATCGCGAGCACCACGGCCGCAAGTGGGGAACCGAATACGGCGGCCATGCCGGCGGCCGCGCCCGACGCCAGCAGGATCTTGCGCTCGGTTGGCGACACGCGAACGATCTGCCCGACGAGGGACCCGAGGGCGCCGCCGGTAACGATGATCGGACCCTCAGCCCCGAACGGTCCCCCAGTACCGATCGCGACCGCGGACGCGAGCGGTTTGGCCAGCGCCGCGCGCGGGGAGATTCGGCTCTGACGCGTGAGCACCGCCTCCATTGCCTCCGGGATCCCGTGGCCCCGGATCACCGGCGCCCACCGCGCGAACAGCGCGACGATCGCACCCCCCGCCGCCGCGGCGACGAGCAGCGTCCAGTCGGGATGGAAGTCACTGAACGAGGGAAGGTCGGTGCCCCAGCGATGGAACAGCGTCAGGTTGGTGATGATCCCGATGAGTCGCACGAGCAGCCAGGCGGCACCGCCGCTTGAAACACCCAAAGCCGCGGCCAGCGCGACGAGGAGGACCGTGCGCCGAAGTGCGCGCCCGCGTCCGATCACGGGTTTCTCATCGACATGGTCACCGTCGTGACTCGGACGCGCTGTCGTCCTGCGCCGTGTTCCAGCTCCGCCCTTTGGTCCGTTCGGTCTTCCATCGCGACGCGCTCACACCGGATCCGGGCGCTCCAACGCAGCCAGACGCCTGCGCAGCTCTTGCTGTTCGTCCCAGGCCGCCGTCACATCGCGGAGGAAGGCGGCGATGCCGACGATATTACCTCGGTCGTTTCGAAGCAGCATGACTCGAAACTCGATCGACAGCCGGCGTCCGCTCCGGTGGAATGCCGGTACCTTGAGAAGCTCGGTGCCGTATCTGGTCGTTCCACTTGCCATCACCGCGTCGTACCCCGCCCAATGGCGTCTTCGGAGGTTTTCCGGGACGATCAGATCTAGCGATTGTCCCATCGCTTCTGCCGCTGGATGGCCAAAGGTAACC
>CAYVUV010000353.1:0-15380 GCA_964455095.1 uncultured Binatia bacterium (SeqCode)
CCGCCCCCAACACAACCCACGGACAACCCGGGGGGGGTTACAGGGCGGGGGGCGCGTCCACGGGGGGGGGGGTGGGGGGGGGGCCTATGGGGGGGGAGCCCCGCGACCCTCCGCTGGAGAGACAGTGCCGTGGGGCCCTGCCTACGTCCGTGAAACCGATGGATCATGCCGATAAACTCCTTGTTCGCTGCTGTCGTGGTTGTCTGAGAAACGATCGCCTCACCGGGGCGCGCCAGGCGGCGCGCCAAACAAAAAAAGGCCCGGGAGGCGATGCCTCCCGGGCCTTTGATAGTCACAGTGATCGGATCGTCGTCAGCAAGTGACGGCGGCGAACGCGGCGCGACCGAAGGCGCGAGAGGGCTCCCAGGCCTTCATACAACAACACAGATCGGTCGGGCGCAGTGCGTTCATCGAGATACCTAGATGCCGAACGCGCCAGCGCATGTCAAGTATCTTGTTCGGATTATTTCTTCGGCGGGACATACTCGAGCGTGATCTGCGCTTTGTTGTCGACGAACTGCGAGCGTGTGATGGTGATGGTCAGACCCTCCGCCTTGGGCGGATAGGCGCCGCCGCCGACGAGGATGAACTTGTGCAGCTCAAATTCGCTGCCGGCGCCGGTCACCGTCGGCTTGACGTCGAGCGACTTGGCGAAATGATCCGAGGCCGCCCCCAGCTGGGCGAGCGGCACCATGTAGATGACGAGCTGCTTGGGCGGATCTTCCTTGCTCAAGTAGTCGACCGAGAGCTTGCGGTTGGCCGTCGCACCGGGCGGCGGCGTTACGCCGATGGTAGCGGGGTCGAGGATGCGCTTGATCCAGTCCTGCGGCGTCTGGGCGCCGCCGGTGCTGGCGAGCAACAACACGGCGAGGCCGAGTGTCCACGCATGGCGCGGGCGCTTCATGCCGCCTCCCCGATCTGGATCAGCTCGATCTTGTAGCCGTTGGGGTCCTCGACGAACGCGATCGTCGAGCCGCCGTGCTTCATCGGGCCGGGCTCGCGCACGACCTTGGCGCCCTTGGCCTTGAGCTCGTCGCAGGTCTTGTAGATGTCGCGGCAGCCGAGCGCGATGTGGCCGAAGGCGGTGCCGAGATCGTACGCGTGCGTGTCCCAGTTGTGGGTGAATTCAATCACCGCGGTCTTGTCCTCGCTATCGTAGCCGACGAAGGCGAGCGTGAAGCGACCGCTCGGGTAGTCCTGCTTGCGCAACAGACGCATGCCGAGCAGATCGCAGTAGAAGCGAATCGACTCGTCGAGGTCGTTGACCCGGATCATCGTGTGCAACAAGCGCATCGATCTCTCCTCCTGTCGCTCAGTGCCGGGCCGGCCGGCGGCGCCGCGAGATCCAGAGCGTAACGGGGAACGCGAACAGCCACCAGGTTCCGGGGCTCGCCTCGGCCGCGGCGATGGCGCAACCGTCGTTCCCGCCACCGGGTGCCGCCGTGGCGCTTGGCGGTGCGGTGGCCGTCGAGGGCGGAGCAACCGTCCGCGTTGGGCTCGGCGGAAGAGACGCCGTGGGGCTGGGCTGAACCGAGCGCGTCGCGGTTGCTGTCGGCGGCGACGTCGCGCTCGGAGAGGGCGGCACCGTCGCCGTGGGCGCCACCTCGGTTGCGGAAGCGGTCGGCGTGTTGACCGCCGTCGCCGTCGGCGTCGCGGTGGAGGTGATCGGCGACGGGGTGACGGGTGTGTGGGTCGCCGACGCAGTGGCGCTTGGGGTCGCCGAGGGCACGGGTGAACTGGTCGGCGTCGGCGTTGCGGTGGCGGTGCCGCGCTCGGCGGCCTGCTCGACGTGCACGCCGTCCAGCACATACATGTCGCCGGCGTTCGTCAGCAGGTTGTCGAAGCCGTCGCCGGCCATGGCGTTGAACACCAGATCGGCTCTGCCGTCGCCGTTGGTGTCGCCGAACGCGGCGCTGTACGCGAGCATGTCGCCGAGGTCATTGCCCTGGATGAAAAACGGGACGAAGTCGGGCGGCGGATTCGCGAGGTCGATCTCGGCGGGCAAGGTCGTCCGGCTGCCGAAGACGACGGCGATGTCGCCGGCGGTGATGCGGCTGCCGCTGCCGGCGCGTGGGCTGCCGATGGCGAGATCGTCGAGGCCGTCGCCGTCGAGGTCGAACATCAGCGCCGTGTCGCCGGCGATGTCGTTGTGCGCCGCGCCGTAGACGAAGGTCGCATTGGGCGGGATGTCGGCCAGATCGATGCGGCTGCCGGGGAAGTCCGGTCCGCCGACCAGCAATGCAATCTCCCCCGCTTCGCCGCGCCCGTTGTTCGGCCCGTCGGCGGTCAGCGCACCCACCGCGACGTCGCCGAATCCGTCGCCGTTGAAATCGCCGGCGAACAGCTCTTCGCCGTACGCGTCACCGCCGTTGCGCCCGTAGATGACGACCGTCGACACCGGCGGCGCCGCGAGATCGATCGCGGCCGGCCGGCTGCCCACGACGCCGTACACGACGTACGCCTCGCCGGCGAAATTGCGGTCGTTGTTGGGGCCGTCGCCGCCCCCGGTGCCGTGGCCGCGCAGACCTCCGGTGCCGTCGGCCGCCGACGACAACCGGTTCAAGCCCGCGCCGATGAGCAGCTCCGCGGCGCCGTCGCGATTCAGGTCGGCGCCGCGCAGGGTGCAGCCGCTGTGGTCCTCGGGATCGATGCCGTAGATAGTCGTCACGTCGGTCGCGGGTGCGGCAAAGTCCACCGACGCGCGCTCGCGCAGCGCGGGCCCGCCGTACAGCACGTAGGTTTCTCCCGCATGCGGGCGCGTGTTGCCGGGGCCGTTTCCCTGATCGGCGCCAATCAGCGCATCGACGTGACCGTCGCCGTCGAAATCGCCGGCGTTCATCCAGGTGCCGAAGCGGTCGCCGCTCTCGGCGCCGTAGAGCACGGTGACCGCTTCACCCGGCGCCGCCGTCTTCAGGTCGATGACCCGGCCGGCGATCGTCGGACTGCCCCAGACGATGTACACCTCGCCGCTGCCCGGCCGGCCCCCGTCGGGCCCGTCGGCGTGCTGGGCGCCGAGCAGGATGTCGTCGAACCCGTCGCCGTTGAGGTCGGCGGCAAAGACCTCGCAACCCAGATAGTCGAACGCGTCGGCGCCGTAGATGACGGTGATCGTGGCCGGCAGTGCATCCACATCGAGCGCAGCCAGGTCCAGTGTGCCGTCGGTCTGCGTCGAGCTGAAGACGACGATTGCCTCGCCGGCGCTGGTGCGCGTGCGGTTGGGGCCGCTGTTGGCGTTCATCGGGGTGATGATCACGTCACCGCGCCGGTCGCCGTTGAGATCTCCGACCGCGACAGGGAGGCCCAGCTCGGATCCGCCCGCGGTGCGGCCGTAGATGGTGCGTTGCCCGGCGCGGGCCGTGTCGGCGACATCCCAGGGCGGCGCGGCGGGTGCGGCCAGCGGGACGAGGAGGACAGTGAGGCCGAGCAGGCGCGCGATGGCGAGCGGGCGGGGATGGTGTGAGAACGGCACGGAGCACCTCGACGGTTTGCGCGCTGGCTCTACCTAATGCGCCGTTGTTCTGACGGGTCGTCCCACCGATCGCCACGCGCGCGGAGCGTGCCGGCGATGCGGGCTAGTCGACCACCACCTTGACCTTCTCGGGCTCGCGGCGCGCGCGCAAGAACTCGATCACCGGCGGCAGCACCGAGAGGACCACAATGGCGACGATGACGATGTGGAAGTTGCTCTTCACGGCCGGGACGTTGCCGAAGAAGTAGCCGGCGAACAGGAAGGCCGAGACCCAGACCACGCCGCCGGTCATGTTGAACAGCGCGAAGCGCGAGTACTGCATCTGCCCAACGCCGGCGACAAACGGCGCGAAGGTGCGCACGATCGGCATGAACCGCGCCAGCATGATCGTCTTGCCACCGTGCTTCTCGTAGAACTCCTGCGTGCGCCGCAGGTGGCGGACGTTGAGGAAGACCGAGTCCTCGCGCGAGAAGACCTTCGGGCCGATCCGATAGCCGATGGCATAGTTCACGGCATCGCCGGTGACGGCGGCGATGATGAGCAAGACAAACATGAGCGGCAGGCTGATCGGCGACCCGTCGATCGATGCCAATGCGCCGACCGCGAACAATAGCGAGTCGCCGGGCAGGAACGGCGTCACCACCAGGCCGGTTTCGCAGAAGACGATCGCGAACAGCACGACGTACAGCCAGGGGCCGAGCACCCCGGCCCACTGATTGAGATGCGCGTCGAGGTGTAGAAAGATCTCCAAGGCCTGCTGCATGAACTCCACTAGGTGCTCCTTCGGGTGCGCAATTGCTGACGTCGGCCCCATTCAAGGCGCCGTGTCGGGCTCTCTTCATAGCCACGGCGGGGTCATATTGCTAGCCGCAGAGCCGCGGCCTGGCACTGACCGCGCGCCGCTGCGCAGGGGGCGAAAAGGGCCAAGTTGGACCGTTTGAGGCCGCTGGAAGCCCGGTGGCTGGTGGTCGCCAGGCGCAGAATTCGCACGCGCTGCGACCAAAGTCGTAGGTCGGGGGCCTCGCAACGGAGGAATTGCGACCGCTCGGCGATTTCCGTGTTCCCCGCTGTGCCGCATGCTCTGAACCATGGAATCGCTATTCGATACGACATCGGATTCGACGTTCGGCGGCGAGGACATCACGGCCCTGCTCGGCATCTGTGGCGGGGAAACCCGCGCCGCCCCCATCTCCGGCATGCGCGCGCTCATGCTGGCCATTCTCCAGGACGGCATCCAGGCCTACCTCGGCAAGCAAGCGCGGGCGCGCACCGAGGCCGAGGTCTGGGTGCTGAGCGGTCGCCGCACGGTGTTCTCGTTCGTCACCGTCTGCGAGGCGCTCGGCCTCGAGCCCGACTGGGTGCGCGGCGCGCTGCAACGCCTGCGCGCCCGCCATGTCACGCCGCGCGCAATCGGACGCTTGCGTCCCAACGTCCGGCGCGCCGGCATCGTGTGCAAGCCGCGCGCCCGCGCGGCGGCGTAAGCGTCCCGTACCGCGTTCCCCCGAGGGGAGCCGGAGCTCCCCCATCTCCGCTCCGGCTCCCCTTTCCCGGTCGATCGGTTGCCCTCGGAGGGACCTTCAGAACGGGAGCATCACACTGCAGGTGGCGGCGAGGGCTTCGACGCGGTCGCCGAGGAACTCGGTGAGCGGTCGCGATGACCACGCCAGGTTGCAGCCGATGGGCGCGAGCCACCCCTGGCCGTAGGCGCCGGCTCCAACGCCCCATCCCCCGCGCGTGTCGACGCCGCCGATCAACCAGGGGAGAACCCAGTCGGCGAGAGGGTTCAGCGCATCGGGCAGCAAGGGGCCGTCGGCGCCGAAGTAGGCGATCGTAACTTGCTCGCCGGGCTCGTCCGGCACGGAGATGTTGCGGTACTCGACGTCGGTGCCGAGACGGAGCCCGCGCAGCCACTGCGCGCGCGGCGCATCGCCCTCGGTGAGACCGAGCGGTACGAACGGGAGGAGGCTGATGCCGACGCGTGCGAACCAGGAGTTGAGCGTCCCCGAGCGCCGCAGCGGGTTGCCGGTGACGGGATCGACGCCGTGCGCCGACACGTCGTTGCGGGTGGCGTCGAGAAAGGCGCCGGCCATGAACCAGTCCTGCTCGCCGCTGCGCCAGTGGACGCCGGGAATGATCTCCACCGCGCGCGTTTCGGTCGACTCGACGAACGTCATGCCACCTGCTTTCAGGCGCAGGTCGCTTTTCGTGCCCGGCACGACGCCGGCGAGGCCGAGCGAGAGCCCGCGCAGGCCGAGCACGCGCCCGGCGTCGATCCCGGCCGCCAGACGGACCACGCGGGTGCGAAAGCTCATGTCGACTCCCGGCAGCGGGCGCACCGCCCCGCGCGCCTCGGCGTAGACCGTCGCCACCTGCAGCACCAGCGGCTCATAGGCGAATGTGACCGCGCCCACGCCGATGTCGCCGTCGACCCCACCGACATCGAGGTCATAGTAGCTGCCGCTCAGAATCACGCCGCGCGGCATGAAGGAGGCCGCCCCGACGGCGAGCACGCCGGGGTTGTAGATGCCGTACGGGTCGGCGGCAAAGCTGCCGCGCGCCTCACAGTCGCCGTACATGCAGAGGTTGAGCGCGCTGAGGTCGGTTCCCACCTCGTGGTGCGCCGCCGCGGGAGCGGCGAAGACAACAAGCAGGAGGACGATCGATCGGTGGCGGTTCGCGGTCACGAATCTTGAGAGGCATTTCCGCACGTGCCAACTTCGTGCCTCCCGCGTCGACGCGGGACGGTATCGAGATCGCGCGGCGACTTCCCATTCCTGGGAGTGGCCTTTGAGTCCTGGCGGGGGACGGGGCGACGCGCGGATGAGAGCGCGGCTGAGGAAATTCTCGCAGAGCTGGGAAGCCCCTGCGCGCAGCGATCCGCCAGTAGATCTTTCTGTACATGGCACGCTCCTGGCTTTACCAATATGGATACGGGACATCGGGTGAGGCCGGCTCGAAGAGCTGGCCCGGCGCATCGGCGCGAGGAGGGAACGATGGATCTGTACTGGTTCGATTTCCATGGTGCCTATCTCGGGTACATGCAGAGCAACGGCGTCTTCTTCGACAAGGAGGGCCGCCGCTGGGCGCAACTGGTCGGCGGGTGCAGGGTGTGCGATTTGGACGGCAAGGTCCGCGGCCACATCGATGCTCAGGGGAGCCTGTTCGACGAGCAGGGCAGGTGTCGGGGTTACCTGCGCGGCTGGACGGACGCGATGAGTCTCCCAGACGGAGCTGGGATCTCCACACCAGACCAACGACCTGATTCCGCGTTCTTGTCGCAGCAAGCCCAGCGTCACGCCTAGACGGCGCCTCCACCGTCGACGTCGCGCCCCGATGTGCTCGGTGGCGAGCGGAGGTCGGGACCTCGGCGCGGATTGATCCGACGACCTTGGGCGCCGTGCACGTCCCTATCGTTTTCTGGTAGACGTTTGCCCTTCGGGGCCGCATCGACTCGCAGCCAGCGCGGCACCTGACCGATGACGAAAGAGGTCGAACCAGTGCCGCAGGTGCTCGCGAGCGGACCGCACGACGGACGGCGAGACGTCGAGCGGGCGGTGGCCGTTCTCGCACAACGACTGCCGGCCGCGCTGCGCCCATTGGCGCAGCTGGCGTTCAACTACCGGTGGTGCTGGGCGCGCGGCGGTGCGGCCGTGTTCCGCGACATCGATCCGGTGCGATGGGAGCGCAGCCAGGCCAACCCGTGCGCCATGATCGAGCTGGTCCCGCCGCAGCGGCTGGCCGAGCTGGCGGACGACCGCGACTACGTCGCTCGCGTCGCGTCCCTGGCCGCCCGCATCGCGGCCGACCTCGGTCGCCCGCCTGCGGCGTTCGGAATCACGGCGGATCGCCCGGTTGCGTACTTCTGTTCCGAGTTCGGTGTGCACGGGTCCCTTCCGGTCTACGGCGGCGGGCTTGGGGTTCTGGCCGGCGACGTCTTGAAGGCGGCCTCCGACATGGCCATCCCGCTGGTCGGCATCGGGCTGTTCTACCGCGAAGGATACTTCCACCAACGGCTCGATCTGGCCGGCGGACAGCACGAGTACTGGACGACGAGCGATTTCGAGCACTTGCCTGCCGTGCTGGTAACCGGACCGGACGCGCAGCCGCTCAGCGTCGAGATCGTCATGCGCGGGCGCGCCCTGCGCATCCAGATCTGGCGTGTCGACGTCGGACGGGTGCCGCTCTATCTGCTCGACACCGACCGCGTCGACAACCATCCGATCGACCGTTGGATCACCGATCGGCTCTACATCGGCGACCGGCATACGCGCTTGGCTCAGTACGGCGTGCTGGGCGTCGGCGGCGTGCGCGCGCTCGCCGCGCTGGGCATCGAGCCGTGCGTCGTCCATATGAACGAAGGGCATGCGGCGCTGGCGTCGTTCGAGCGGCTGCGCCAACTGCTCGCCGCCGGGCGCTCGCAGGAAGAGGCGCTGGCCATGGTGCGCAACGCCACCGTCTTCACCACGCACACGCCGGTCGCGGCAGGCAACGAATGGTACCCGCCGGATGAGGTCGAGGCCGTCCTCGGCCAGCTCCGCGAGGGCCTGGATGTGCATCGGCCGTTTTTCTACGGGCTCAGCCGCTTCAACCCGGACGATCAACGGGAAGTCGTGGCGATCACGCCGCTGGCGCTGCGCACCAGCCGCGCGGCCATCGGTGTCTCGCGCCGACACGGCGAGGTGACGCGCGCCATGTGGCAGCCGATCTGGCCGGGACGAGCCGTGCACGAGGTGCCGATCGGCCATGTCACCAACGGGGTGCATACGACGACCTGGATGGCGGAGCCCGTGCAGGCACTGCTCGACCGGCACCTGGGTCCGGAGTGGCCTCTGCGCCTGGCGGACCGCGCCCTGTGGGAGCAGGTCGCGTCGATTCCCGATGCCGAGCTCTGGGCGGTGCGGCACGTGCTCCGGCAGGAGCTGGTCGAGTACACGAGAGCCCAGTCGATCCGCGTCCGGCTGGCGCGCGGCGAGGATCCGGACTACGTCGAGTCGGCGGCGCGTGCCTTCGATCCCGAGGTGCTGACCATCGGTTTCGCGCGCCGGGTCGCGACCTACAAGCGCCTGCACCTGTTGACCCATCGACTCGAGCGCGGCCTGCGCCTGCTGGCAGACGACGCCCGTCCCATCCAGGTCCTGATCGCCGGCAAGGCCCATCCGCAAGACGAGGACGCCAAGCAGGCGCTGCGGGCGGTGCTCGAGCTGCGGCGCGCCCCGCATGTCAGCAGCCGCATGGCGTTCCTGGAGGACTACGACATGCACATGGCCGCCCGCCTCGTCGCCGGCGTCGACCTGTGGGTGAACGTGCCGCGTCCGCCCCTCGAAGCGAGCGGCACGAGCGGCATGAAGGCCCTGCTCAACGGCGGTCTCAACCTCAGCGTGCTCGACGGTTGGTGGCCCGAGGGCTACGACGGCGAGACCGGCTGGGCCATCGACAGCCCGGCGACCGATGCCGCCACACAGGACGATCACGACGCCACGGCGCTCTACGATCTGCTCGAGCACGACGTGGTTCCCCTCTTCTACGAGCGCGACCAGGCCGGCCTGCCGCTCGGCTGGATCCGGCGCATCAAGGCGTCAATGCAACGGCTCATTCCGCGCTTCAGCGCCGAGCGCATGATGCGCGAGTACGTGAGCACGCTCTACGTGCCGTCGCCGCTCGGGTAACCGCGCCCGGCGGCGGTGCCGCGTCCACAACCACATCGGGAACAGCAAGGGCCACGCCGAGTGTCCGCCCTCGGCTGCCGGGATGGCGCATCCGTCGCCGTTCCCCGAGCTCGGGGACCTGGCCGAAGTCTGCGCCGGCGTGGGCGTCGGGGTGGCGTTGGGATCGAAACACTCCCCGCGCGGGCAGTCGCGGTGATCGATGCACGGGAAGCCGTCGAAGTCGCCGCCCCGGCACATCGAGTCGACCGAGGCGCAAGCAGCGCTCGGGCAGTGCGCGTCGCCGAGGCACGGGGAGCCTTTCGACGATCCGCCGCTGCACACCTTCTGCGTCGGCACGCATGCATTGCCACCGGCGCAGTTGAGCTCCAGCTCGCAGCACGCGCCCGCCAGAGCACCGCCCTCGCAGCGTCCGGAGCTCTCGCCGCAGGTCGCGCCGCCCCCCTGCGCGGCCCGGCAGCGTCCGCCGGCGCACTGGCACAGCAGCCCGTCATCGTTGCCGCCATCGCAAACATCAGCCGCAACGACGCACGATCCCGCTCGGCACTCCGCGTCGCTCGCGCACGGTTGTCCGTCGTCGACGCCGCCGGCGCACAGGTGAAGCTGCTCCGCCGCGCCCGCGGCAGCGAGCCGAGCGGTCGACCGAGTTTGCGTCACTTGGACCGTGCCGTCGCGAACCCGCGCCGGATCCTCGGCGGCGGATGCCAGCACGACGGACGCCCGCGCGCTGCTGACGGTGTACGATCCGGGGCGCGCGCCGCGGTCGATGCTGACGCGACATGTGAACAGAAGCGACCCGTCGCCGATGGGCGTGGGCTCCCCCGCGAAACTGATGACCCCGGCGCGAACGGCGGTGCAGGAGACGCCAGGCGGGCAGGTGGTCGAGACGAACGAAAATGCGGTCGAGGGCTTGTCGATGGCCGGGTTGACCATGCAGTCCGGCCGGCCGTTCGCTTTCGGCGCCACCGCAAGCGGCGGCGCGAAGACCAGATCGATCGCGACCGCGATGACCTGGAGACCGCCCGTGCTGAGTCGCACCGAGACGGTGGCCGTCGTTCCGGGCGCCGCGTTTCCCCCGGAGATCTCCAGCCCGGCACGCGGCGTCCGCGTCGGCGTGGTGGTCGCACGGGTGCGCGTCGGCGTCGGGGTCGGCTGCCGCGGCGTGCTGGTAAGGGACGGGGTAACGGTCCGGGTACGCGTCGGCTTCGGCGTCCATGGTCGCTCGGTGCATCCCGCGCCGACGCAACTGACCGCGACCGCGAAGGGCCGCGCGCCGACGGCGATGTTCTCCAGCACGGACTCCTGCGCCAGGTCGAGCGCCGTCACGGTGCCGTCGCCAAAGTTGGTGACGAATCCCAGCCCCCCGTTCCGAGAGGTTGCGACGCCGAAGGCGCGACTGCCCACCGGCAATCCGGAGACGACCTGATCGATGGCCGTGTCGATGATTTCGAGCCGGCCGTCCAGCGTGGTCACGTACGCATAGGCACCGTTCGGATTGACGGTGACGCCGCTCGGGCGCCCCGAGAGGCGGAGGGTCGTGGTGACGCGATCGGTGGCGACGTCGACCAGCGACACGTTCCAGGAGCGGAAGTTCGTCACGTACAGCTTGCGCCCGTCCGGAGTGATTGCCGCCCGGCTGGGGTTTCTCTGCACCGCCACATCGGCGTGCAGGCCCAGCGTTCCGGCATCGATCACCGAGACGCTGCCGGGGCTGTGCGAGAAAGAGTTCGTGACGTAGATCTTCGCCCCGTCGGGCGTGACCGCGACTGAGTTGGGTCCGCTTCCGACGCTCACGTCGGCAACCACGGCGCGGCTGGCGATGTCCAGCACCGTCAGCGTGTCGGCGCCGCGGTTGGCGACGTAGAGGCGGCTCCCGTCCGGTGACACGGCCACACCCACCGGGCCTTTGCCCACCCCCAGCGTGCCGGTGACCGTGTTCGTCCCGGTGTCGATCACGGTCACCGCGTCGGAGAGGAAGCCCGTGACGTAGACCTGACGGCCGTTGGGACTTACCGCGATGCCGTCTGGATCGTCGCCCGCGGGGATCGTGGCCACCACCGATCGAGTGCGAAGATCGATCACCGACACGTCATCGGAACCGAGATTGGCGATGTACGCGTACGGCTGGCCGAGCACTACCTCCGGGAGCCCCGCAAGAAGCGAAAGCGCGATCAACGCGCCTCTCGATACGTGAGAACGCGCTATCATCATGCTTTCCCCCCTGCCCGTAGGCTTTTGGCGACGTGGCCTGGAGTGCGAGCACAGTGCAAGTCGCATACCGGCTGACTTGCGATACCCGATGCGGGAGGTTGCCCGTTTTGGTCGGGGCAACGCCCTGCACCCCTGCAAGGGACTTGCGGAAGTGCCCGGGTGTTGGTTGGTTGAGCTACGGATTGGCGAGCCCGTAGAGTGTCGTTATCGCGATCGCGCTGCCGACGGCGAGCACCATGGCGCCGAACGCCATCTGCAGCGTCCGCTCCGGCAGGCCGATGCCGAGGCGCGCGCCGGCGAACATGCCGACGACGGCGGCGAGCAGGTAGAGCAGGGACTCGCGCCACAGCGCCAGGGCGGAATCGAGATGGCCGAGCAGTCCGCCGAGCGAGTTGAAGGCGATGATGGCCAGCGAAGCGCCAATCGCCGCCGCCGTGTCGATGCCGGCGAGCAGGACCAGCGCCGGCACGATGAGGAAGCCGCCGCCGACGCCGAGAAACCCGGTGAGCACGCCGATGGCGGCGCCGATCGTCATGCACAGGACCGGCCGACAGGTCGGAACGCGATCACTGGTTCCGCGGCCGCGCACCATGGTGATGCCGACCGCCAGCATCAGCGCCGCGAAGAGCAGCATGAGCAGGTGCGGGGCGACGAGATGCGTGCCGCGCGCCCCCACTAGCGCGCCGGCGATTCCGGTCACGGAGAGGAACTTGACGGCGCGCCAGTGGAACTGGCCGGCGCGCAGGCGCAGCCAGGCGCCGAGCAGGCTGGTGCTGCCCACGACGGCGAGCGAGACTACGATCGCATCGCTCGGCTTCATGCCCGCCGCGTACACCAGCAGCGGCACCATGACGATCGAACCACCGCTGCCCATCGTCGCCAGGACGACGCCGACTGCCACGGTGAGCACCAGCGCCGCGATCACCGCCGTCCTCCGTCACGCATGCGTTCTTCATAGCAGCCGGCGCCGGCCGCGGCAGCCGTTTCCACCCGCCGCCCGATTCGCTAGAAGGACCCATGCTCGTCTTTCGGCAGCTGTTCGATACCCAATCGTCGACGTACACGTATCTGCTCGCCGATGCCGACAGCCGCGACGCGGTTCTCATCGACCCGGTGCTCGAGCAGGTGCAGCGCGATGCGGCGCTGGTGCGCGAGCTCGGGTTGCACCTGCGTTGGACGCTGGAGACGCACGTGCACGCCGACCACGTCACCGGCGCCTGGCTCTTCAAGCAGCGCTGCCACAGCGGCATCGCCCTGTCCGAGCGCGCCGGGGCAGAGGGCGCGAGCCGCTTGCTCACCCACGGTGATCGCCTCGCCTTCGGGGCGCATGCACTGGCGGTGCGGGCCACGCCCGGACACACCAGCGGCTGCCTGACCTATGTGCTCGACGATCACAGCATGGCCTTCACCGGCGACGCGCTGCTGATCCGCGGCTGCGGCCGCACCGATTTCCAGCAGGGCGATGCGCCCGCGCTCTTTCGCTCCGTGCACGAGCAGATCTTCTCGCTACCCGACGCCTGCACGCTTTATCCGGCGCACGACTACCGCGGTCTGACCGCCACCAGCGTGGCGGAGGAGAAGGAGTTCAACCCCCGCCTCGGCGGGCCGATCAGCGAGCAGGATTTCGTCGGCTACATGCAGAACCTCGGCCTGGCCCACCCCAAGCTCCTCGACGTCGCGGTGCCGGCCAACCTGCGTTGCGGCCGCCCCGAGGGCGAGGTCAGCGACCAGCCGGACTGGGCGCCGCTGACGTTTACCTTCGCCGGGCTGTGGGAGATGCAACCCGACTGGCTCGAGGAGCACGCCGGAGAAGTGCTGATCCTCGACGTGCGCGAGCCGGCCGAGTTCACCGGCCCGCTCGGTCACATCGCCGGCGCGCGCTTGCTGCCCCTGGGCAGTCTCGCGGCGCGCCTCGCGGAGCTGCCGCGCGACCGGCCGATCGTCACCGTCTGCCGTGCGGGGAGCCGCTCCGCGCAGGCCGCGACCTTGCTGCAGCGCGCCGGCTTCACGCGCATCGCCAACCTCGCCGGCGGCATGCTGCACTGGACCGCCCAGCGCTTCCCGGTCGAGCGCTGAAACCGCCAGGGTGGAAGAACGCCGGTGTTACGCGGCTCGAACGTTGTGCATCACCACGCCGAGGCCCGGTGCTCTCGAGAGCGGACCGTCTGCCGTGACCAGCGCGGCGCCGCGTGCCTGGGCGGCGGCGACATAGAGAGCATCAGAGGCCGTCACATGCCCGCGCAAGGCCCAGGCGGCGTCGAGGAGCCTCTTGTGCGGCACGCGCTCGACGTCCCAGTCGCGCAGGTCGTCGACCGCTTCGGTGGCGCGGCGCTCCGCGAGGCGTCCGGCCAGGACCTCGCGACGCAGCACCGCCAGGACTTCCGCGTCGAGGAGTTCCGGCGCGGCCAGGTGCGCGTTCTCGATCAGGCCGGCGACGCGGAGACCGAGCACGCTCTGCAGGAGGTACTCGACCGCCGCGGACGCATCGACCACCATCGTCACCGGTTCAGCTCGCTCTCCCGCTCCGCGCGCAACTCTTCGAGTGTGCGCGCCGCCGGGCGGCCAAGGTCGACCGCTGCTCGCTTCGCCAAGCGGGCGCGAAACTCCACGCGCTCGATCTCGCGTGTGACCGCATCGAGCACGACGTCGCGCACCGTCCTCCCGCGCCGCTTGGCATACGCGCGGATCTTGCGATGCAGCGACTCGGGGACGTTCTTGACCTGAAGGTTCGCCATGGGCATGCGGATAGCATGCTCAGAGCATGCCCAGCAAGAGCCCGCCGCGCTTCGGATAGAGCCCGCCGCACTCGCCCCCGAGCCATTTCCGCATTTTGCCTCGGCTGCAGCAGCAGCTCGCGCGAATCAAGCGCGATACCCCGTGCGGTCCGAGGCGTTCCCCTCGATTGACCGGCGCCGCGCTGGCGGCGTAAGTCGCCCAGACCATGGTCGATGCGATCCTGCGCCCGTACTTGAATCGGCCCCTGGCGCTGGTGGCGCGCCGCGCCGTCGCTGCCGGTTTGACGGCGAATCAAGTGACGGCGGCCGGCTTTGCCATTGGCATGATCGCGGTGGCCTTGATTGCCGGCCAGTTCTATTTGGCCGGCGTCGTCGCGCTGCTCATCAGCCGGTTCTGCGACGGCCTCGACGGCGCCATCGCGCGCCAGACGGGGGTGACGGACGTCGGTGGATTCCTCGACATCACCCTGGACTTCATCTTCTACGCCAGCGTCGTGCTGGGGTTTGCGCTCGCCGATCCGGCGGCCAACGCGCTGGCGGCGGCATTGCTCGCCGCCAGCTTCATGGGGCCGGCGTCGACATTCCTCGCCTACGCGATCTTCGCCGCCAAGCACGGCATCACCACCGACATCCGCGGCCGCAAGTCGCTCTACTACCTCGGCGGCCTCACCGAGGGGACGGAAACGATTGTGACCTTCGTCCTGATGTGCCTGCTCCCCGCGCGCTTTCCGATCATCGCCGTCGTCTATGCCGCGATGTGTTGGATCACCGCCGGCACCCGCATCTACGCCGGCGTCGTCACGTTCTCTCGATCTGGGCAGGGCGACTGAGCCGGCGTGCGCGCTCCAGCTATGCGGCCACCAGGCGCAGTGGGAGGGCGGTGACGCCGCGGAAGACGATGCTCGGGTGCAGCGGCAGGGGGGCGTCGTCGGTGCGCTCGAAGTGGCGGGTGCGGGCGAGCAGGGCTTGTAGGGCGACCTGCGCTTCGAGGCGGGCGAGGTTGGCGCCGAGGCAGTAGTGCGGGCCGAAGCCGAAGGCGATGTGGCGGTTGTCGGTGCGGCCGACGTCGAAGCGCTCGGGGGCGGCGAAGATCTCTTCGTCGCGATTGGCGGAACCGAGCCAGGTGACGACGATCTGGTTCGGCTGGATGACCTGATCGCGCAGCACCACCTCGCGCGTGGCGCGGCGCGGGTCGAGTTGCACGGGTGACGAGAAGCGCAGGACCTCGTCGATCGCCGTCGGGACGAGGCTCGAATCGGCGCGCAGGCGGGCGAGCTGGTCGGGGTGCGCGAGCAGCTCGAG
>CAYVUV010000354.1:0-11413 GCA_964455095.1 uncultured Binatia bacterium (SeqCode)
AGTTTATCGAAGGTTGGTACAACCCTCACCGACGTCATTCTGCCCTCGAGTACCTATCCCCGATCAACTTCGAGCGGAGCCAGCCAACTGCCGCCTGATTTTCCAAAGAACTAACCCGTCCACGAAATCGGGGCAGGTCCAGAGGCTTGAAATGTCTGAGTGTATTTTTCGTGCTTTCGCTCTTTCGTGGTTTCGTGATTCTCCACGTCGTCCGTGCTGGGCAAAGCCCCCTGAGCCCGTCGAAAGGTGTCTTTGCGCCTTCTCACGGCTGACCCTTCCGGGATCCCTTTCGTGCTCTTCGTGCCCTTCGTGGTGAGCTAATCCGGAAGAGAGGAGAGCGATAGATCCGAATATCGCTCGCGCTGAGGCCGTCGAAGTCGAAGTCGATATGGTTCCGAGCTTATGAACGGGCGCAGGAAGGTGTAGGGGGTACCGGATGACATGGCTGCTGACCCGCGGGCGCGGACCCTTTCTGTGCGTCCTGCTCGCGCTGACGGTGTGGCTCGGGTTCAACGCGGCGCAGGTCGGCGTCGAGCGCAACAACGAGTCGCTCAACTCGCGCGAGCCCGGCGACGTGGCGCACTACGAGCAGTTCAAGGCGACCTTCGGCAGCGACGAGGATCTCCTCCTGGCGGTGGTGCACCCGCAATTGCTCGAGCCGGAGGGCTGGCGCTTCCTCGACGCGCTCACCCGGCGCATCGCCGGCATCGACGGCGTACGCCAGGTGTACAGCCTCGCCAATGCGCAACAGGTGGTGAGTGGCGAGGCAGGGGCCGAGCTGGTGCCGCTGGTGGCGGGATCGCTCGCCGACCCGGACGTCGTCGCGCGGGCGCGGGCGGCACTCGAGCGCAATCCCGACTTCACCGGCCTGTTTATTTCCGCCGACCGGCACACTGCCGGCCTGCTGATCGAGATCGCCGATCGCCCGGGCGATGAGCAGTACCGCGCCGCGATCATCGCCGCCTTGCGCCAGATCATCGCTGCCGAGAGCCGCGACGGCGTCGAGCTGCATCTCACCGGCATCGCCGTGCAGAAGAACGACGTCAGCGACTACATCCAGCACGACCAGCGCCTGTTGGTGCCGCTCGCCGTCGCCGTGCTCGCCGCCGTATTGGCCGGCTACTTCCGCAGCTGGCTCGGCGTGCTGCTGCCGCTGGCGGTGACCGGCGTCAGCGTGGTCTGGACGCTCGGCGCCTATCACCTCGCCGGGCTCGACGTAAATGCCATCACGGCGCTCCTGCCGCCGATTCTCATGGTGTTGTCACTGCCGGTCAGCGTGCACGTGTTCCACCGCTGGCTCGACGCGCCGGAGCCCACCGGCGACCGGGTCGCGCGGCTGCGCGGCGTCTTGCGCGAGCTGGCGTTCCCCTGCTTCTTCTGCACGCTCACCACGGCGGTTGGCTTCGGCTCGCTGCTGACCAGCGATATGCCGGCGGTGCAGCAGTTCGGCGCCTTCGCCGCCCTCGGCGTCTCGATCGCCTTCGCGGTCGGCATGACGCTCGTGCCCGTCGGCCTGACCTTCGTCGCGCCGCCCGAGACGCCGCTGGTCGCGCCGCAGCACCGCGCCATCCGCCGCGTGCTGGCGTGGGCCGCCGAGCTCGCGGTCGCCCGTCCGTGGGGCGTGCTGGTGGGCTTCGGCGCGCTGACCGCCGTCACCGTGGCGGGGCTGCCGCTGCTGCAGAACAACACCGATCTCGTCCGCTTCCTCAAGTCCGACGCGCCGCTGCATATCGACACGCTGTTCATCGACGCGCACCTCACCGGCGCCAACACGCTGGAGTTCATCGTCGCGCGGCGCGACGGCGCGCCGTTGACCTCGCTCGACGCCGTGCGCCGCATGGCCGCCTTCGAAGAGTCGGTGCTGCGCCAACCGCACGTCACCGGCGTGAGCAGCATCCTGGCGGTCCTGCGCCAGCTGCAGCGCGCCGAGGCAGGCGACGAGCGCCTGGTGCTGCCCGACAACGAACGCGATGCCGCCTACGCCTTCGATCTTCTCGAGGCCGCGCCCGAGCAGGACCTGATCCGCAAGATGATCGCAGCCGATTTCACCCGCGCGCGCTTCAACGTCCGCATCCACGCCGTCGGCACCGCGATCGCCGCGCCGCTCGCCGACAGTATTCTGGCCGACGGGCGCCGCCTGTTCGGCGACGACTACGAGATGTCGGCCACCGGCACGTTCTACCAGGTCGCGGAGACCTCCAACCGCCTGGTCGACGCGCAAATGAGCAGCTTCTCGCTGGCGCTAACGCTGGTCGTGCTGGCCATCGGCGTGCTCTTCCGCTCGCTGAAGCTGACCATCATCGCGTTGATTCCCAACGTCATGCCAATTGTGTGGACCGGCGGCATGATGGGCTTCCTCGGCATCGACCTGAGCACCGGCACGGCGATGATCGCCTCGGCGGTCATCGGTTTGGTAGTCGACGATACGATCCACTACCTGGCCCACTTCAACCACGTCTTCCACGGCGATGCGGCCGCGGCCGTGCGGCAGACGACGACGGAGGTCGGCGCGCCGCTGCTGGTGAACAATCTGGTGTTGGTGCTCGGCTTCTGGGTGGGCTGCTTCGGCAGCTTCAAGCCCACCATCTACTTCTCGCTGCTGTCGGGCCTGACGATGATCACCGCGCTCATCTGCGACCTGTTCGTCACCCCCGCCAGCCTGATGATCGCCAATCGGCGCCGCGCGCTGCCGGCTGGCGCGTGACATCCATCCAAGGCATCGCGCCGCAGCGGATTGTCGATAAGCGAATCCGGAACCCTTCGAGACGCTACGCCGGAACGACCACCAGCATCAGGCGGTGCGCGCCAACCACGCGCACCGGCGCGCCGGCCGCGATGGGCGGTTGACCCGGTTCGACCGTGGCATTCCAGAGCTCGGCGCCGACGAGGACATACCCGCGCGGCGCCAACGCCTGGCGCGCGATCCCAGTCTTGCCGATCAGCCGCTCGCCGCCGGTGCGCCCGTCGGGCTCGTAGGCGCGCCGCACCAGCGGGAAGAAGGCGAGGTCCTTGAGCACGTAGAGCGCCCACAGCGCCACCGCGAGCCGTCCGGAAAGCCCCGCCCATTCCCACAACCCGCACAGCACCACGGCGGCGAGCAGCCAGCCGGGGAGCTGGAACAACAGGTAGCGCGCGAAGGTCACCATCGACGGCCGCCATGAGAGAGGTTTCGCGCCGCGCGTTCAAGGGGCGCGCGAGAGATCGATTGCCGAGCCCCGCCGCTTCTGGCACCGTATCGAGTGATGAACACCCGCGTGCGCACTCGGCTCGCCATGCTGGCCTGGCTCATGTTGAGTCAGGTCGCCCTGGTGCAGACCGGTTTGCTCACCGCCCTGCTGAGCCCGCGCTGCGAAGCGAACTGCTCCGACGACGACGCCGAGGGCCGCTGCCCGCCGTCGTGCGGCGACTGCGGCTGCTGTGCGCATCCGTTGCGCGCCGTGCCGCCGCGCGCGACGCACACCTTGGTGGACGCGGCGCCGCTCCTGTGCTCGCCGAGCGAGCCGGCGGCACCGCGCATCGGCATCTGTTCGCGCATCTTCCGCCCGCCGCGCGTCTGACTCTGCGCTGCTGACGACCCGCGGTTCCCACCCGGCCCGGCGCTTCCGCCGGCGCCCGTCTGTGGCCGCGGTCTTGGGCACACGGCCCCGCGCCAGCGGTGCGCCGTCGCCCCTTTTTTTCAGCGACGTATCGCATGCGGATTCCTTCTCCCGGATGGGAGAAGGTCAGGATGAGGGGGATACGATGGCGGCAAAGCCCACCTTGGCCTTTGTAGTGTCGCTCCAAAACCACGTGGCAATGCGGTGGCCTTCGGCAATGTCCAATCCCCCTCACCTTGATCCTCTCCCATCCGGGAGAGGACACCCTTCAAGATACGTCGCTGCAATTGCGAACAGCAGTTCCTAGCTCAAGCCATCGCCAGGGAGACATCCGATGCGACAGCGATCATTCATTGCGCTCGTCTGCGCCCTCCCGCTCGCGGCTGCCGCCGCAGCGGCGCAGGAGACCGCCGACTATCATTTGACCCTCGAGACCGCGCTCGATCTGGCGCGCGCGCGCGCCCCGCAGTTGCTCGCGGCGCAGGCGACCGCCGACGTCGCGCGCGCGCGTCTGGCCGGTCTGCCGCGCTGGTTGCCCGACAACCCGTCGATCGACGCGGAAGCCGGGCCGCGCTGGTCGGGCGGCGATCGCACGGCGGACTTCGCCGTCGGCCTCAACCAGCCGCTCGACCTCAGCGGCCGCGGCGCGGCGCGGCGCGCGCTCGGCCGCGCCGATGTCGATGTGGCCACGGCCCGCGCCGACGAGACCGCGCGCGCGCTGCTGCGCCGCGTCGCGCTGGCGTTTCTCGACGTGCTGCGCGGCGACGAGCGCCTGCGCATTGCCCGCGACCACGCCCGGCTGGCGGCGGACGTGCTGCACGTGGCGGAACGCCGTCACGCCAACGGCGACGTCGCGGTGCTCGACGTCGATGTCACCGCGCTGGCACTGGCGGACGCGCGCGCCACCGCGCTGGCAGAGGAGGCGGCGCGCGCGGCGGCAGTGGGGACACTGCGCCAGGCGCTCGATCTCGAGCCCGACCGCGCCGTGTTCGTCACCGGCGACCTGCGCGATCGCCGCCGCGGCGAGCTCGACGCATTACTGGACAAAGCCTTCGAGCGATCGGACCTACGGGTTTTGACCGCCGCGGTGCGGCACGCCGAGGCGGAGGGCCAGATCGGGCGCGCCGCGGCCTGGCCGGATGTCGGCGTGCGTCTTTCGTACGGCCAGGACGACGGCGACGATATCGCGCGCGCGGGCCTGACACTCGGCCTGCCGATCGTGGCGCGCGGGCAAACGGCACGGGCGACGGCTGCGGTGCATGCGCAGCAGGCACGCGCCGCGCTGGCCGCGCGGCAGCGCGCCGTGCAGACGGAGATCCGCACCGCATTCGACTCCTTCCGCCTGCTCGAAGAAGCGGTGCAGACGATGGAGCGCGACGGCCTGCCGCGTCTGGCGCAGCAACGACGCGCTGGCACAGCGCAGCTATGAAGCCGGGCGCTTGCCACTCGGCGAATTGCTCGCCGTCCAACGCCAGGCGATCGAAGCGCGGCGCCGCTATGCCGATCTGTTGCGCGATGCCGCCGTTGCGGCGATCGAGCTGCAAGCCAGTGCGGGGGTGTTGCAATGACACGCGCACTCATCCTGGCCCTGGCCTTCGCTGCCGTGCTCGCCGCCCGGCCCACCCTCGCATCGGACGGGCACGGCGACGAGCACGGGGATGAACACGGCGCCGACGAGTCCGAGCTGCTGCGCGTCGCGCCCGAGATGCGGCGCGACCTGACCGTGCGCACGGCGGTGGTCGAGACGCGATCGAGCGGCGCCGAGGTGGAAATGTTGGGGCAGCTGCAGGTGAACGAGGACGCCTACGCCGAGGTCGGCCCGCTCATGTCCGCCCGGGTCATTCGACTGCATGTCGGCGCGGGCGATCGCGTCGCGGCCGGCGCGCCGCTCGCCGAGCTGGAGAGTCTCGACCTCGGGCGCGCCCGCGCCAGTTACATCGCCGCGGCGGCCCACGCCGACGCGGCGCGGCGGGCCGCCGAACGCGAACGGGCGCTGGGTGCCGAGCGCATCGCGCCCGAACGCGAGGTCGAGCAGGCGAAGGCCGAAGCGGCCGCGGCCCTGGCCGAACAGCGCGCGGCCGCCGCGGCGTTGCGCGCCTTCGGCGTGCCGGCCGACGAAGTGGAGTCCGGCGGCGAAGCCCTCGGGCGCATGACGTTGCGCGCGCCGCTGGCCGGCACGGTGCTGGAGCGCACCGCGGCAGTGGGCCGCATGGCCGACCCGGCGCAGCCACTGTTCCGCGTCGCCGACCTCGCGACGCTGTGGCTGATCGTCAATGCCTCGGAAGCGGAGGGCGCGCGCCTGACCACCGGCGCGCCGGCGCGCGTCGCGCTGCCGGCGCTGCCGGGGCAGGCGTTCACCGGCACCGTTGCGCATATCGGCAGCCAGGTCGACCGCCTGGCGCGGACGCTGCCGGTGCGCATTGCGCTCGCCAACGCCGACGGCCGGCTGCGCCCCGGCATGACCGCCACGGCGTGGATCGGGCTCGACGGCGAGGCCGCCGCCGTCGTGGCCGTGCCCGCCGCGGCGTTGCAGCGCGTCGAGGAGACCTGGGTGGTCTTCGTCCCGCGCGCCGACGACACGTTCGAGATCCGGCACGTCGGCCGCGGCCGCGATCTCGGCGGCGAGGTCGAAGTCCTCTCCGGCCTGCGCCGCGGCGAGACCATCGTCACCGACGGTGCCTTCCTGCTCAAAGCCGAAGTCGAGAAGGCGCACGGCGGCGGCGAGCACCATCACCACTGAGTGGTGCGACGATGCACAGGTCACCCGAGGACATGCAATGACGAACCTGATCGACGCGGCGTTTCGGCGCCCGTGGCTGACGATCGTGCTGGTGCTGGCGGCGGCGGCGATTGGCGGCACCTTGCTGACCGGCCTGCGCCGCGATGTGTTCCCCGACCTCTCGGCGCCGGTGTTCAGCGTCATCGTGCAGAACGCCGCCATGGGGCCCGAAGAGCTCGAGATGAGCGTCGCCATCCCGCTCGAGGTGGTGTTGGCCGGCGTGCCCGATGTGCGCCGCGTGCGCTCGAGCTGCCAGTCGGGCGTCGCCCAGGTGCGGGTCGAGTTCGAGCCCGACGCCGACTACGACCGCGCCCGGCAGCGCGTCGCCGAGCGCGTCGCGCAGGCCGCGGCGCAGCTGCCGCCGGGAACGGACGCCCCCCTGATCTCGAGCCTCAGCGGGCGCTTGAACGAGATCTTCGAGCTCACGCTCGAAGCCGACGACGGCGCGGCCGATCTCATGACGCTGCGCGACCTCGCCGAAGTCGAGGTGCGCAACCGCCTGCTCGCGGTGCCGGGAGTGGCGGCGGTGGAGATCCTCGGCGGGTACCTGCGCCAGTTCCAGGTGCAGATCGATCCCGAGCGCATGGCGGCGCGCGACGTGAGCCTCGACGACGTCCTGCACGCGACCGAGGGCGCCAGCGCCAGCGCGGCGGGAGGGGTGCTGACGCGCGGGCCGACGGAATGGCCGGTGCGGGTGTTGGCGCGGGCGGAGACCGTGGACGATCTGCGCGGCACGGTCGTCGCCGTGCACGGCGCCGTCCCGGTGCTGCTCGGCGAGGTCGCCGACGTGCGCGAGGCACCCGCGGTGCGGCGCGGCATCGCCCACCGTCTGCGCGGCGAGGTGGTGAGCAGCCGGGTGGTGAAGCAATTCGCCGCCGACACCGTCGCCGTCGCCGCCGGGATCCGCGCCGCGCTCGAAGAAATTCGCCGCGGTTTGCCAACCGGTGTCCAACTGCGCGTCGTCTACGACCAGTCCGAGCTCATCGACAGCGCGCTGGCCGGCGTCGGCCGCGCCATCGCCATCGGCGCGGTGCTGGTCGCCGTGGTGCTGTTCCTGCTGCTCGGCAGCGCGCGCGCCGCGTTGGTGGTGACGCTGACGCTGCCGCTGTCGGTCCTGCTCGCCGGCATCGCCCTGGCCCTCGCCGGCGTCGGCCTCAACACCATGACCCTGGGCGGGCTGGCCGTCGCGGTCGGGCTGCTGGTCGACGCGGCGATCATCATGACCGAGAACATCCTGCACCGCGGTGCGGGCAACGCCGCGGCGGCCGCGCGTGAAGTCGGCCGGCCGATTGCGTTCGCCACCCTGATCGTCATCGCCGTCTTCCTGCCGCTGTTCGCGATGTCTGGCATCGAAGGGCGCATGTACCGCCCGTTGGCCGCGGCGGTCATCGCCTCGATGGCGGCCGCACTGGTGCTGGCGCTCACGCTCGTCCCGATCGTCGCGGCGCGCGTCCTGCGCCCCGGCGTCGCCGGCGCCGAAGCAGACGTCCGCCTCATTCGCGCCGTGAAGCGCGTCTACCGTCCGACCCTCGAGTCGTGCATGCGCCACGCCGGCCTGGTGCGTCTGCTCTCGCTCGGCTTGACCCTGCCGGCGCTGTGGCTGGCCATGCATCTCGGCTCGGAGCTCATGCCGGAGCTCGACGAGGGCGCGCTGTTGATCCAGACCGTGCTGCCGGCCGAGGCGTCGCTGGGCGAGGTCGACCGGCTCAACCATCGCGCCGAGGACGTCTTGCGCGCCTTTCCCGAGGTCGAGGACGTCGTGCGGCGCACCGGGCGCGGCGAGCGCACCGAGGATCCCATGCCGCACACGGTCTCCGACGTACTGGTGGTGCTGAAGGCCGACCGCGCGCGCGGCCCGGCGGAGCTGCAGGAAACGATGCGCGAGGCACTGGCCGGCGTGCCGGGCATCGCGGCCCTGTTCACCACGCCGCTCGGCATGCGCATCGACGAGGGCCTCGGTGGCACGCCGGCGGATATTGCCGTGCGCATCTTCGGTCCCGACCTGGACGAGTTGGCGCGTTTGGCCGCCCAGGCCGAGCGCATCATGGCCGCCGTGCCCGGCATCGCCGACCTGCGCGCCGAGCAGATCGCGGGGCTGCCGCAGATTCGCATCGAGGTCGACCGCGCCGCGGCGGCGCGCGGCGGGCTCAACCCGGGTGACATCGCGCGCGCCGTGCGCATCGGCCTGGCCGGGGAGGAGCTGGCGCCGCTGTGGGTGGGCCAACGGCGCTTCGATCTGGTGGTGCGATTGCAGGACCGCCACCGCGCCGACCTGACGGCGCTGCGCGCGCTGCGGCTCGACGCGCATGACGGCACGCGGGTGTCGCTCGGCCAGGTGGCGCGCGTCGCGGAGGGGCTCGGTCCGGCCGCGATTCAGCGCGAGGCCGCGAGCCGGCGCATCGCGGTCGAGGCCTCGGTGGCGGGGCGCGACCTGGGCGGCACCGCGGCCGACGTGCGCGCGCAGCTGGCGCGCCAGCTGGCGCTGCCGGCGGGGTACTTCCTCGACGTCGGCGGCCGGGTCGAGACGCAGGCGCACGCCGCCCGCGCCATGGCGGTCGCCATCGCGCTCGCCGTGCTCGCGGTCTTCGTGCTGCTCTACCTCGCGCTGGGCTCGCTGCCCGAGGCACTGGTGATCCTGATCACCATCCCCGATGCGTTCGTCGGCGGCATCGTGGCGCTCTGGCTGGCCGGCGAGACGTGGAACGTCTCGTCATTGGTCGGGCTCATCGGCCTGTTCGGCATCGCCGTGCAGAACGGTCTGGTGCTCATCACGCAGACGCGCGCCCTGCTCGCCGCCGGCCGGCCCTTCGACGAGGCGCTGCGCGAGGCCAGCATCGGGCGCGTGCGCCCCAAGCTGCTCACCGCCGCGACGGCCATCCTCGGCCTGCTGCCGCTGCTGATCTTCCGTTTCCACGGCACCGAGATCGAACGGCCGCTGGCCGTGGTCATGGTCGGCGGGCTGCTGACCTCGACTCTCTTTACCCTGCTGGCGCTGCCAACCTTCTACGCCCTGGTACATCGCATCGGCCGCTCGTGGCGCTAGTCGTATGAGAGCGCCGGGGGTTTGACGACCGGCTATACGCCGTGGTTTGCTCCGGCAGAGGAGAAAGCGGTGACCGACCCCTATGCGCTGGCTGATCGCTGGCGCCGGCTCTACGACCTCGCCATCCGCCTCAAGGAGCTGGCGCCGTGGAGGTTCATGATCGAGACCGACGTCTTCGCCGTACAGGATCCGCACACCGGCGAGCTCGGTTTCGTCAGCATCATGGGGTCGCTCGGCGAGCATTTCGCCGCCGCGGTCTACCGCGGCGCGCGCGGGCTGTACGCGTTCTGGAACGGGCAGGACGATCCCGACTCCGTCGCCGAGCAGGTGCTTGAGATCCCGCACCTGCAGCTGGCGTTCGAGGACCGCGACGATCTCGACGCCGAGGACCATTCGATCCTCGAAGAGCTTGGCCTGCACTTTCAGGGCCCGAAAGCGTGGCCGCAGTTTCGCGCCTACCGGCCAGGGTTCCTGCCGTGGTACCTCGACGCGCGCGAGATGCGGTTTTTCACCGCGGTCCTCGAACAGGTGCTCGAGGTGATGCCGCGTCTGCGCGACGGGCGGGTGCTCGAGCCCGACCCGATCGAGAACCGCTACCTGGTGCGCGTCTGCGCGCGCCCGTATGACCCGAGCACCTGGCGCGACGAGATCATCGAGGTGCCGCCGCCGGAGCCGCACCAGATTCTGATTCACGTCGAACCCGACCTGCTCGGCATCGCCGACGCGCTGCCGCACCGCCGGCACGAGATCGAGGCCGATTTCTTCCGCACGCCGATACTCGTCAACGACGCGAAGGAAGGCGCCGACCGGCCCTATTTCCCCTACCTGCTGATGGTCGTGGACGGACAGAACGGCATGATCCTCGGCGGCGAGATGTTCAGCCCGGCGCCGACGTTGGAGGAAATGTGGGGTCGCATCCCGCAGCAGATGGTGCGCGAGTTCACGCGCTGCGGGTTCATCCCCGAGCACATGAGCGTCCGCTCGCCGCTGCTGGCCACCGTCTTGCAGCCGCTCGCCGAGCGGCTCGGCTTCGCGGTCGACGAATCCGACGTGTTGCCGCAGCTCGATCCCGCCAAGGCCGCCGCGATGCGGCATTTCACGAGTTGAGCCGCGTTCGCCTCTGCCGTTGCCTCTGCCGCTGCCTCTGCCTCTCTTGCCGGGGGGCGTAAAGACTAGGCAGAGGCTGAGGCTGAGGGGTCACCATTCGCTCCCCGGCGCCGATCGGGCATAATGCGCGGCGCGGATGGCGGCGGACGAGGTGCAGGACGAAGCTCCACGGGCGGCGCGGATGGGTGCCGCGGCGCTGCTGCTCGCGTCCAGCGTCATGCTCTCGCGCGTGCTCGGCTACGGGCGCGAGGCGCTGCTCGCCTATCGGGTCGGCGCCGGCGCGTCCAGCGACGCCTACTACGCCGCCTTTCAGATTCCCGACCTGCTCAACTACCTGTTGGCCGGGGGCGCCCTTTCTGTGGCGTTCCTGCCGCTCTACACCCGCTACCTGACGCGCGGCGACACCGCCGCCGCCGACCGGTTGCTGGCCACCGTGCTCGGGACGCTGAGCGCGGTGGCGGCGCTGGCGACGGCCGTGTTGTGGTGGTGGGCGGCGCCGCTGATCGCGGTGCAGTTCCCGCGCTTCGACCCGCCGACCCAGGCGCTGACGGCGCACCTGACGCGCATCGTGTTGCCGGCCCAGGTGTTCTTCATCGCTGGCGGCATCATCAACGCGACGCTGTTGGCGCGCGGGCGATTCGGCGCGGCGGCGGCCGCGCCGCTGCTCTACAACGGCGGCATCATCGCCGGCGGCCTGTTGCTGGCGCCGTGGCTCGATCTCGGCGTCGAGGGCTTTGCCTGGGGGGCGCTGATCGGCGCGATGGCCGGTCCGTTCGCCGCGCCGCTGCTCGACGCGCGCCGCCGGGTGCGATTGCGCGCCCGCTTCGCGCCGTTCGACCGCGCCTTCCTCGGCTATCTCGCCATCGCCGCGCCGCTGATGCTGGGCCA
>CAYVUV010000355.1:0-3950 GCA_964455095.1 uncultured Binatia bacterium (SeqCode)
GCTCGTTCCACTACGGCTCGTCGCCACGGGCGACGGCGAACCGACACACCCCGAACCGGAAGCACCCCATGAGCCTCGCCATCCGTAACATCGCGATCATTGCGCACGTCGACCACGGCAAGACGACGCTGGTCGACCAGCTGTTGCGCCAGTCCGGCACGTTTCGCGCCAACCAGCAGGTGGCCGAACGCGTGATGGACAGCAACGACATCGAGCGCGAGCGCGGCATCACCATCCTCGCGAAGAACTGCGCGGTCGAGTACGCCGGCACGCGGATCAACATCGTCGACACGCCGGGTCACGCCGACTTCGGCGGCGAGGTCGAGCGCGCGCTGTCGATGGTCGACGGCGTGCTGCTGCTGGTCGACGCGGTCGAGGGGCCGATGCCCCAGACGCGCTTCGTGACCCGCAAGGCGCTGGCGCTCGGCCTGAAGCCGATCGTCGTCGTAAACAAGATCGACCGGCCCGGCGCGCGTCCCGACTGGGTCGTGAGCCAGACCTTCGACCTGTTCGACAAGCTAGGCGCCACCGAGGAGCAGCTCGACTTTCCGGTCGTCTACGCGTCGGCGGTCAACGGTTTCGCGGTCGACAGCCTCAAGGACCTGCCGGAGGACGGCGTCGACGGCCCGGGCGACGCGGCCTCCGAGGGCCTGTCGATGAAGCCGCTCTTCGAGGCGATCCTGCGCCAGGTGCCCGCGCGCGAGGACGACCCGGACGGCCCGCTTCAGCTGCAGATCTCGGCGCTCGACTACTCCAGCTACGTGGGCAAGATCGGCATCGGCCGGATCAACCGGGGGCGAATCCGCGCCGGCCAGCCGGTGACGGTGGTGTACGGCGACCCGGCCGAGACCGGCGTGGCGCCGATCACGGCCAGGGTGAACCAGGTGCTGCGCTTCAGCGGGCTCGAGCGCGTCGTCGTCGACGAGGCGCAGGCCGGCGACATCATCGCGATCAACGGCATCGACCAGCTCGACATCGGCTCGACCGTCTGCGACCCGTCGCAGCCGCAGGCGCTGCCCGTGCTCAGGGTCGACGAGCCGACGATGACGATGGAGTTCATGGTCAACACCTCGCCGATGGCCGGCCGCGAGGGCAAGTTCGTGACCAGCCGCCAGATCCGCGAACGGCTCGAGCGCGAACTCAAGAGCAACGTGGCGCTGCGCGTCGAGTTCACGGCCGACTCCGACACCTTCGTCGTCTCGGGTCGCGGCGAGCTGCACCTCACGATCCTGCTCGAGAACATGCGCCGGGAGGGCTACGAGCTGGCCGTGTCGCGGCCCAAGCCGAAGCTGCGCGTCATCGACGGCGAGCGCCAGGAGCCGTACGAGCTCCTGACGATGGACCTCGAAGACTCGCACCAGGGCGCGGTGATGGAACTGCTCGGCCGGCGCAAGGGCGAGCTGCAGAGCATGGAACCCGACGGAAAGGGCCGCGTGCGGCTCGACTACCGGGTGCCGGCGCGGGGCCTGATCGGCTTTCACAACGAGTTCCTGAACCTGACCCGCGGCACCGGCATCATCAGCCATGTGTTCGACGACTACGGCCCGTGGGCCGGCGACATCGAGGATCGCCGCAACGGCGTGCTGATCTCGCAGGACGACGGCGAGGCGGTCGCCTACGCCCTGTGGAAGCTGCAGGAGCGCGGCCGGATGTTCGTCAATCCCGGCGATCCGCTGTACGAAGGGATGATCATCGGCATCCACTCGCGCGACAACGACCTGGTGGTCAATCCGGTGAAGGAAAAGAAGCTCACCAACGTGCGCGCCTCGGGCAAGGACGAGCACATCGTGCTGACTCCGCCGATCCAGCTCACGCTGGAGAAGGCGGTCGAGTTCATCGCCGAGGACGAGCTGGTCGAGCTGACGCCCAGGAGCATCCGGCTGCGCAAGCGCCACCTGAAAGAGCACGAGCGCAAGCGCGCCGCCCGCGAGGCCGAGGCGATCTGAGGAGCGCCGCGCGCGTCCGGCGCGCGGCCTCGCCCGAGGCCATCACTCGCGATACCAGACGATCTGGTGCGTCGTCGCCAGCAGGCGGTCGCCGCGCCCCCACAGCTCGCCGTGCTGGTCGAAGTAGCCGCTCTGGTAGACGTGGCACAGTGCCGCGCCGAGCATCGGTGACGCTCCCTGCTCGGCCAGCGCCGCGCCGTCGGCGTGGAAGTAGATGTTCAGCGAGACCGTGCCGACCGGCACCAGCTTGCCCCGCCGAAGGAAGATCCTCGGGAAGAAGACGTCGCAGGCCGACGCCAGCGCCGGGAAGTCGAGCGGCCGCGGCGGGTGGTCGGCGACCCAGCAGGCGCTGCGGCTGTCGGTGGACAGCGACTCGAACGGCGAGCGCTCGAAGCGCAGGTCGTAGCGCCGCGTGAACGCCGGTGCCTCGGGCCGCGACAGCCGCGGCAGGGTCTCGAAGGGAGCGATGGTCGGCGGGCGCGCCTCGGTGTGGCTCCACACCGGACGCCGCGTGCCGAACACCGCCATCGCGGTCGCGGCGACCGACTCGGCGTTGCCTTCCGGTTCGCCGCCGTCCTGCAGCAGCGTTGCCGTCCAGTGCTGCGTCGAGCGGTTCGAACGCATCAGTTGCGTGCGGATCCGCAGCGGGCCTTCGGCAACCGGGCCGGCGAAGTTCACCGTCAGCGATACCGGGTCGCCGAGCCGCTCGGGCCGCGACAGCATCGCGTGCAGCATCTGCGCGGCGGTGATCCCTCCGTACGGACCGACCATGTTCCAGTAGGCGGGGCTGCTGTGGCCTGCGAACGCGCCGTCGCCCAGCGGCTCGAGGCGAATCGCTTCGTCGAAGGGGTGGATGGTCGCGGTCATGCGGTGCGCGTGGCGGGGGGGCCGGGCAGGCGCCGATTATCGCATCGGGTCGGGGGCGCCCGGTCTCGCCGCTCGTCGATGGCTCCAAAGGGCCACGCCCCGATGGCTCGTCGGGGCGATTCCCGTGCAGCGGCGGCGACCCAGAATGCGTCCACGACGTACCCGTCCACCCCCCGCATTCCAGGAGACCATGATGAGCCCGACCGACACCCGCACCCCCACCGCCCTTCACCGTCCCGCCGTCTCGCCGGCAGCCGCCCCGATGGCCGCGCCGCGCTTCGACATGTACATGCAGATCCACAAGGGGCTGCGCAGCCTGATGTCCGCGACGCTGGTGGAAGTCGGCCGGATGGACTGGCTGGACCCGGCCGAGCGCGACACGACGCTGTCCCGGCTCGGCAAGTTGCTCGAGGTGTGCCGCGGCCACCTCGAGCACGAGAACCAGTTCGTGCACACCGCCATCGAACGGCGCATGCCCGGCGCCGCCGGCCAGACCGAGGCCGATCACCTCGAGCACGTCGCCGCGATCGACCAGTTGCGGCGCCGGATCGACGCCTTGCGCCAGGCCGCGGGCGACGCCGCCGGTGCGGCCGCTCTCACCCTGTACCGGGAACTCGCCGTGTTCGTCGCCGAGAACTTCCTGCACATGCAGGTGGAGGAGTCGCGCAACAACGCGTCGCTGTGGTCGGCCTACACCGACGAGGAACTGGTCGAGATCCACGACGCGCTGGTGGCGTCGATTCCGGCCGAGGAAATGTCGTACCTGCTGGGGCTGATGCTGCCGGCGCTGGCGCCCGTCGAGCGTACGCAAATGATGCTCGGCATGAAGGCGGGAATGCCTGCCGAGGCGTTCTCCGGGGTGCTCGAAGTGGTCCGGCAGGTGCTCTCCGACCGCGATTGGGCCAAGCTCTCGGCGTCTCTGTCGGCGAGCGAGCGCGCTCTCTCGCACTGAGTTCTGCGTCGCCGATACAACACTCCCGACGAACGGCGCCTTCACAACGCTTGTTTTTGTTGGCGATCCGTGCAAGACGCGTCATGCTTCGCTCCTGTGGAGAGCGCGCGTTTTCCCTCTGAAACCGCGCTGTTCGAAACGAACATCGCACTCATGGATTCAGGAGGATCGAGAATGGCCACTGC
>CAYVUV010000356.1:0-153569 GCA_964455095.1 uncultured Binatia bacterium (SeqCode)
TGGCCAACTCGATGAACAGCCTGCGCATCGAGGGTCAGAAAACGGTGGCCATCGAGCTGGTGCAGCAGTTCCGCTGGGAGGTGCCGGACTGGGTGGTGATCCCCGGCGGCAACCTCGGCAACGTCAGCGCGCTGGGCAAGGGCTTCCTGATGATGCGCGACCTCGGCCTCATCCAGAAGCTGCCGCGCATCGCCGTGGCGCAGGCCGAGAACGCCAATCCGCTGTACCTGTCGTATCTGACTCACTTCGAGAAGTTCGCGCCGGTGCAGGCCAAGAAGACGCTGGCCAGCGCGATCCAGATCGGCAACCCGGTGAGCTACAAGCGCGCGGTCAAGGTGCTGCAACAGTTCGACGGTGTCGTCGAGCAGGCGAGCGAGGCCGAGCTGGCCGACGAGGCGGCGCTCGCCGACCGCACGGGGATGTTCAACTGCCCGCACACCGGCGTCGCGCTGGCCGCGTTTCGCAAGTTGGTCGAGCGCAAGATCATCCGGCCCAAGGAGCGCGTCGTGGTGATCTCGACCGCGCACGGGTTGAAGTTTGCCGAGCAGAAGACGGCCTATCATCTGGGCCAGATCGAAGGCGTGCACTCCACGCACGCCAATCGGCCGGTCGAGGTCGAGGGCACGCTGAGCAAGGTCACCGACGCGATCAAACGCTACGCCGACAAGATCAAGCTGCTGGAGGGCTGAGGTGAGTGCCGATCGTTCCATCCCCGGTGGTCCGAGCACGCGCGCCGTTCACGCCGGCGAGCCGCGAACCAAGTTGGCCAACGCCGCGACCGAGCCGATCGTCCAGACGGCGACGTACACGTTCGCCAACACCGCCGAGCTCGTCGAGCTCTTCGAAGGCCGCATCGAGCGCGACGAGTACGGCCGCTACGGCAACCCGACGCAGCGCGTGGCGGAGCGCAAGCTGGCCGCGCTCGAAGGGGCCGAGGAGGGGTTGCTGTTCGCCAGTGGCATGGCCGCCATCACGACGACGCTGTTCGCCATGCTGTCCAAGGGCGCGCACGTCGTGGTCACCGACGACGCGTATCGCCGCACGCGGCAGTTCCTGTTGCAGGTCCTGCGCCGCTACGGCGTCGAGGTCACCATCGTTCCCGCCGGCGACTACGACCGCCTGGAGCAGGCGATCCGCCAGACGACGCGGCTGATGTTCAGCGAGTCGCCGACCAACCCGTACAATCGCGTCCTCGACCTCGAGCGCTTCGCCGAGATCGGCCGGCGCCACCGCATCAAGACCATCATCGATTCCACCTTCGCGACGCCGATCAACCAGCGGCCGATCGAGTTCGGCATCGACCTGGTCATCCACTCCGCCACCAAGTACCTCGGCGGACACAACGACATCATGGCCGGCGTGGTGCTCGGCAGCGCCGGACTGATCACCGGCATCCGCGAGCTGCACGGCATCATGGGCGCGGTGCCGGACCCTTTCTCCGCCTATCTGCTCATCCGCGGCATCAAGACGCTCGCCCTGCGCATCGCGCGCCAGAACGACAACGCCGAGCGCATCGCCGCCTTCCTCGACGCGCACCCCAAGATCGAGCGCGTGCACTACCCGAGCCTGCCGAGCCACCCCGAGCACGCCATCGCCAAGCGCCAGAGGAGCGGCTATGGCGGCGTGGTGTCGTTCGAAATCCGCGGCGACATCGCGGCCGGCTCACGCCTGGTCGACGCCTGCCAGATTCCGCGCATCGCGCCCTCCCTCGGCGGCGTCGAGAGCCTGATCGAGCAACCGGCGCTGATGAGCTTCTACGAGCTCAGCACCGAAGAACGTCTCCAGGTGGGGATCAAGGACTCCCTCGTCCGCTACGCCGTCGGCGTCGAGGACGCGGCGGATCTGATCGCGGATCTCGAGCAGGCGCTAGAGAAAGTCTGACCTCAGCCTGAGCCGGCTCTGCCCATCAATTCGAATGATCCGCAGTCCTGTCATTCCCGCGAAGGCGGGAATCCAGTCGTTTCAACGGTTTCCGTCTGCCTGATGGATCCCCGCCTGCGCGGGGATGACCCATTTCGGAATTGGTGGGCTGAGGCTGCGGCAGAATTGACGGATGTTTCGCTTCAGCCAGCCATCCCCTGACGACGTTCAGCGCTTCCTGGTGGAGGCGGCGAGTAGCCCGCTCTCGTACGCGGCGGTTGGCATCGCGTCGCAGCCGCAGCCAGCCGGGTACCAGGTCGACGAAGCCGAGGTGCGGCTCGGAAGCGGCACCGAGGTGTTCGCGCGGGCAGCGAGCGCCTTGCAGAGCTGGACGATGTTCGACCTGGGGTGGACCAAAGCCACGCCCTCCACGGATTCGATCGCGCCGTCGGTCAACGTGGCGGTCGTCGTGCGGCACCTGGGCATCTGGTCGCTGAACGGCTGCCGCGTCGTCTACATGCTGGAGTCCGATCCGCGCACGGAACGCTACGGCTTCGCGTACGGCACCTTGCGCGACCACGCCGAAGAAGGCGAGGAGGTCTTCGAGGTCAGCCTCGATCGCGATACCGGCGCCGTCGCCTACCGCATCCGCGCCGCCTCGCGGCCCCGCGCCCTGCTCGCCAAGCTCGGCTACCCGTACGCGCGCCTCATTCAAGCCCGCTTCCGCGCCGACTCCTGCCGCCGCATGCAGCGGGTGACGGCGGCTCCGTCGGCTTCACGCGCTGCGCGGGCGAACGAGCTCGAGGGCGGATGACAGCACGACGACGATGCCGCAGCCGATGACGTTGTACCAGAGGAAGCCGAGGTCGGAGGCGAAGAAGAGCACGATGATCGCGGTCTGGGCGATCAGGGCGGCGATGAGCACCGGGGTGGCGGTGACGCGGCGGAAGAAGAAGGCGACGACGAAGAGGCCGAGCACGGTGCCGTAGAAGATCGAGCCGAGGATGTTGACGGCCTGGATCAGGTTCTCGACCAGGCCGGCGAAGAGGGCGAAGCTGATCGCGACGCCGCCCCAGAAGACGGTGAAGAGCTTCGAGGCGAGCAGGTCGTGGCGCAGCGGCGCGCGCGCGCCGAGCAGGCGCTTGTAGAGATCGATGGTCGTGGTCGACCCGAGCGCCGTCAGCTCGCTGGCGACCGAGCTCATCGCCGCGCACAGAATCACGGCGACGAGCAGGCCGACCAGCCCGCGCGGGACGTACTGCAGCACGAAGCCGAGGAACACGTAGTCCGCGTCTTTGGCCCCGGCGCCCGGCACGGCCTCGGCCACCAGCGCCTTGGCTTCGTCGCGCAAGGCCCGATTGCTCGCCGCGGCGGCGCGCAGTGCGGCTGCGGCTTGCTGCTCCTCGGGTTGATCGAGAGCCGCGACATACGCCGTCGCCGCGGCGCGCTGGGCGACGAACGCGTCGCCGTAGCGGTCCTGTAGCGCCTGCAACGCCCCCGCGTGTTCGGTCTGCGCCACTTGATCGAGGGCGCGGGTGTTGAAGAAGAGCGGCGGCTGTACGAACAGGTAGAAGACGAACATCAGCACGCCGATGAGCAGAATGACGAACTGCATCGGGATCTTGAGCAGGCCGTTGAACAGCAGCCCGAGCCGGCTCTCGGTCACCGAACGCCCCGATAGATAGCGCTGCACCTGCGATTGATCGGTGCCGAAGTACGACAGCGCGAGGAAGAAGCCGCCGGTGATGCCGGACCAGAAATTGTAGCGGTCGTTCAGGGTGAGATCGAAGCTGACGGCGTTCATGTGCCCGAGCGCCCCCGCGAGCTTGAGGGCGGCGGGCAGCGATACCCCCGCCGGGAGGCGCCAGATGATCAGACCGGCGGCGATCACCAGGCCGGCGAGCATGACGATCATCTGTTGCTTCTGCGTCTGGCTCACCGCACGCGTGCCGCCTGAGACCGTGTAGGCGATTACAACCAGCCCGATGATGACGTTGGTGGCGTTGAGCGGCCAGCCGAAGATCGAGCTGAGGACGATTGCCGGCGCGTAGATGGTGATGCCGGCGGCGAGGCCGCGCTGGATGAGGAACAGCACGGCGCCGAGATAGCGCACGCGCGCGTCGAAGCGGTGCTCGAGGTATTCGTAGGCGGTGTACACCTTGAGCCGGTAGTAGATCGGCACGAACACGGCGCTGATCACCACCATCGCCAGCGGCAGGCCGAAGTAGAACTGCACGAAGCGCATGCCGTCTTCATAGCCCTGGCCCGGCACCGAGATGAAGGTGATGGCGCTGGCCTGCGTGGCCATGATGCTGAGGCCGATGGTCGGCCAGCGCAGCGTCTCGTCGCCGCGGAAGTACGTCTCCATGCTGCGCGCGCCGCGCGTCTTCCAGGCGCCGTACACGCCGATGAAGCCGATCGTCGCGACGAGCACGACCCAGTCGATCCCGCTCACGAGGCCCACCGGGTGAGCGCGTAGAAGAGCAGCACGAGCGCCGCCAGCTCGGCGAGCACGAGGGCGTACAGGTTGCGCCAACTGCCGAGCAGTGGCGGCGGCGTCTCGTCGGTCACGCCTCAGTTCCCCGCGAGCAGGTTGGCGAGCAGGCGGTAGGCGCCGGGAACACCCGCGGGAAGCTGACGAGAGAAACCCAGTCCGGTGTAGACGTAGCGCCCGCGCCCGTGGGGCGCGACGAGCACGCCGCCGAGCAGCGGCGACTCGCCCGGGTCCGCGGCGCGGAAGATCGGTGTGTAGCGCGGGTCCCAACTCTCGGCGTAGTAGAGCCCGCGCTCCTGTACCCAGCCGGCGAAGTCGTCGGCGCCGATCTCGTTCGGCACGTGCAGCACTGGATGCGCCGGATCGACCGCGATCATCGCGGCGTTTTCGTCGGTGACCCGATCGCGTCCGATGGTGAGCGGGAACGGCCCGACCGGCAGCGTCAGCGGCGCCAGGCGGTTGTTGGTGTTGTACTGCACGACGACGGTGCCGCCGCGCTCGACGTACTCCATCAGCCGCGCGTGCGCGCTGCGCAGAACGTCGCGGGTGTTGTAGGCACGGATGCCGACGAGAATGGCCCGGTAGCGGTCGAGGTCGCCGCTGCGGATGGTATCGTCGTCGAGCTCCTCCACCGTCGCGCCGACATGCGCCAGATCCGCGGCAACCGTATCGCCCGATCCCTGGATGTAGCCGACCGGTCCGGGCGGCAGGCGCAGCGCCAACGGCACCAGCCGCAGCCGCGCCGGTTGCAACACGACCTGCATGGGGATGTGCGGATAGTCGATGACATCTTCGCGGTACGACCAGCCCGTGCCGCCGATCTCGACCGCCGGCGCGATCTCGAGCGCCGCCGCACCGGCGGGCGGCGTGACTTCGAAGCGGACCGTCGTTTCGTCTCCGGCCTGTGCCAGCGCGACCGGGATTGTCGCCGGCGCGGCGCGCCAACCGGTGGGCAGGGGCAGGGTGACATCGCCGTGCATGTCGTCCTGCCCGGCGCGGACGCGCAGCGCCACCGTTGCGGCCGCGCCGTTGGGAAACAGCACCGCGTGCCGCGCCGGCGTGATGGTGGCAGGCGGGATGATCAGGAAGCTGCGCGTGCGTTCGCCCTCGACCGGGTCGGTCCAGGCGTAGAGAACCGGCACGTCGAGATGGACGATGCGGTCGTCGATCGCCAGGTCGACACCGACGGCCAGCGCCGGCGGACCCTTCGCGTCGCCGATGAGGCGTGCATCGGCGACGACCTGACGGCCGGCGAGCGACGGTGCAGCGAGCCAATACGGGGCCGACACGGCCGCGCCGGCTGGAATCGGCACCTCGGCCGTCCACACTTTCTTTTCGCCGAGCGCCAGCGGCGCGTTCGCTTCCAACGGCGCGACCCGCGGGAACACGATGCGCTGGACCCGCACTGATGCTGGCTGGCGTACGGTGATTTCGACGCTGACCGGGACCGTGCTGCCGGGCACCGCGCCGGCGCGCGCCGCGGTGGCGCGCACGAACCCGCCGGCCGCGGCGACGATGAGGTCCGCCAGCGCGGCACGCCCATCGGCGACGCGCGGCCCGTCGGGCAGCGATTCGAAAGCGCGGTGCGCTTGCAGCAATGCGGGCAGCGCGCGCTCCGGATGATCGCGGTCGAGTGCGGCGCGGGCATTTTCCAGCGCCGTGCTCAGGGGACCGGCGGCGGCGCCGAAGCGCTGCCAGGAGAAGTCCAGGCCGGCGAGAATGTCCGCCACCGGCCTGGGGCCGGCCAGCGGCACGAAGCGCTCGATCAACGGCCCGCGCTCGCCGGCGACGCCGAACCCCTGACTCTTGTGCTGGCTGCGCGAGCGAGCCGCCAACTCGCCGTAGCCGAGGCCGAGGCGCGGGTCGTACACGCCGACGTCGAGCGCGATCGCATCGGCCGGCGGCGTCACGTCGCCCCACTGCGGAAAGTTGAGCAGCAGGCGGTCGGCCTGCCACGGCGCGACGCCCAGGGCGAGCTGTTGCGGAAATCGTTGCGGATCGGCGGCGGCTTGAAACGCCTCGCGCGCCAGGATGGCGGAAGCGGTGTGGTGGCCGTGGTTCGGCGGCAGCTCGTTGAAGCGGGTGATGATCACGTCGGGCTGGAACGTGCGAATCACCCACACCACGTCGGCCAGCGCCTCGTCGTGGTCCCAGATCGCCAGGGTCTCGTCGGCGGTCTTCGAGTAGCCGAAATCGCGCATGCGCGTGAAGCGCTGCACGGCGCCGTCGAGCCGGCGCGCGGCGAGCAGCTCCTCGGTGCGGATGACGTCGAGCAGCTCGTCCTGCTCGCGCCCGATCAAGTTCTGGCCGCCGCCGCCGCGCGTCATCGACAGATACGCGGCGGTGACGTGGCGTTGGTTGGCGAGATAGGCGAGCAGGCGCGTGTTCTCGTCGTCCGGGTGGGCGCCGATGTAGAGGACCCGACCGGTGCCGGCGAGTCGATCGAGCGCATGGGCGAGCGTTCCAGCGTGCATGGCAGGCTCCTCGGCCGCAGCGCGCACGGCGATCGCGCACAGCAGCGCCACCCAGACCAGCGTCGTAGTGGCGGCGGATCTGATGCGATGCGGAGTGGCTGTCTGGCGCCTCCGGTTCCCTCTCCCGGATGGGAGAGGGTTAGGGTGAGGGGGATTCCATCGACATGTTCCACAGCCTTCTGATCGGTCGGGTGCCGAAGTTGTCGGGTGCTGCACAGCGGCGGAGAGCGGTTGGGAGAGTGTTGAATCCCCCTCACCCAACCCTCTCCCATCCGGGAGAGGACCCGGAGCCGGCGGGAGAAGGGCCGGGACCCCGGACCATGTTGTGCCATACCTCATCGGCTTTGGTCCCCTGCGCCGGGGGCGAGCACGCGGCGGAAGTACGCTTCGTATCGGTCGAGCGCCGGTTCCAGACGGAAATGCGCGCGCGCGTGATCGCGCGCGGCAGCCCCGAGCTGTAGGCGTCGTGCGGGGTTCGTCACGACCTCGAGCACCGCGCGCGCCAGCGCGTCGATGTCGAAAGGCTCGACCAGCCGGCCGACGGCTTCGGTGACGACCTCCGGCAGTCCGCCCACCCGATAGGCGCACACCGGCACGCCGGCGCTGAGCGCTTCGAGCGCGGCGACGCCGAAGCTCTCGCTCTCGCTCGGCAGCACGAAGGCGTCGGCATGTTGCAGATACTCGACGAAGTCGGCGCGCTTGCCGAGAAAGCACACACTGTCGGCGACCGCGCGCGCGCGCGCCAGCTGTTCCGCCTGGGCGCGCTCCGGGCCGTCGCCGACCAGCACCAAGCGCGCCGGCACCTGGCGTCGCACCCGCGCCAGGACATCGATCAGATCGTTGATGCGCTTTACCGGGCGAAAGTTGGAGACGTGAAACAAGATCGGGCCGTCGACCGCGGCGCCAAACAGCGCCGCGAAGCGCGCCCGATCGGGCGCGGCGGGTGGAGTGAAGTGCTCGGTGTCGACGAAGTTCGGAATGACCTCGATCGGCAGTTGCTCCGCCAGGCCCAGGCAGCGGTACGCCTCGCGGCGCAAAAAATCGGACGGCACCGTGACGCCGTCCGATGCGGCGACCGTGAAGCGCGTGATCGACTGATAGCGCGGATCGGCGCCGATGCGCGTCACGTCGGTCCCGTGCAAGGTGGTGATGATGCGCGGCGCCGCGGGCCCGAGCGTCTGGCGCGCCAGATAGGCGCTGGCGGCGTGCGGCACGGCGTAGTGAACGTGCACGAGGTCCAGATGGTGTTGGACGCTCACATCGACGATCGCGGCAGCGAGCGCCAGGGCGTAGGGCGGGTGGTCGAAGAGCGGATAGTCGACGACGGCGACCTCGTGAAAGAACAGGCGCTCGCAGGTCGGCAGCGGGCGGCTGGGCGGGGCGCTGGCGATGACGTGCACGCGATGCCCGCGCTGCGCCAGGCCGACGGCGAGGCCGGAGGCGACCACTCCGCTGCCGCCGAGGCTCGGGTAGCAGACGACGCCGATGTTGAGCGGCGCGTTCAACGGCTCGTCTCCACGGCGGCTGCGCCGGCCTCCGGCCAGGCGAGATCGCGCATGGCCGGATCGAACGGCGCAACGGCCTCCAGCACTCGCTCGATCAACGCGCGCTCGCCGAAGCGCGCGGCGAAGTAGGGCAGGCCGTAGAAGCGCTCCTGCGGCACCCCGTTCGGGTACAGGCGCTGCTTCAGGTAGCGCACGTCGTCGACGACGGCCTGACTGCGGTGCAGCAGCGCCTTCTCGTATTTGCCCGCCAGTTTCGCCACCGCCATCTCCACCGTCGCGCGGGTCTTGGCGACGGCGGCGGGCAGGCCGGGCCCGCTGTCTTCGAGCCGCGCGCGGACCTCGTCCAGCGCCGCGTCGAACGGCGCCAGCAGCGCGCCCGCGAGCGCGGTGCAGTCGCGCCGCGCCGCATCGGCCCCCGGCGTTGTGGCGAGGATCTCGTCTTCCGCACGTTCGGCGTCGTCGGGTGCCAGCCCCAGGCGCGCGAGCAGTCGCAGCGTCTTGTCTTCGAGAATCCGAAACCCCGCCCGCGGCAGGACGAGCGGCATCTCGAGCCCGAATGCGGCGTACAGCGGCGCGAGCTGGGCGAAGTAGGCAACCTCACCGGGGCCGGCGACGTATGCCGCGGTGGGCAGCAGCGTATCCTGCACGATGGGGCGCAGCAGCGCACTGTTGCTGAAGCGCAGCGGGTCGGCGTCGACCGCCGCGAGCAGTGCCGCGAGGGAATGGCGGCCCGCACCGCCCACTTCGGCGAAGCCGCCTGGCGCCGGCTCGAGGCGGTAGCGCGGGCCGTCGGCCCCGTGCGGATGGAAGAACGACAGCGGTGCTCCCGCGCGCACGTGTACGGTGGGCGCGAAGCCGGCGGCGGTGAGCGCCCGCCCGCGTTCGAGCAGTGCCGCCGCGATTGGTTCGGCCTCGACCAGCGCGCGCCGATGAATCGCCGCGGCCATGCGAGCGAGAGCGGGGTCGCGCGGGTCGATCAGTACCAGGCCTTCGGGAGCGAAGAGCTCGGCGAGGACGCCGGCGAAAGCCGGCGTCCACCCGGCGTTGGGGCGGTAGTGTCGCGCCAGCCGGGCCAGGTGTTCCTCTGCATGCGGCAGATGCGCGAGCGCGGCGCGCAAGCTCTCGTGACAGGTCGCGATGCCGTCGGGCAGCAGGCAGTGGGCGAGCGAGGTGCGATCGTCGAGTGACGCGGGGAGGCGCAGCGCGAGCGGCTGGCCGTGCGCACTCGGGAGGTGGCAGGTCGCGATCTCGGGCAGATCGTGATCCTCGCTCTGCAGCCAGAACACCGGCACTACCGGCCGGCCCGTCTCCGCGGCCAGGTCGCGCGCGGCGCGCACCGCGGTGGCGGTCTTGTAGAGCGTGAAGAGCGGACCGAGGAACAGACCGACCTGTTGGCCGGTCACCACCGCCGCGGCGCCGTTGCGCAACGCCGCCAGGTGAGCGTCGCGCAGCGGGCTGGGGTGCAGGCGGGCGTTCTGCGCGGCGACCGCGTCGGCGACCGCCGGTGTCAGCGGGCGCGCGGCGCGCCGCACCGCGCCGAGGCGGGCGGCCGCCTCGGCGTAGTGCGGCGGAAAGAACGCGCCGGCAGCGCCCGATCGATACGCCTCGGCAATGCCGGGCGGTTCACTGTGCATGACGGATCGGTCAGGACTTCTTCTTCCACGCCTCGGTGGCCTTCACGACCTCGCCCTTGAAGAAGCCCTCGAAGACCGGATCCCCGGCGCCCAGCGTCTGCGCTTGCTCGGCTGATGCGACGGCGTCCGCCGGCCGGCCGAGCTCGGCGAGGATCTGCGCCTTCACCCAGTGATTCCACCAGGTCGGCTTGATGCTGATCGAGGTGTCGATGTAGCCGAGCGCCTGCGTCATGTCGCCGCCGTTCTCGAGCAGCCAGCGCGCCGAGGCGATGTGCGGCCGCCAGGCGTCGCCCAGTGCCTTGTCGATGTTGGCGCGCGCCTGAGTGGTCGTGTCGACCGTGATCGGGACCGAGACGCGCAGCTTCTCCCATTCGAGGTCGAGGCGGGTCGCGCCGTTGGTGGTGTCGGCGAACTGGAACGCCAGGCGCTCGCGCATCGGAGCGCTCGCCGGCTTCACCGTGACGCGGGCGACGTCGTCCTTCTCGGCGTAGCCGTTGGTCGCCTGCACCTTGGTGTTGCTGTTGAGGATGACGGTCCAGGTCTTCGCACCCGGGATGGTGAACACGACATACGTCCCGGCCGGCACCGGCGTGCCGCCGAAGGTGAAGTCGCCGCTCGCCTTGAGCGTCGTTGGCGCGTTGGCGCCGGTGCGCCACAGGGTGTCGAACGGCACCAGGCCGCCCCAGATCTTGCGGTCCTTGACGCCCGGGCTGGAGTAATCGACGGCGAAGTCGGTCAGGCCGACCCGCTGTTCGACGCGGGCCTTCGGGCTCGCCTGCGGCAGCTCGGGCGCCGGCGCCTGGGCGTGAGCCGGTTGGATCGCCAACGCCAGCGCCATCATTGCCGTGGCGCCTGACATGCGGAAACATGAGAACGTGAACGAGCGGTCTGTTCGCATCGGTGGATCTCCCCCTTGTCGTCGGTTGATCGGCAACTTATGCCACGCGCCGGTCAGACGGGGAACCGCGGTGGGAAATTCACCGCGATCAGATCATCAAATGGTCCTCGAACGGGAGGGCGAGGCTCCTGCCGAGCCGTCTTTGATCCGTCGGAAGGCTCGGCGGGAGCCTCGCCCTCCCAGGCAGCGGCCCAGGCGTTGTCGTGTGGGTACCCCTCACTGTTCCGCGTCTCTGGATCGTGCTAGCGCGTGAAATAGGTCGCTCGCCGCGGATGAAAGCAGCCCAGGCTGAACGAAGGAGGATACCCGATGTCGCGTATTGCCAAGATCGCAGTCGCAAACGGACCGTTCGTGCTCAGCGACCGCGCCGTGCCGAAACCAGGCGCGGGTGAAGTGCTGGTGCGCGTGCGCGCGTGCGGCATCTGCCACAGTGACCTGTTCGTGAAGACAGCGGGGTTCCCCGGCCTGCAACTGCCGCGCGCACCGGGCCACGAGGTGGCGGGCGTAGTCGAGGCGCTGGGCGAGCGCGTCAGGGGATGGAACGTCGGCGACCGCGTCGGCGTCGGCTGGCACGGCGGGCACTGTTTCGTCTGTGACCCTTGCCGTGCGGGCGATTTCATCACCTGCCGGGAGGAGCGGATCTGCGGCATCTCCTACGACGGAGGATTCGCCGACCACCTGATCGCGCCGGCGGAAGCGCTCGCCCGCATCCCCGATGTCCTGACCGACAGCGAGGCGGGACCGCTCTTGTGCGCGGGTGTCACGACGTTCAACGCGCTGCGCCACAGCCCGGCGCGGCCCGGGGACCTGGTCGCGGTGCTGGGCATCGGCGGCCTCGGCCACCTGGCCGTACAGTTCGCCAGCAAGATGGGCTTCAACACCGTGGCCGTGGCGCGTGGCGCTGACAAGCGCGCCCTCGCCCTCGAGCTCGGCGCCAACGAGTACATCGACTCGAGCGCCGAGAACGCGGCCGCCGCGCTCACCGCGCGCGGCGGCGCCAAGGTCATTCTCGCCACCGCGCCGAACGCGCGCGCGGTCCTCGATGTCTTCGACGGGCTCGGCGTCGCCGGTCAACTGCTCCTGGTCGGTGTCGTCCCCGAGCCCTTGAGCATCCCCGCCCTGCCGCTCATCGTCGCGCGGCGCTCGATTCAAGGCTGGCCGAGCGGCACGGCGAAGGACTCGGAGGAAACCCTCGCCTTTGCGGCCCAGACGGGAATCCGGCCGCGGGTCGAGACCTATCCGTTCGCCAAGGTGGACGAGGCGTTCGCGCGCATGGAGAGCGGCAAAGCCCGCTTTCGCGTCGTGCTCACCATGGGAGACGCTAGCGGCGCGTAGCTACTCGTTCTGCTGCGCGCCAGCGTCGCGACGGCGCTTGGTTGCGTCCTTGTACGGCAGCGCCAGGAGGCTGGCCAGGTTGCGGCGGTAGAGCGCGTTGTCGGGCGCCAGGCGCAGGGCTTCCTTCTGCGCGTTGATAGCGACGAAGAGGTCGCCGGTCATGACGGCGAGGTTGGCGATATACTGGTAGACCAGCGGCGAGCGCGCCGCACCGTTGCGCTGCGCGGCGGTGGTGAGCAGCTGGCGCGCCTGGTTGATCTCGCCGGCTTCGACCGCCTGGCGCGCGTCGTCGCAGAGTCCCTCGACCGCGGCCTGCGCGGCGGGGTCGGGTGGCGCTTGGGGCGGTCGGGCGCTCCAGCGGTCGGCAACCGCGTCGACGAAGGCGGGGATCGGCGTGGTTTCGTGCAGGTCCCAGAGGTCGAGATCGCGCGGGTCGAGCTCGAAGTAGTTCACGTCGACCGGGCGCGCGTACAAGACGGTATACGCCAGCGGCTGCTCGATCAGCTCGGCGCGCATGCCGAGGTCGGGGGAATGGGCGACGCCCCCGGCGCCGACCTCGAACGGGTTGCCGAGAAAACGCGCCAGCGGGGTCTCGGTGGATTCACCCTCGGGCAGCGGCAGATGGGCGGCGCGGGCGCGGTAGAAGAAGCGGAACAGCGGATGGTCGGCGAGCTCGCGGTCGCCGAGATAGAACGGCTCGCGCGAGCCGGCGGAGTTGTACCAGAGCACGATGCGCGGTTGGCGGCGGACCACGTAGTCGCCCCATCCTTTGCGGTGCCCGGCCCAGCCGGAAGAGACGATGTACACCGGGCGCGCCGCGATGGCGGCGTCGGTGAGGCCGAGCATGTCGATGGTCGGCAGACCGGAGGCATTAGGCACGGCGCCGGCGGTGTTGACGGCGATGAGCGTGTCGGCGGCGACCTGCCCGCGCAGCCAGGCGCCGACGCGCTCGCCGACGATGGTCGTCTGGTGCGCGACAAAGGCGCGGTAGGATTGCTCCGTGGCGTGGCTGGTGAGTGCACCGGCCAGGACCAGCACGATCAGCGCGGCCTGCGCGCGACCGGGCGCGAGCGCGCGCAGCGCCGACGCGACGAGCAGGGCGTACAACGGCATGACCGGCAGGAAGAAGCGGAAGAAGGGCATGAAGTCGCCGCCGACCGAAACGATGTACGCCGTGTGGGTCAGCGCGATCAGGTAGACGGCGGCGGTTTCGGGCCTGGCGCGCACGGCCTCGCGCCCACGGCGCGTGACGAGCGCCAGCGGCAACAGCAGCGCCGCCGCGAGCGGCGGGTGCGCCGTGGCCCACTCGCCGAGATAGTGTAGGCCGTTGACGAGCTGCGCCGACCCGCCCGTCACCTTGGCGTAGAACGTGTTGGGGAACGGGCGGCCGTAGTACCAGAAGCGCCACACGAAGTAGGGGCCGAAGCCGAACGCGAACAGCGCGGCGTTGCCGGCGTGACGGCGCAATGGCACCCAACGGTCCGCCGCGCGCAGCGTGTCGACCAGCCAGCAGCAGCCGGTGCAGACGCCGAAGAGAAAGACGCCCTCGGGCCGCGTCAGCGCGAGCAAGACGAACAACGCGGCCGAGCCGTGTCCCCGCCCGCGCGCCGACTCGAGCAGCAGGCGGGAGAGGGCGGCGAGAAACAGACCGGTGAAGAGCATGGTCTCGAAACTGGCCACGCTCCAATACGCGAACGTTTCCAGCGGCAGGAGCAACAGCAGCGCCCACGCCGGGCCGCGGCGCTCGCGCCCCGTTTCGAGGCGCGCCAGACAGATGAGCGCGACGAGCGCGGCACCGATCGACACCACCCGCGTCGCTGCGATCGGGTCGACGCCGAGCCGCAGGCACAGCGCGGCGACGAGCACGAAGAGGAAGTTGGTGTAGCCTTCGACGTACTCGCCGACGTTGAACACCAGGCCGTGGCCGTCGACCAGGTTGCGCGCATAGCGCAGGCTGATGAAGGTGTCGTCGATCAGGTAGCCGCGGTAGCGCCAGGCATCGAGCAGCGCGACCACGCCGGCGAGGGCGAGCAGCGCGCGCAGCAGCCACGGGGCAGGGCGGTGGGCGACGGGATCGGACACGGCGGCTCAGGCGGGCTGCGGGCGGAAGAGGCGGCGGATGTCGCGCGCCGCGGTGCGGAAGCCGTCGAAGTGGAGCGCGGCGAGCAGATAGGCGATGAGCAGGCTGCGGTAAAGGAACAGCACCACCTCGCGGTCTTCGAACAGGCCGAGGGCGTAGATGGCCGCCTCGCCGGCGAAGAGCAGCGCGAGATGGCGCGCCCGCGCGCGGTGAGTGAGGAGCAACAGCAGCAGGCAAGCGTAGTAGTACGAGGCGAGATTGAGCGTGGCGAAGAGCAGTACCAGGCCGAGCGCGAGGGTGTCGGCGTCGCGTGCCCGGGCGCTGCTGAAGGCGACCAGCAGGCCGAGCAGCGGCACGGCCAGCGCGAGCTGCAGGTGGTAGATGGTCTGGCGGCGCGCGACGCGGCGGTCGCTTTCCTCCACCGTGGTCGGGAACTCGGTGCCGGTGTAGGCGAGGATCTGCGTCAGGCCGACGATGTTGGTCGCTTCGGTGGCGACGTGGCGCTCCATGTTGGTGCGAAACTCCGCCCAGTGCTGGAGTCCGCGCGGCAGCAGGGCGGTGCCGGCGCCGAGCAGCAGTCCGGTGAGGACGAAGGCGAGAAAGAAGCGCGCGTGCGCGGCGGACAGGCGCCGCTCGCGCCACAACCCGAGGCCGGCCTTGCAGGCGAGGCCGGCGGCAAAGACGAACGGAAACACGCGCAGGCACGTCGCCAGGGCGAGCAGCACGCCGGCCATGCCGTGGCGGCCGCGCTCGAGACAGCAGGCGGCGCCGAGAACGCCGGCGAGCCACATGTGACGCAGGAAGCTGCCGCCGGTCCAACCGAACGACGCCCCGAACGGCAGGCAGAAATAAATCAGCGACAGCAACAGGACCTCGGTGCCGAACGCCCACCCGATGGCGGCAAACAGCGCCGCCTCGATCAACGGGTCGAGCAGGGTGAGCAGCACGATGCCGCGGTGACTGCCGGCCGGGACGAGGTTGGCGAGGGTGCCGCCGAGCAGCGCCCAGACCGGTGTCGGGTTGAAGCCGTGGTCGCGCAAGACCTCGCCGTACTGCGCGCGCATGGCGTCGCGGAAGTATGCCACGTCGTCCTGGAACGCCGCCCAGCGCGCCGGGGTGAACTGCCCCTTCACCGCGTCGCTGTCGGCGAGCAGGGCGCGGATGTGCATCAGCGCGTTGCTGCGCAGATCGCGCGCCTCGACGGCCATGAAGTGGTTGTCGTAGCGCTCCGCCTCGGCGCGCAGCATGGCGGTGTAGAGGTCCGCATAGCCGACCTCGCGGAAGTACTTCGAGCCCAGGTAGTAGTGTGCGACGTCGTGCAGATGCACGAACACGCGCGTGCTGCCGGTGCCGTGGAAGGAGCAGAAGTTGAAGTAGATGAGCCACGCCGGCAGCGCCACGGCGGCGAGCGCGGCACGGTACACGCGCGGACTCTCGAAGCCGGCCAGCCCGGCGCGGCGCAACGCCAGGATGACGACGACCGCCAGCGCCACCCACAGCTTCATGTGGTTGAGGGCGGTGAAGTCCACGCCGCCTACCGCGACCCCGGCCCCGAGCGCCAGGGCGGCGCCGCCGATCAGCAGCCAGCGCACGCCGCGCCGGGCGCACAGGCCGAGCCCCCACGCCGCGCCGGCGAGCGGGGCCAGCACGAGCAGCAGCAGCGGCGGCAACGGGTGATGCATCGCGCCTGCACTTACGCGATGGGCGGGAAGGTCTGCAACACGCCGAGACGGGATCAGCGGACGTACAGGTCGATTTCGGCCAGGCCGAAGGCGCGATGTTCCGCCAGGTGGAAGCTCTCCTGCAGCCCGGACTGCAACTGGAGGAACTGCGCGCGCATGGTCGCGAAGTCCGACGCCCGGATTACGAACCAGATCCGCTGTTTCCCGACCAGCGGCTGCGCGGCGAGGTTCACGGGCGTGGCCTTGCCGCTTTGGCGCGCGTAGTAGCCAAAGGGCTTGGCGGCCGAATCCGGGAAGTAGACGACCCCATCGTCGGGGCGGATCGAGGAAAGCACGCATCGCGTCGCCGCGCGCCAATCCTGCGGAGCCTCTTGTGCGTAGAAGTCGACGAGTCGAGCGGCGCTGGCCAATGCGAGCAGCGCGACGACCGCGTAGGCCACTGCCGCCGGGCGGATCGCGGCGATGCCGGCGGCGCCGAAGAGGACGAAGCCCGGCAGGCAGAGGAGGAGGTAGTGGGAGAGGAACATCGGCTTGACGATCGACACCGCGAAGCTCAGTGCGATGGGCACCAGCCACCACGCCGCGGTAAACGCGTGTGGCCAGAGCCCACCCTCGCGCGCGCCGCGGGCGGTGGCGTAACAGCCACCGGCGAAGAGCACGCACAGCAGCACCCAACTGTGGGCGGCGAGATAGAGGCAGACGCGCCCGATGTCGAGCACGGACGGTGACGGGATCCAATCGATGCGATTGGCGGCTCCGGCCCGCGCGGCGACGAAGGCCGCGGGGGCGGACAACAGGATGATGGAGGCGATCGCGCCCAGCCACTGGCGCGGCAGCGCGGTCATCCGGCCGTGGCGCCGCAGATGCGACGCGCTCCAGGACATAAGAGAGCCCGTCGCCATGAGCGTCACCCATTGTGCCGCCAGTACCCATACCGCAAAGTAGTGGGCATACACGGCGAGCGCGCTGGCGATCACATAGCCGAGCCGGTTGCGCTTCGACGGCCGCTCGATCTCGCGAACAAAGAAGAGGCAGGACAGCGCGGTGAGCAAGACGAGGAGCGAGTACGCGCGCGCGGTCTGCGCGTATTGGACCATGAAGGCGTTGAGCGCCAGCAGCAGCGCGGCGACCGCGCCCGCCGCGCGACCGAACAGGCGGCATCCCAGACAATAGACCACCGGCACGGCGAGGGCGCCGAACAGCGCCGAGGGGAACCGCACCGCCGCCTCGCTTTCGCCGCAGAGTCGTACCCACGCGTTCAGCAAAAAATAATAGAGGCTCATGTTCGGGTCGCGGCGCGTGACCATGGTGGCGAGCGCGCTGAGACTGAGACCCGCAAATTGGACGCTGCCGGCTTCGTCGTGCTCGATGCTCTTGGACCCGAGGCGGATGAGGTTCACCCCGAGCGCGAGGAGGAACAGCGCGGCGGCATCGCGCGCGAATGGCCGCGAAGCGCCGTCCAGCTCTGGCGGATGCGGCATCGCGCTGCCCTTATTCGATCGCCGGGACGCACTGCAACCTGCAGGCGTTGGCGTGCGGCGTTGAATTCTTCGGCGCGATCGGACTTATGATTCGGCGCCGTGTGGGGAGTCGGGTGCTGGCGAAGCTGATTGTAGGGCTGGGGCTGGCGGCGCTGATCGCCGTGGCCTACGGCGGCAGCCTGCGCAACGAGCTGGTGTTCGACGAGCTGATCTTCATGCAGCGCGACGCGCGCGTGCAGTCGCTCGACCGGATCGACCGCATCTTCACCGAGGCGTTGTGGAGCACCGGCGAGGGCGACCGCAACATTCACCAGTACTACCGGCCGCTGCAGCTGCTGCCGCTGGCGCTCTCGCACGCGGCCTTCGGCACCGCGGCGTGGCCCAGTCACCTGCTGAATCTGCTCGTGCATCTCGGCAACTGCCTGCTGGCGCTGAGCATCTTTCGCATCCTGCTCGGCCGCCTGGAGCCCGCGGCGCTCGCTGCGGCATTGTTTGCCGTGCATCCGGGGTACTCGGAGGCGGTGCTGTGGGTGTCCGACATTGCCGGGCTCGGCGCGACCTTCTGCACCCTCGCCGTCCTGCGCCTGCATCTGTCGCCGCGCCGCGGCCGCTGGTGGGCCTGGCTGCTGTCGCCGGCGCTCCTGCTCTGCGGGCTGTGGTTCAAGGAGTCGGGCATCCTGGCCGTGATTGTCGTCGCGTTGTACGACCTCGTCGCCGCGCCCAACCGCGGTTGGCGACGCGTCTGGCGCCAGCGCTGGCGCTACGCGGTCGTGGTCCCGCCGCTGGCGCTCTACGCCGCCTTGCGCCTGCACGCCCTCGGCGGCGCGCTGCCGGGCATGTACACCGTGCCGCTGAGCCGCGCCGAGATGCTGCTCAACGCGGTGGCCCTGGTGCCGAAGTTTGCCACCGCGTTTCTGTGGCCGTTGGCGCTGAACATGTACCACGACTTCGACCGGATCCAGGGCGCGCTGAGCTGGCCGTTCGCCGCCGGCGCGGCGCTGCTGCTCGGGGCCGTCGGCCTGGCCTCGCTGTCATGGCGCGCCCACCGCGTCGCGGCGTTCGGCATCCTGTGGGCGCTCGCCGCCATGGCGCCGCACCTGCTCATCCGCTGGCCGCAGCTCAACGTGTTCGCCGAGCGCTACCTGTACCAGCCGGCGATCGGGATCTTCCTCGTCATCGGCTACGCCTGCGCGCGCCTCTGGGAACGGCCGGAGCGCCGGCGCCGCCCGTGGCGCGTCGCGGCGGTGGCGGTGCTGCTGGTGTTGTTCATCGCCATCGACGCGCGGCGGACGCGCGACTGGCGCGACGAGGAGACGATCTACGGCGTGACCTTGACCCAGTCGGCGCGGGCCGAGCTGATCCGCACCAATCTCGCCGTGCGCTACCTCGACACCGGGCGCTACGACGAGGGCATCGCGCTGTTGCAGCAGGTGTTGGCGATCAACCCCGACTGGCACGACACGCATCACAACCTCGGCCTGCTCTACCTGGCCAAGGGCGACGACGCACACGCCCTCGCGGCCTTCGAAGAGGCGCGCCGGCGCGACCCGTTCAAGGGCGCGACGCTGCTCAACCTGGGTTACCTGTACGACCGGGCCGGGCGGCGGGACGAGGCGGTCGGCACGTATCTGCGCTTGACGGAGGTCGAGCCCAGCAATGCGGCGGCATGGTACAACCTCGCCGTCGTCGCACTGGAGGGCGGCCAACTCGGCAATGCGCGGCGGGCGGCCGAGCGGGTGCTGGCGCTGGTGCCCGGCGATGCCGACGCGCAGCGCATCGCGGCGCGCGCGGCGGTGCCGACCGCGCCGTCGCCGCGCGATCCCGAGCGCACCGCGCAGCGCTGCGCCGCGGCCAAGCGGCAATTCGACGCGGGCCAGCCGGCCGAAGCCATCGCGGCGCTAAAGGCCGCGGCGTGGCTCGACGAAGGCGCGGCGCTGCCGCATCACTACCTGGCCAACATGTACTATCTGAACGGCCGCCTCGCCGAGGCGCTGCGCCATCAGCGCGAAGCCGTTGCGCTCGCGCCGGACGATGCGCTCTACCGGCGCAACCTGGAGGCGCTGGAAGCGGCGGCGCACGCCGCTGCGCCGCCCGCGCACTGAAGCGCGCGGCGCGGTGCTTGACTCCGGCACGGAGTTCGTCCAAGCCCGAGCGATATGCGTTCTCTGCGCGCGCTGTCGCTGTTGCCGTTGGCCGTCCTGCTGATGCTGCCGCTCGGGTGCCAGTCCAAGCCCTCGGGCGGCAAGGTCATCGTTCTCGGCTTCGACGGGATGGACCCCGACATCGTCGATCGTCTGATGTCGGAGGGCAAGATGCCCAACTTCGGCAAGGTGCGGCAGGACGGCGCCTACGGCCGACTGCTCAGCAGCAAGCCGATGTTGAGTCCGATCCTGTGGACCACGATGGCCACCGGCAAGACGGCGGATCAGCACCACATCGGGCACTTCGTCGCCGTCAACGAGAAGAGCGGCGAGCAGCTCCCGGTGACCAGCCAGATGCGCAAGGTCAAAGCGATCTGGAACATCCTCTCCGACGCGGGCAAGCAAGTCGGCGTGGTGGGCTGGTGGGCGACCTGGCCGGCCGAGACGGTGAAGGGCAGCATTGTCAGCGACCACACCTGCTATCATTTTCTGTTCGAGGACGGCGCGACGGGCGGCGACGACAAGACCGGGACCGTCTCGCCGGCGTCGCTCGAGCCGAAGATCGCCCCGATGGTGCGCCGGCCGGGCGACCTGACGATGCAGGACGTGGCGCCGTACGTGACGGTGAGTCAGGAAGAGTTCAACCGCCCGTTCCACTTCGATGACGACCTCAGCCACTTCAAGTGGGCGCTGGCGACGGCGGAGAGCTATCGCGGCATCGGCAAGTACCTGTGGCAGCAGCAGCGCCCCGATCTGCTGATGGTGTACATCGAAGGCACCGACTCGACGGCGCACCTCTTCGGCCATCTCTTTCGCGCCGAGGGTCTCGCCGGCGAGCTGGCGGCGCAGCAGCAGCGCTATGGGCATACGGTCGAGGAGATGTACAAGTACGCCGACCGCGTGCTCGGCGACTACCTGGCGCTGGTCGACTCCGACACGACGCTGATCGTGCTCTCCGACCACGGCTTCGAGCTCGGCGTGCTGCCCGACGATCCGAGCAAGACGCGCGACATGCGGCGCGTCAGCGAGCGCTACCACCGCATCGAAGGCATCCTGTACCTGTACGGCAACCACGTGATGCCGCACAGCCGCATCGACCAGCCGGCGCAGATCGACCTCGTGCCGACGCTGCTGGCCCTGCAAGGGCTGTCGCCGGCGCGCGATATGGCCGGGCGCGTGTGGACCGAAGCGCTCGACATCGAAGCCCCGGCGCGCGCCATCGCCAGCTACGAGACCGGCCAGCAGGTCGCCGCCTCGGCCGCCGATCCGTCGGTCGATCCCGCCATCATGGAGCGGCTGCGCGCGCTCGGGTACCTCGACGCCGACTCGCCCAAGGGCGAGCGCAACCTGGCTGCCGTGCTGTTTCAGGAAGGCAAGTTCGCCGAGGCCGCCGCGGCCTACGAAAAACAGGTCGAGGCGAACCCCACGGACGGCGGCCTGCGCGCCAGCCTGGCCGGCGCGCTCGGCGCCCTGGGGCGTTACGACGAATCGCTGCAGCAGCTGAACAAGGCCATCGAGCTGGAGCCGCTCAATCCCGAGGCCTACCACAACCGCGGCGTGATCTATGAGAAGAAGGGTCAACCCGAAGCGGCGGCGACCGAGTACCGCGCGGCCCTGCGCTACAACCCGCAGTACGACCCGTCGCGCCAGGCATTGGAGCGCTTGACCGGATCGGCGCGCGTCAACGCGCCGGCCTCGGCGGTCGAACAGCAAGCCGCCGCCTTGGCGGAGAAAGCCAGCCAGTTCGCCCGCCGCGGCGACTACCAGGGCGCCATGGCGGCGCTCGACGAAGCGGAGAAGGTGGCGCCGCGCTACGCGCTCGTCTACCAGTACCGCGCCAACGTCGCCTTCCTCATGGGCGACCGCGCGCGGGCCATCGCGGCGCTGCGCCGCGCCCTCGAGATCGAACCCGACAACGCCCTGTTCCGCACCAACCTGCAGCGCCTCGAGCAATCCGCCCCGCGCTGAACGCTGCCACCGCGGCGCCGGCGCGGCAGCGTCACTTTCCGGGCGCTATTTGCGCTCCGCCACCCAGGTAACTCGGGCTGCGCGGCCCGATTCGCTTTGGGGGTGCGCCGGTCGGGTGGCATGGCAGGTGCTGTCAAAGGTGGTCAGGGAGAGTCCCATGACCGTCCGAGAAACCGAGGTGACCGCCAGCTCGACCACGATGGGTGCATTCCCGTGGGGTCTCGACCAGCGTGCCGCGCGCGCGAAGGGAGTCGACCTCCTGCATCCCCTGCGGTTCGCCCAACGGCGCGCCGTCGTCCTGGGTCTCGCTGCCGGGCTGCTGGCACTCGGCCTGGTCGATGTCTTCGCCTACCGCAGCCTGGTCGGGTTCCTGCGGACCGCCGCACAAGTCGAGCATACCCACGCGGTGGTCGACCGTCTGGAACAAGTCTCCGCTGGCCTCAACGAGGTGCATGGCGGGGCGCGGAGTTTCGTGCTGACGGGACAGGACCGCGATCTCGTGGCATATCAATCCGGCCTGCGCGCGCTCGGCGAGCACATCGCGACGCTGCACCAGTTGACGAGTGACGACGCCCGCCAGCAGCAGCACCTCGATGCGCTGGTGCCGCTCATGGCCATCCACCTGCACGCCGTGCAGGAGAGTGTCGCCGTGCGCCGGGCACGCGGGTTCAGTGCCGCGCAGCACGTCGTGCTCACCGATCGCGGTGGCGGCGGGATCGACACCATCCGCGGCGCGATCAGCGAGATCTGGCGCGAGCAAAACCAGTTGCTCGCGCTCCGCGTCGCCGCCCGCGAGCTCACGGCACAGCACGCGATCTGGAGCGTGGTCGTTGCCAGCCTGCTGGCCGCGGTCCTGGTCGGCCTGGCGGCGTTCGCGATCCGACGCCATCCCGCCAGCATCGCGCAGCCGGCAAAGGCCGATCGCTAACCATCTCGATCCCTCACGTCGGCCCGGCGCGGCTGGCCGCGTTGTGGCGCATCTGATAGGCGAGGGGGCTGGAGACGGCGCCGGCCGCGCGCTGCAGAGAGGGTTGCTATGGACTACTTCACGCCGGATCAACGGGCATTCCAACAGACGATTCGCGACTTCTTCGAGAAGGAAGTGAACCCCCACGTCGACGAGTGGGAGAAGGCGCGCATCTTCCCCGCCCATCAGGTGTTCAAACGCTGCGGCGAGCTCGGCATGCTCGGCGTGTCGTACGATCCGCGCTACGGCGGTGCCGGGCTCGACTACTCGTGGACGGCGGCCTACGTCGAGGCGATGGCCGAGACCTGTCCGTGCAACGGCATCCCGATGGCCATCATGGTGCAGACCGACATGTGCACCCCGGCCCTGCACGACTTCGGCAGCGAGGCGCTGAAGGAGCGCTGGCTGCGGCCGTCGATTGCCGGCGAAGCGGTCGGCGCCATCGGCGTCACCGAGCCGGCGGCCGGCTCCGACGTCTTCTCGATCCAGACCACGGCGCGCCGCGACGGCGACTTCTACGTCATCAACGGGCGCAAGATCTTCATCACCAACGGCACGCAGGCCGACTACATCACCACGCTGGTGAAGACCAATGCCGCCGAAGGACACCACGGCTTCACGCTCGTCGTCGTGCCGACCGACACGCCCGGCTTCGGCGTCGCCAACAAGCTCGAGAAGGTCGGCAACCACAGCTCCGACACGGCCGAGCTGGTGTTCGAGGATGCCCGCGTGCCGGTTGCCAACCGCATCGGCGACGAGGGCATGGGGTTCATGTACCAGATGAACCAGTTCCAGAAGGAGCGCATGGTGGCGGCGATCGCGGCCTGCGCCGGGGCGCAGAAGGTGCTCGAGCTGACCGTGCGCTACGTGAAAGAGCGCAAGGTGTTCGGCAAGCCGCTGGCGCTCAAGCAGCACGTCCAGTTCACGCTCGCCGAGCTGCAGACCGAGATCGAGATGCTGCGCCAGCTGAACCACCACTGCGTGCGCATGATCGTGGCGGGCGAGAACTCGACGCGCGAGACGTCGATGGCCAAGCTCGCCGCCGGCCGGCTGGTGCGCAAGGTGGCCGACTGGTGCGTGCAGTTCCACGGCGGCTACGGCTACATGGACGAGTACTACGTCTCGCGCTACTGGCGCGACTCGCGTCTGCTCAGCATCGGCGGCGGCGCCGACGAGGTAATGCTGCAGATCATCGCCAAGCTCGAAGGCTACGCGGACGTCTGAGGCAGGCGTCTCCCATGCGCGTCTTCGCTCCTGATCTGTTGACCGGTCAGACGGCGCTGGTCACCGGCGGCGGCACCGGCCTCGGGCGCGTCATCGCGCAGACGCTGGCGGAGGCGGGGGCGGATCTGTTTCTCGCCGCGCGCAACGTCGAACGGCTCGAGCAGGCCGCGGCGGAGATTCGCGCCGCGACCGGCCGCCGCGTCGAGACCGGCTTCGTCAACATCCGCGACCGCCCGACCGTCGAAGCGCTCGGCGCGCGGGTGTGCGAAGTGCTCGGCCAGGTCGACATGCTGATCAACAACGCCGGCGGTCAGTTCGCCCAGCGCGCGCGTGATTTCACGCCCAAGGGCTGGCAGGCGGTGATCGAGACCAACCTCACCGGCACCTGGAACATGACGCAGGTGTTCGGCAACCAGATGCTCGACGGGCGCGGCGGCAGCATCACCAACATCATCGCCGTCATCGGCCGCGGCTTCCCCGGCATCGCGCACACGGCGGCGGCGCGCGCCGGCGTGCTCGAGCTGTCGCGCACGCTGGCCATCGAGTGGGGGCCGAAGGTGCGCGTCAACTGCCTGGCGCCCGGACCGATCCGCACCGAGGCCTTCGTCGAGACCTACGATCCGGAGATCGACAAGCTCTTCGAGGGCGCGCCGATGCCGCGCTTCGGCACGCGCGAGGAAGTCGCCAACGCCGCCGTCTTCCTCGCCTCGCCGGCCGCGAGCTTCATCACCGGTGAAGTCCTCTACGTCGCCGGCGGCCAGCAACTCTACGGCCGCAACCAGGCGCTGTTCGACGAGGTGTTGAAGGGGTGAGAAGACGCGGTGCGCTTCGCGTCGTCTCAATACCCCCCATCCAAACCTTCCCCCGCAAGGGGGGAAGGCTTCAGAGCTCCTCCTCCCCTCCGCCTCCGGCCTCCTCCCCCTCGACGGGGGAGGATTGAGGTGGGGGTGATTCGATATCGCCTCGACCGCTTGCCTCAGTCGGCGGGCAGCTCAGCTAGAAACCCCTCGACCAACGCGTTGAACCCCTCCGGGTCTTCGAGAAACAACCCGTGCCCGCGGCCGGGGACGATCTCGAGGCGCGAGCCGGCGATGCGGCGGCTGAGAATGACCGAGCCGCCGGCGCCGAGGAAGTCCTTCTCGCCGACGAGCACCAGCGCCGGACAGCGGATGGCATCGAGCCGCGGCGTGAGCGGCTCGCGCAGCAGGTTGCCCATGACGCGCGCGACCTTGGCGAACGCGACCGGGTCGACCGGCGCGTGGTCCTCGCGCGCGCTGCCGAGGCCGAGCCGCTTGCGCACCGGGTCCATGCCGCGCGTCTCGGCGATCTGCGCCAGGTCTTCGTAGAACTGGTGCGCGCGCTCGTTGCACTCGCTCGCCGTGCCGACGAGCACCAGGCCCGCGGTGCGCTGCGGGTAGTCGAGCGCGAACTGCATCGCCACGACACCGCCCGCCGAGTGCCCGACGATCACGGCGCGTTCGGTGCCGGTGATGTCGAGCACCTCGCGCAGGTCGGCGGCCAGGTCGGCGAGGCGATAGGCTCCGTCGGGGCTGCCCGATTGGCCGTGCCCGCGCAGGTCCCAGGTGACGACGCGGTAGCGCTGCGCCAACGCTTCAACCTGCGCGCGCCAGGTCGCGCCACTGGCGGCGAGGCCGTGCGTGCAGACGACCGTCAGCGGACCGTTGCCGGCGACTTCGCAGTGCAGGGCGGCGCTCACGACGCCGGTTCCACGCGCAGCTCGACCTCGACGAAGTCGCGCAGTGCACCGTCCCAGCGGAAGGCCTTGGCGTCCTTGACCTCGCGATCGATCACCGAGACGACGATCTGCGCCGCGTCGGGATAGCTCGGCTCGTCCCACACCGTCGCCTGAGCGCGATCCTCAGCCGAGAAGTACGAAGCGTGCTGCGGGTGTGAGTGGTAGATGGCGCGGATCACCAGCCGGCCGCGGTCGTGGTCGATCAACACCGGCGCCGCCTCGGGGCCCATCGTGTAGGCAGTCTCGGCCGTGCGCGGCACGCGCTCGGGATCCTCGGCGTGGCGTTGGTTCTGGATGTTGGTGACGCACACCACCTCGAGCGGCGCGGTGCCGCGCTGCACGACGAAGCCGCACGCCTCGTGCGGGAAGCCGCGCACGGCATCCTCCGCGATCCGATCGAACAGAGCCTTCGGCAGAGTCAGCGACATGCAGCGCAACTAACGGCAGCGCGGCAAAAAAGGCAACTCCCCCTCAGGTGCGCTCGATCAGGTGCACCAGACGGGTCAGCACGCGGTTGACCGGCGTCGCGATGCCGCGCGCTTCGCCGCGGTGCCAGACGGCGCCGTTGATGGCGTCGACCTCGGTGCGGCGGCCGCGTTCGATGTCTTGCAGCATGGACGAGCGGTGGTCGTAGGTGACCGGGACCAGGCGGTTGTAGAACTCGTCGCGATACGCGCCGGCGTCCGCCCAGGGCAGCGCGACGCCTTCGGCGCACGCGACGGCGAAGGCCTCGTCGATGACGTCGTTCATGACGGCGCGGCTGGCGTCGCCCTCGGGCAACGCGCCGTAGTGCACGCCGAGCAGCGCGCCGAGCGGGTTGAGCGCGGCGTTGTAGAACACCTTGGCCCACAGCATGGCGGCGAGGCGGTCGGTGTACACGGCGGGCACACCGGCGGCGTCGATCATCTCGGCCCAGCGCCGCGCCGCGTCGTCGCGGGCGGGATGGAGTCCGGGGGCAAGCGACCCAATGGCCGTCGGATCGGCGAACACGGTCACGCGCACCTGCCCCGGGGCCGGAATCGTGGCGCCGAAGATCACCCGCGCGCCGAGGGTGCGCTCGGGTCCGACCGCCGCCTCGATCGCCTCGACGTTGCCGAGCCCGTTCTGCAGCGAGATGATGACGCCACCGGGCGCGAGCAGCGGCGCCACAGCGGCGGCCATCGCCGCGGTGTCGTACGACTTGACCGGCAGCAGGACGGCGTCGAACGCGCCGGTGATGGCGTCCGGCGTTGTGGCGATGTCGAAGCCGCCGACGCGGTGCGCGCCCCAGATGCCGTCGATCGCCAGCCCATCACGGGCAATCGCGTCGAGGTGCGCCGCCCGCCCGAGCAGCGTCACCGCCGCGCCGGCGCGGCGCAGGAAGCCGCCGAAGACCGAGCCCAGCGCGCCGGCGCCGGCGATGAGGATGCGCGACACTCAGTCGCGTTCCTTCAGCACGCGGCGCAGGATCTTGCCCGACGGGTTCTTGGGAATCTCGTCGATGAACTCGACGGCGCGGACCTTCTTGTAGCCCGCGACCTGCTCCTCGACGAAGCGCATGAGCTCGGCCGCCGTGGCGTGCATGCCGGGCTTGAGGACGATGAAGGCGCGCGGAATCTCGCCCGCTTCGGGATCGAGCTTGGGCACCACCGCACAGTCGGCGACGGCCGGATGCTCGTGCAGCAGCGCCTCGAGCTCGGCGGGTGCGACGCCGAAGCCCTTGTACTTGATCATCTCCTTCTTGCGGTCGACGATGTACACGTAGCCCTGCGCGTCGCGGCGCGCGATGTCGCCGGTGTGCAGCCAGCCGTCGCGCAGCGCGCGGGCGTTCTCCTCCGGCGCCTTCCAGTAGCCCTTCATGACGTGCGGGCCGCGAATGAGCAGCTCGCCGACGGCGTCGGGTCCGAGCTCGACCGTCGCGTCGCCGGCGTCGACGATGCGCTCGTCCTGGTCCGACACCGCCAGCCCGACCGAGTCGAGGCGGATCAGCTCGGGGTTGTCGACCGGGTTCAGGTGCGTAATCGGCGACGCTTCGGTGAGCCCGTATCCCTGCAGGACCTTGACCCCCGTCAGCTCCTGCATGCGGCGCGCGACTTCGGGTGGCAGCGGCGCGGCGCCGCTCATGATGTAGCGCACCGACGAGAAGTCGTATTTCTTCAGGTCGGCAAAGTGCCCCATCGCCAGCAGCACGGGCGGCACGGCGTAGAACAGCGTGACCCGGTGCCGCTCGGTGAGCGACAAGGCGGTGAGCATATCGAAGCGCTCCATGATCACCTCGGTCGCGCCGGCGGTGACGGAGGTGCCCATGAGCATGGTGCCGTAGATGTGGTAGAAGGGCAGGAAGATCAGCAGCGTGTCGCGCTCGGTGATGCGCCCGCCCGCGGCCGACTGGATGTGGTTGCAGACCAGGTTGCGGTGCGTGAGCATGACGCCCTTGGGCAAGCCGGTCGTGCCGCTGGAATAGGGCAGGGCGATGAGGTCTTCCTCGATGTCCAGGTCGACCTCCGGCGGCGCGCTGCCCGGGAAGCCGCGCAGCAGCTCATAGAACGACAACGCCTCGGGCGGACAATCGCCGACGACGATGACGTGCTTGACGCCTGGCACGCGGTCGCGGATGGCGGCGATGCTCGGGTAGCGGTCCTGGTGGACGATCGCCACCCGTGCCTCGGAGTCGTTGAGCTGATACTCGACCTCGTGGTCGTGGTAGGCGGGGTTGATGGGCGTGATGACGCCGCCGACCTTGGACACCGCTTCGAAGCTGATCAGGTACTCCGGCCGGTTGGTCATCAACAGGGCCACCCGGTCGCCCTTGCCGATGTGCAGGCTGCGCAGGGCGTGGGCCAGCGAGTTGCTCAGCCCTTCGATCTCGCGGAAGGTCAGCATCTGGTCGTCGAAGACCGTCGCCCACTTGTCCGGCGTCCGCTCCACCGAGCGCCGCAGCATGCCGTGATAGGGCACGCGCGGGTAGTCCAACCGCGGCCGCATCAGCTCCCGTCGCAATCCATTCATGTACGCCTCCTGCCCGAGTCGCGGCGAGGATTCCGTTGCCACCGTCGCCTGTCAAGCAGCGCGCAGCCGTTTCGGACTCGCCTTTCTGCATCGGCGCGCGTATCTTCCTCGTCGTCGCGCACATGCATACCGCCGTCGTCCTTGCGGCCGGGCGAGGGACCCGCATGGGGTCCCTTACGGCCAATACCCCGAAACCGCTGCTGCGCGCTGGCGGCCGGCCGCTGATCGAGCGCATCGCGACCGGCCTGGCGCGCGCGGGGGTGACTCGGCTGCTGGTCGTGACCGGATACCTCGGCGAGCAGATCGAGGCGGCCCTCGGCACGGGGGACGCGCTCGGCGTGGAGATCTCGTACTGCCGTCAGGCGCACGCCGACGGAACGGCCCGCGCGCTGTTGCTGGCCGAGCCGTACGTGGCCGGTGCCTCGTTCGTGCTCAGCTGGGGTGACATCCTGGTGCCCGAGGAGTTCTACGCCGAGCTCATGCGCGCCTACGAGCGCGACCCGTGCGACGTGCGGCTGGCCGTCAACGAGACGGACGATCCGTGGCAAGGAGCGGCGGTATACGTGACCGGCGACTGGCGCGTGACGCGGCTCGACGAGAAGCCGCCGCGCGGCACGGCGACGACGCGCTGGAACAACGCCGGCATCCTGGCGCTGGCGCCGGTGGTGTTCGACTACGCGCGCCGACTGGCGCCCTCGCCACGCGGCGAGTACGAGCTGCCGCAGGCGATCGCGCAGATGGTGCGCGACGGACGCAACGTGCGCGCGCAGCCGATTCGCGGCTTTTGGTCCGACGTCGGCACGCCCGCCGATCTGGCTCGTGCCGAACAGTGGCTGTCCGCCGAACGCGGGGTGGTCGCCGGATGAATGCGGCCTCGCCGAGCCCCGCGCGTATCGATGCGTTGGCGCAACAGTTCGAGCGGGCCTTCGGCCGGCGGCCCGAGCTGGTGGCGTGCGCGCCGGGGCGGGTCAACCTGATCGGCGAGCACACCGATTACAATGGGCTGCCCGTGTTGCCGATGGCGATCGACCGCCACGTGCTGGTCGCCGCCGCGCGCCGCGACGATACCGCCGTGCGACTGGCCAACGCCGATGTGCGCTTCGCGCCGCGCGGCTACGAGCTGGCGGCGGAGATCGCTCCCGCCCCGGCCGGCGACTGGGCCAACTATCACCAGGCGGCGGCGCAGGGCATGTTGCCGCTGGCCGGGCGGGCGGAGATGCGCGGCGGCGACTTCCTCGTCGCGGGCGATATCCCGCCCGGCGCCGGCTTGTCGTCGTCGTCGGCCCTGCTGGTCGCCAGCGCCCTGGCGCTGCTCGGTGTCAACGACCGCAGTGCGCCGGCGCTCGAGCTGGCGGAGTTGTTGGCGGCCGCCGAGCGCTACGTCGGCACGCAGAGCGGCGGCATGGATCAGGCGATCTGTCTGCTCGCCGAGGCCGGCCATGCGCTGCGCATCGACTTCGATCCGCTGCGCACGCGTCCGGTCCGCCTGCTCGCCGACCACCTCTTCGTCGTCAGCCACAGCCTGGTGATGGCGGAGAAATCGGGCCCCGCCCGCGCGGCCTACAACCACCGCGTCGCCGAGTGCCGGCTGGCGTGTCGCGCCCTCGAACGCGCCCTGGGCGCCAGCCTGCCGCGGCCGCTGGCGCAGCTCGGCGATCTCACCCGGCTGTTTCCCGATCGCGCGCTGTCGGAGTTTGTCAGCATACTGGAAAGCATGTTGCCGCCGCGGCCGCTGGCGTTGGCGGAGATCGCTGCGATTCTCGGCGCACGCGAGGATCATCTCGCCGCGTCGGTGGGCATTGGGCCGGACGGGCCGCCGTCCTACGCATTGCTGCAGCGGGTGCGGCACGTGCTGACCGAGGCCGAGCGCGTCGATCGGGCGGAGGCGGCGCTGGCGGCCGGCGACGCGTTGGGGTTGAGCGCGCTGATGAACGCCTCGCACGCCAGTTGCCGCGACGACTTCGCGGTGAGCTGCGCGGAGCTGGAAGAGCTGATCGGCGCCGCCCGCCAGGCCGGCGCGCTCGGCGCCCGCCTCACCGGCGCCGGGTTCGGGGGCTGCACGGTCAACCTCGTCGCGGCCGCCGACGCGTCGCTGTTCTGCACGATGCTCGAGCGCAGCTACTATCACGGCCGCACCCAGCCACGGGTGCGCGAGCATTGCTTCACGGTGACGCCCGGTGCCGGGGCGTCGATGCTGCGCCTGTGAGCCGCGAGGTGACCGATGACGCATGAGGAAATGCGCGAGCGGCTCGTGGCGTTCCTCGCCCGGCAGGTGGGGGCGGAGGTGGCGGTGGAGGGGCTGCGCCGGTTGCCGGGCGGCGCCTCGCGCGAGACCTGGTCGCTCGACGCGGTCTACGGGCCGCCGGGTGCGCCGGCGCGCGTGCCGCTGGTGCTGCGCCGCGATCCCGGCGCGACGGCGCTGGAGTCGGACCGCCACGGTGAGTTCCGGCTGTTGCGTGTACTGCGCGAGGCCGGCGTGCCGGTGCCGCGCGTCGACTGGCTCGGCGACGACTCGCTCGGGGCGCCGTTCTTCCTGATGGAGCGCGTCGAGGGCGAGACCCTGCCGCGGCGGCTGCTGCGCGATGCCGAGTACGCCCCCGCGCGCACCGCGATGACCGCGCAGCTCGGCGAGATCCTGGCGCGCATCCATGCCGTCGACTGGGCGCGCCCGGAGCTGGGGCACCTGGTGCAGCCCGGCGAGAACACCGCCCCGGCCGTCGCCGAGCTCGACCGCTTCGAGCAGGTGTACCGCGCCGTCGCCCCCGAAGCGCATCCGGCCTTCGAGCTGGCCCTGCGCTGGCTGCGCGCGCGCGTGCCGCCGGCGCGGCGCCTGACGCTGGTGCACGGCGACTACCGCATCGGCAACGTCATCTTCGGGCCCGAAGGCGTGCGCTCGATCCTCGACTGGGAGCTGTCGCATGTCGGGGATCCGATGGAAGACCTCGGGTGGCTGTGCGTGCGCGCGTGGCGCTTCGGCCGCGACCACAAGCCGGTCGGCGGCATCGGCGAGCGCGAAGAGCTGTTCGCCGCCTACGCCCGCGGCGGCGGCGATCCCGTCGATCCGGCGCATGTGCGCTTCTGGGAGGTCTTTGGCAACCTCAAGTGGGCGATCATCTGCATCACCCAGGCGAAGACACACCTCGATGGCATCGTGCACAGCATCGAGCTCGCCAGCCTCGGGCGCCGCACCGCCGAGACCGAGCTCGAGTTGCTGAATCTGATTGAGTAGTCTTTGCGGGTAGTTGCTGCGGCCCGTCTGGTTCCTCTCCCCCCGGGAGAGGCTAGGTGAGGGGATCGAACAAACTCTTCAACGAATCGGTCGAAGCCATCATTTCATCCCCTCACCTTACCTCTCCCGGAGGGAGAGGAACTTCTTGGCCGGGCAAAGCCGATCCAGTAGCTCTCGTTGCCCGCGTGTGCGCACTTGTCCCGGGTGCGCAAGCGCGGTACTTAGCGCAGCGAGAGGATCTACGCTGCCCCTGGTCACCGGATCTGGTCACGCCATGCACGCCCGCGACTATCACGAACGCACCAAGCATTCCCCGGCGAGCGTGTACTCCAATCGCCACTCGCTCGATTGGGAGAATCAACCGCGTCCGTTCAAGCTCTATCGCGACCCATCGCCGCTGCCGCTGCCGCCGGTCGTGGCGCCGTCCGCTGTGGCGACGCTCGACGCGATCGCCGCGCCGCCGAGAGAGGCGGCCGAGCCCGTCGTGCCCGACCTGCGCGCGCTGGCGCGGCTGCTGCATCTGAGTGCCGGCATTACGCGCACGCGCGTGCTGCCGGGCGGGCAGGAGTACCACTTCCGCGCCGCCGCGTGCACGGGCGCGCTGTACCACATCGACTTGTACCTCGTCTGCGGTGCACTCCCCGATCTGGAAGCGGGCGTCTACCACTTCAACCCGCTCGACTTCTCGCTGCGCCTGCTGCGCCGCGGCGACTACCGCGCGGCGCTCGTCGATGCGACGGCCGGTGCGGCGCCGGTTGCCGCCGCGCCGGCGGTGCTGATCGCGACCTCGACGTTCTGGCGCAACGCCTGGAAGTACGAGGCGCGCGCCTACCGGCATTGTTTCTGGGACAGCGGCACGCTGCTCGCGAACCTGCTCGCGGTGGGCGCAGCGGATGGCATCCCGTTGCACCTCGTGCTGGGCTTTGCCGATGCGGCGATCAACGCGCTGCTCGGATTGGACGAGGCACGCGAGGTGGCGCTGGCGCTGGTGTCGGTTGGGAGTGGCGGCTCGCTGCCGCCACCGGCTCCGGTCGTGGAACCACTGGCGCTCGAGACCGTGCCGCCGTCGGCACACGAGGTCGACTATCCGCTCATTCGCGCTGCGCACGCCAGCACGGTTCTCGCGGACACCGCTGCCGTGCGGGCATGGCGCGGCGCGCTGCCCGCGCAGCCGGAGCCGGAGCCGACCGGGGAGCTCTTTCCACTGCTGCCGGCGTCCGACCCGCTCGGCGCGACGCTCGACCAGACCATCCTGCGGCGCGGCTCAGCCCGCCAGTTCGCGCGCGCGCCGATCACCTTCGGCCAGCTCTCGACGCTGCTGCGCAGCGCCCCGCCAGCCGCGGTTGCCGACGCGACGGCGCCGTCCGGCGGCTTCGGCGACCTCTACCTGATCGTCAACGCCGTCGACGGGCTGCCGGCCGGCGCGTATGTGTACCACCGCGCGCGCGCCGCGCTCGAGCTGCTGCGCGCGGGGGACTTCCGCCGCGATGCCGGCTTTCTCGACCTCGGCCAGGAGCTCGCCGCCGACGCGAGCGTGAACGCCTATGTGCTCTCCGACCTCGAGCCGGTCTTCGCGCGTTTCGGCAGCCGCGGCTACCGCGTCGCCGCCACGGAAGCGGCGATCACGGGCGGCAAGCTCTACCTCGGCGCCTACGCGCTCGGCCTCAGCGCCACCGGCCTGACCTTCTTCGACGACGACGTCACGCGCTTCTTCTCACCGCATGCGGCGGGCAAGAGTGTGATGTTTCTGGTCGCGATCGGCATCCGGCGCCGCGCGGGGCGAGGGCAGAAGTGAGTTTTCCCAGGCTAACAAACCAAGTACGTCTCCTTGCGGCCCTCGCCCTGCGAAACGCCGACACCTACCGCTGCTGGATGGAAGACTGGGCAGTGGGGTACACGAGTCAGGGTGGAACCATTCCCAAGGTGGACTTCTGAGCTGATCTCGCGCGCAAGTTCGGCGTTGCCGCGCGCCGTGAGTCGCGGCAATCCGCTGGTCGGCACGACGCTCGCAGCCTTCCTCATCGGCGGCGTCCCGATTGCCCGTCTCGCAGCAGGTCTACAACCCTCGATTCTCACCGGTAGCGTGATCGGTGAAGCGATGCACCCGGTCGCCGGGGCAACGGTGGAGGTCGTGCGCGATCCATCGCAGCCGCCCTGCCGGTCCCAGACGCGAGCGGACGGAACCTTCTCGCTCTCGTGCGAAGCGGTGGGGCGCCATGCCGTGCGCGCCACTTTCGGCGACCTCCGACCGCAGGAAGTTGCCGATGTCGAGCTGGGGCCGGGGTTCGAAGTGCATCTCAACTTCATGCTCCTGCCCGCCGAAGCCACCGCACCCGCCTCCAGTGCTGCGAGCGCACCCGCAGAGGCCCCCGGCTTTTGGTCGCGCGTCGTGCCCAATCCGCTGCTGGCGGTCTGGGGAACGAGGCCGATCACGCTGCGGCTGGCGGCTATCGGCACGGCGATCGTGTCGTTCGTCCTCGGGGCCCTGACGATGATCTCGCTCGGCAGGATCTTCTGGGTGGAAACACGGCGGCTCTCGCCGGGCGAGGTCGGCGACATGGTCCTGAACCCGCCCATGCCGGCGACGGGAGAGCGCGTCACCCCGATCGCGGTCGCCGGCGCTCGTGGAGCTTCGGCGAACGTCAGCTACGGCGCCGACGAGATCGCCGCGGCGCTCGCATCGCGCCGCTACGGCGCCGTGTTCGTCGCGCTGGTGATTGCGCCCGGGCTCTTCGCGCTCTTCTCGGCCGCGTTGGCTGTGGCGATGTTGGTCGGCCACGAGGTCTGGCTTTTCGCCGCGATGCTTTTCGTTCCCGCCGGGTTCGTCCTGACGCCGATCGTGATCGGAGTTCAGGCGCTAGCGCGTTCTAGGAGAGCCGGCTGAATCTCCGCCCGCGCCGGTTCGCGCAGCGGAGCACCGTGCCGCTGATGCGCGTACGCCGTCGAGGGGGACGTAGTTAGTTTATTGGTCTGAGTTTTCCCAGGCTAACAAACCAAGTACGTCCCCTTGGCGGCCCCCTGTTTCGACGATCTGATCCTGGCCCAAAGCGCTCTCGATCGGCTCGCTCACTACGCCCATCTTAACCTTGACTTGCGTCGTCCGCGCCCACTATGCACGTTGGAGGGGCTGGGGGGCATGCTTGAACCATCCGAAACGCCCAAGTCTTGGAATGGCTGATACTCTCGCATTACGTCAAATTGGCAGCTGCTTATACGGGCTATCCGCTGACCCGATGCGATGACTTGCAGGAGTGTCAGGTTTCGTTGGGGGGACGAGAGGATACGCGACGCTCGAGAGCATAGCTCGCCCGAGTCGCATCGACAGACCCGGCCCGGCGCGATGCCTGACGAGGCCAAACTCCAACATCCTGCGTATACCTGAAAGGGGAGATCGATGGTCAGCGCTCGCGAGCGAATCGTGCCGCCGATGGCTGCCCCCAGCGACGAACGGGCGTGGCAACGACCACTCCGCGCGATCATCGTCGGCGCGCTGTCGTGGATCTGTTTCGGTATGCCGTCGAGCGCAGCGCTCGTCGGCAGCGAGTTTCAGATCAACACGTATACGACGGCCTATCAGGGTTTGCCCGCCGTCGCCGCGGCCCCAAACGGGAGCTTCGTTGTGCTGTGGAGCGACGAGCCGCGCGACGGCAGTGGATTCGGAGTATTCGGCCAACGCTTTGATAGCACCGGTGCGTTCGTCGGCACAGACTTCGCGGTCAATACGTACACGACAGCCGACCAGCTTCGGCCATCTGCCGCGGCCGCCACGGATGGCAGCTTTGTCGTGGCATGGCATAGCTACTTGCAAAACGGGGGCACCTCAGGTGTATTCGGCCAGCGCTTTGACAGCGTTGGACAATCCCTGGGAACGGAATTTCAGATCAGCTCGCACACCACCGGTGGCCAGCTCTTTCCCACCGTCACCGTGCACGCAGACAGTGCTTTTGTGGCGGCGTGGCGCAGCGACACCCAGGATGGCGACAGCACCGGGGTCTATGCCCGACGTTATGACAGCACCGGCGCGGCGCTCGGGACTGAGTTTCAGGTCAACAGCTATACGACCAGCGTTCAGTACCACCAAGCGATCGCCTCGCACGGCGACGGCGCGTTCGTCGTCGTCTGGGAGAGCGAGTCGCAGGACGGTGACTTGGCTGGCGTGTTCGGCCAGCGCTACGACAGCGCTGGGCAGGCCGTAGGCACGGAGTTCCAAGTCAACACGTGTACAACCAGCTACCAGTACTTTCCCATGGTTGCCGCTTCGCCGAACGGAACATTCGTCGTGGTCTGGCAGAGCTATGGTCAGGACGGCAGCGGCGCCGGCGTGTTCGCGCAGCGATACGGCAGCGGCGGACAGCCCGAGGGCTCGGAATTTCAGGTCAATACCCACACGACCGGGTACCAGGGTACGTTCGGGCTTAACGGGCTGGCTGTGAGCGCGACCGCGGATGGCGCGTTCGTCATCGTCTGGCAGGCATTCGCTCAAGACGGCGACCGAGACGGTATCTTTGGGCAGCGGTACAACAGCGCGGGCCAACCGCTGGGACCGGAATTTCAAATCAACACCTACGCGACCGACGATCAGCGGAATCCCGCGCTCGGACTGGCGGCAGACGGCAGTGGAATCGTGGTGTGGACCAGTTCGCTGCAGGACGCCGGAACGGGGGGCATTTACGGGCAGCGCCTAGGGCCGCCCACGCCGTGCGGCAATGCCACGGTGGATCCCGGCGAAGAATGCGACGACGGCAATATCACCGACGGCGATGGGTGTGACGCCAATTGCACCAACACCGCGTGCGGCAACGGCGTGGCAACACTCGGTGAGGAGTGCGACGACGGCAATGCCCTGGATGGCGATGGCTGCTCGTCCGCGTGTGTCGACACGGCCAGCGCCGAGAACGCTGCAGACGCGGAGCTCGTCAGTGGCGAGACCATCTCCACGGATGACGAGAACGATGGCGCGACCGCAGCCGACGCCGTCGAGACGACTATTGCAATGAGTGTCGGTACCGCGGCGGTGACGATCGCGGAGGCCTCCGGCCAGAGCGGACCCGTGCCGGGGTTCGCGTTCATCGGACAGCAAGTGCACATCACCTTTTCATGTGCCGGCGCACCGTGTCCGACCGCCAGCGCACCGTTGCTGCTGATGTTTCGGGTCGATTCATCCCGGATTCCCGGCGACCTCGATGAAACCACCCTCGCTGTCCTGCGCGACGGCTTGCAGGTCCCGGCGTGCGACGGCGCACCGGGAGTTGCCGATCCCGACCCATGTGTCACCAACCGCCATCGTTTCATTGATGGTGATGTCGGCCTCACGGTCCTTACATCCCAGGCGAGCGTTTGGAGCTTCGCTCGCATGACGTGCTCGCCAACACCGCTCACGTGTGACGATCCGGGAAAGGGAGTCTTACTGGTCGAGCGCCCGCCCGGTGATCCTGCCGCGAGCAAGCTGTTGTCGAAATGGCTCAAAGGCACGGTCAGCAGCGCGGCGTCTTTCGGCAATCCGCTTGCAGGCACGAGCTATGCGGTGTGCGTCTATGATGGAACCGCGCTGGTCGAGTCGCACCTCGTTGCACCGCGTGGTGAGTGCGGCGGCCGCCCGTGCTGGAAGCAGTTGGGATCGAAGGGATTTGGTTACAAGAACCCGACCGGGAACGACGACGGCATTACCAAGCTGCTCCTCAAATCAGGCGCGGGTAAGGCGAAGATCCTGATCAAGGGCGCAGGGGCCAGGCTGGGGCTGCCGACGACCGATCCGATCTATGCACAGACCGCACCGGTCACGGTTCAGCTCGTCGCGCCCGGCGCGGGCTGTTGGCAGGCAAGCTACGCTGGTCCCGCGAAGAAGAGCACGTCAGAGAAATTCAAGGACATCGCTCCGTGAACGCCCGACCATTTGGATAACGCTCTCGGGTGGGCTGAGAGGCTTTGTGCGCCACTTCGGAATGCGGCTCAGTTCACGGCATCGTCATCGCCGCGCAGGCTCATGCCCAGAGAGCGCAGGCAAACGGGGACGTTGGGGCGAAAGGGGCGAATCGACGAGGAGAATCTCTCCGCCCTCCGCTTGGAATCTTCATTCATCGGCATCGCCGCGGCCAACCTGCTGAGCGCGTTCAAAGGCCCGCGCGGCGGAACGGCGCGATATGCCCAAGAGCCGCGCGACGGCGCTCAGCGTAAGTCCGCGCTGACAGATCGCCGCATAGGTGACGCGGGCCCGGGCTGCGACCGCCGCGGGGCGGTGACTGTTGCTGCGAATCTCCTCGCCCCCGACCTGGCAGTGACGTGCCGCGTCTGCGACGAGATCATCGATCGTCGCTGCACAGCGCAGAGGGGCGGGCGGAAGTTCCTCCAACGTGCGCATGACGAAGTCGCTTGAGCCCAGGATCCTTTCATCGGCCGCCCATCTCTCGCGTCCGCGGTTCACCTCGATCAGATGCCGCCAGCCCCGTAGACTCCGTCTCAATCCTCCGCCCGTCAGCTCCGGCCGCTTCCCTTGCGCCATCCCGTCTGCCACGAAGCGGCGGTAACCGAGGCGCGCATCGCGTGGATTTCTCCCGAACTGCTCAAGGATGAATCCCGTGTCCTGCCATGGTAGGCGGACGTGCCCCATCAAGGGCGCATGCCCGCTCCACTCGTAGCGATTGAGAGCGCCCAGGTCCGAAACCAGTTGGGCGCGCAGGGGATTCAAGTGAATGTATCGCACGAGCTCGAGAAGATATGGCGCTTCCTCAACGACGATTGACTTGAAGCGGTTCTGGAAGAGATGTCCCGAACGGCGATGTCGGCGATTGAACGTTACCGCGTATCCGGTCATCAGGCGCCGCATGAGCGCCGAGAGCGGGGCCGCGCCGCTCCGCAACAGCAGGTGGAAATGGTTCGGGATGAGGCACCACGCGTAGATGGCAGTCTCCGTCTCCACGGCCAAATCGCCCAGGCGAGTGCGGAAGTCTGCGCGGTCGTCGTCGCGAAGGAAGATCGCGCGCCGCTCGATGCCGCGGGCGATCACGTGATGGAGCACCCCGATTCCGTCCAGCCTCGGCCCGCGTGGCATCGTGCGGTGAACTAGCAGCACCTAGCGCTACGCGTCAACTATCACTGCACCTTCGCGAATCGCCCCTTTCGCCCCAACGTCCCGCCTCAGCGCGGCCTCAGCGCCACCGGCCTGACCTCCTTCGACGACGACGTCACGCGCTTCCTCTCACCGCACGCGGCGGGCAAGAGCGTGATGTTTCTGGTCGCGATCGGCATCCGGCGCCGCTCGGGGCGAGGGCAGAAGTGAGTTTCCCCAGGCTAACAAACTAAGTACGTCCCGTGGCGGCCCCTAGAAGTTAAGTCACTGCGATAGGCCCAGGGCGGCGAGCACTTTGTCGGGGGCGCGGCGGCTGCTGGCGTCGTCGGGGGGCAATTGCTCTTCCGCGCCGCGAAAGACGAGGGCGTCGCGCGCCACCGGGCCGTCGCCGGCGTACCAGCCGTCGGCGGTGGTGATCAACATCCCGTCGCGTTCGAGCGTGAGGTGCGCGAGGGGTCGGTACACGGAGTCGAAGAGGAAAACCTCACCGCCGTCGGCGCGCACCCATAGACGCCCGCCGGCGAAGCCCAGGCCATTGATCGGGGCGCCGATCTCGAGCGGGAAGACTTCGCGAGTGGGCAACTTCACCAGCCGCACGACGCCGTCGATGCCGCCGGAGACTACCCGGTCGCTCGTCGGGGCAAAGGCCACGCCCGTGGCGCGTCCGATGTGCACGGCGAGCGGATTGCCCTGCGCCAGGCCGGCCGCGTTGAAGAGTCGCACGGTGCCATCCTCGCCGGCCGAGGCCAGCCAGTCGCCCGAGGGGGCGTAGGCCAGCGCATGGACGGAGCCGTAGTGGCCGCCCACCGGCCCGGCGCGCAGCGATCCGTTCAGGTCCCACAGATCGATGAGCCCATCGAGATCGGCGCCGGCCAGCGTGTCGCCGCGCGGCGAGAAGGTGAGGGCGAAGACGATGTCGCGCAGGCCGAGAAAGCGCGTCGGGCGCGGGGTGCCGGCAAAGTCGGCGACGACGATATCGCTGTGCCGGCTGCCCGAGGCGAACACCTCTTCGCGCGGCGAGAAGGCGAGCGACATCACGCTGGCGGTGTGCCCCTCGATCGGCTTGCCGCGCGGTGAGCCGTTGAGGTTCCACAGCCGCACGCGGCCGTCCTGGCCGCCCGAGGCGACGATATCGCCGCGCGGCGAGAAGGCGAGCGAGTACACCGCGCCACGGTGGCCGTTGATCGGTCCCGTGCGCGGCGTGCCGTCCAGGTTCCATACCCGCAGGCTTCCCTCGTCGGTCGCGACCGCCATCGTCGCGCCATCGGCCGACATGGCGACCGACTCGATGTGGCTGACAGAGCCCACGGGCAATTGTGCGAGCGGCGTGCCGTCGCGTTGCCAGAGCCGCACCGTGCCGTCGTTGCCGGCGGTGGCGAGGCGCGTCCCGTCACCGGAGAACGCGACGGAGAACACCTGGCCCTGATGGCCGGTCAATGTCCCGACATGCTCGCCGCCGGCGTGCCAGAGCTGCACCGTGCCGTCGAATCCGGCCGTTGCGAGCAGATCGCCGTCGGGCGCGAACGCCACGACGCGGACGTGGTTGCCGCCGTGGCCGTCGAGCGGCGTCCCGCGCAGCGCGCCGTCGGCTCCCCACACACGGACTTTGCCGTCAAACGCGGCACCGGCCAGCCACTCGCCGCCCGGCGCCAGCGCCACGGCGTGGTCCCACCCCCAGGCGAGGCGTTGGCTGACGAGCGCCGGCAACATCCCGACATAGTCGGGGCGCACCTTGTCGAAGACCACGGACGCGTCGAACTGGGTCTGGCCGCCCCGGCGCCAGACGCGCACCGTCTGATCGATCCCTGCCGCCGCCACGACGTCGCCGCGGGCGGACAACGCGACGGAGAGCACGGCCCCTTTGTGCCCGTCGAGCCGTTCGAGCAACTTCCCCTCGGCGCTCCACAGGTTGACGAACCCGTCTTCGCCGCCCGTCGCTACGACGTCGCCGTCGCGGGCGACGGCGAGCGCCAGCGCGCGGCCCTGATGCCCGCCGGTCGATCTCGATACGCGCGCGCCGCTGCGGTTCCAGCGGCTCAGCTGACCGTCGGCTCCGGCCGTGACCAGATACTCTCCACGAGCGGCGAAGCCCACGTCGAGGGCATTGGCGTACAGGGCCGCTTGTTTGACCGGCCGTTTGGGATCGCGCGCGCTCCAAACATCGACCACACCGCTGGCCTCGACGACGGCGAGACGGTTCGCGTCGCGCGGGTCGAAGGCGAGCCGGCGGGGCGCGGCGGTGCCGTGCTGCGCCACCACGCGGATGGGTTCGGGGCGCGTACAGGACGACAGCAGGCCGGCGAGTGCGAGGGCGAGGGGGAGAGCGCTGCGCGTCACTGCACCCTCGCGTATCGCGCGGTGTGCGACGCGGTCAAGCGCGGTGCGTCAGCGGGTCGACTTGCGCGCGCAGCGCCGGCACAGAGACCGGTCACCGACCGAGAAGAAGAGCGAGGCCAGCGGCTGCGCGCACTTCGCGCAGGTCGCCGCCTCGCCGCTGGCCGCGACGCCGATCTGCAGCGCAAGCCGATCGAGCTCCAACGTCGCGCGGCCGTGCCGGCGCGCGAAAAACTCCGCCTCTTCGAAGACCAGCTCGCGATCGTAGCGGTTCTGAGCCGGCATCAATCGCGCACCGCCTTCGAAACTGATTCGAGCGACGCTATTCATGGTCGTTTGGACGCGAGCGAGGGAGTCTCATTCACCAAAATATTCGCCGCCCGATATTCATCCCGAGCCGGGGGCGAATCAAGTGAAGATTCGATGACCGGCGGGTTACGGCTCGGTTTCGCGCAGCTCGTGGCGGCGATAGGCGCCGACCAGCTGCTCGAGCAGCGCGATTTCGCCGCGCAGCTCCGCCCCGCGCGCCGTGTCGGCCAGCCGCCGCGGCGGCGCGTGCTCGCGGATGACGGAGATGGTCGGGATGATGTCGACGCCGTCGCGCACCGCGGCGTCGACGGACTCGAAGTGGTGATGCATGGCGAGATACGTGCGGTCCGCCTGGATCACCAGCGTGTAGCCGTGGTCGCCGTAGGCTTCGGAAAAGGCGCCGTCGATGGTCACGGCGCGGCCGCTGCGCTTGAGCGGCGACTCGCCCTGTTCGATCTTCACCGGCACGTGGCCGTTGACGATCATGCCGCCGGCCGGGTCGACCTCGAACTCGGCCAGCACGCGGGCGCAGAACTCGGCCTGGTTGATCAGGCGGAAGTAGGGGTTCTTGGTCTCCCGGTGTGTGGCGGGGTCGGCGACCAGATCGCGTTCGAGGGTGGTGATGCGGTCCTTGCCGAACAGCGGTGAGCACGGGCCGCACCACAGGTACCAGAGCAGGTCGAGATCCGCCTCGCGCGGCGCCTCGAGCGCCCGCACCACGACATCCTGCAGCGCCTCGAACAGCGCCCGGCCGCGCCGCGGCACGCCGTCGACGGGGAAGCTGAGGAACGCGCCAGTCTCATCCACCGGCACACAGCCATGGAAGATCAGGTGGTCGTCGCGGCGCAGGTACATCGCCCCGCGACCGACCAGGAAGCGCATGTCATCCCACAGCGGCTGGCTGGTCAGGAAGGACTGGCGCAGGCGGTCCATACAGGCGCGTTCGGCGGGCGACAGGGCGTAGGGATCGGCCGGATCAATGGTCGGAAAGGCGGTGTCGCGCAGCGGGTAGACGGTGCCATCGATCGCGATTGTGCCGGCGGCCTGGTCGATGCCGCCGAGCAGCGCGCGGTGCGCCAGTTGCATCTCCGGGTGGCGTTGAATCGTCTGCCCTTCGAGCTTGAACTGCATCACCGCGGCGGCTTTCTGCATGCGCGCCACCATCACCGTCTCGCGCAGGCCGTCGCCGCGCGGCGTAAAGCACGCGGCCGGGTCGTCGGCGTAGACGGCGCGCACCAGGTGCTCGAGCGGCTGCAGGGTGATGCCGTAGCCCTCCTCGAGCTGGGAGAGGCGGCGATAGCGCAGCGAGATGCGCAGCACATGGGCGATGAGCGCCTCCTGTCCGAGACAAGCGCCGAGCCAGGCGGCGTCGTGATTGCCCCAGGCAAAGGCGACGTTGGGCTGGCGCTGCAGGTAGCCGAGCACCCGGTCGGCGCGCGGGCCGCGGTCGAAGATATCGCCGGCCACGATGAGCTCGTCGATGGCCAGGTCGCGCACCACGCGCACCGTCAGGTGGATCACGTGCAGGGCCTCGCCGCCGCGCACCAAAGCGTCGAGGATGGCCGCGACGTAGGCCGGATCGCGCCCGTGCGCGGGGGCATAGAGCAGCTCGCGCGCCAGCCGGCGGTAGGCGGGCGGAAAAATGTCGACGACGTACGGCACGCTGTGCCGCGCGGCCAGGGCGCGGACGATGGCGAGCAGCGGCGTCAGCATCCGCTCGGCGAAGGCGCGCAGGCGTGACGCATCGTCGGGCGGCGGGGCGATCTGGGCCAGGGTCTCGCGCGGATAGAACAGCAGGGCGAGAAACTGCTGGATCTCGGCGGCCGGCCAGTCGCCGAGCAGGCGCTCGACCAGCGGGCGCAGCGTGCCGGAGGCGTTGTTGATGATGTGGCGCAGCTTGACGTACTCGCCGTGCACGTCGCTGACGACGTGGATCGTCGCGCTCGGCAACGTCAGCTCGGCCGACAGGCGGACGATCTCCGCTTGCGCGGCTTCGATGGTTGGCACCTGGCGCGCCAGCGCGCGCAGCGCCGCCAGCTCGGGCGCCGACGTCTGCGCACCTCCACCGCGGTCGACCGTGCTCATGTTGTGCGTCCCTCCCGCCCGTTAGCGCGGTGTTTTCGACTGGTTGAAATGGTTGCACACTGGGTCGGAGGGCTCAAACCGGCCGTCCGGGCCGAAAGAATTGACAGCTGGCGGTGTTACGGTTACGAACGGGCGACTCCCCAGTAAACCTTTGACCCAGTTACCCCATGCACCACAGCGGCCCGCGCCGCGCCGTCGTCCGATCAATTCGCGCCGAGCGGCTGTCGAGCCGTTCAACCTTAAGTCAGAGCGGATCGAGCGGACATCGCGCCTGACGCCTCGCAGCGCAGCGTGGGATTTTTAAGGAGGTCACTCGCGTGGAAGAGTTGAGCATCCTCAACATGATTCACCAGGGCGCCCTGGCGACCTACCCGCTGATCGTGTTCTCGGTGATCACGGTCAGCATCGTCTTCGAACGCTTCTGGTCGCTGCGCAATATGGTCTCGGACAGCCTCGGTCTGGCCAACGGCATCGTCCCCAGCCTCGAGAAGGGCCACGTCGATCAGGCGTTGCAGGCCGTGCAGGGGCGCATCACCACTCCCGCCGGGCGCATCTTCTCGGACGTCTTGTCGCGCCACGCCAGCGACTCGCTAGAGTACCTGGCCGACCTCACCGAGGAAAAGCGCTTCGAGGAAGTCGAGGCGCTGAAGGGCCCGCTGTGGGTGCTCGGCACGGTGGGAGCCAGTGCGCCGTTCATCGGCCTGTTCGGCACCGTCGTCGGCATCATCAAGGCCTTTCACAGCATGGCGATCATGGGCAGCGGCGGTTTCTCCGTCGTCGCCGCGGGGATCTCGGAGGCCCTGGTCGCCACCGGGCTCGGGCTGGCGGTGGCGATCATCGCGGTCATCTTCTTCAACTACTTCCAGACCCGCATCGACCGCATCGAGGCGGCGCTGACCATCGCCTCCAATCGCGTGCTCGACGCGATTCATCTCGGGCGGCGCGATGTCACTCGGTAGCCTCAAGAAGCGGGGGCGCTCCCCGATCATGGCGGAGATCAACATCACGCCGCTGACCGACATCTTCCTCGTACTGCTGATCATCTTCATGGTCAGCAGCGCCGCCATGGTCGAGTCGGGCGCCAAGATCAGCCTGCCGGAAGTCGATTCGACGGCCTCGCAGCCGCGCGAGATCACGGTCTCGGTGACGCCCGACCAGCAGATCTTCGTCAACAACGTGCTGACGCCGTACGAGCAGCTCGAAACCACGCTGCAGGGCCTGATCGCCGCGCGGCCCGACATCCCGGTCGTGCTCGAAGGCGACCGCGACGTGCTGTTCGGCGAGGCGGTGAAGATCCTGTCGATCGCCCAGAAGGCGGGTGCGTCGCAGGTGGCGATCGCGGCGGAACGCCGGCGTGGCAGCTGATCCCGACGGTCCCGAGCGCCCGCCACCCCCGGCGGGTGGCAGCGATCCGCGGCGCTTCGATCCGTGGTCGGGAGGGAAATTCGGCGGCGTGCAGTGGTTCGCCGCGTCGTCGCTGATCCACGTCGCGCTGCTGCTCGTCCTCGCCACGGTCTCGATGACCGTCATCCGCACCGTCGAGCAGATCCGCGTCAAGATCGTCGACCAGGTCGGCGTCGAGGAATTCGACGGCGCCGCGTCGATGGAAGACCTCGCTGGTCTGCTCGATGTCGCCCAGGCGCCGCGCCGCCAGGCCGCCAAGCCGAGCGGCCCGGTCGTGCGCAACGTCGTCGCGCCGGTGGTGCCCAAGATCGGCGGCATCGGGCCCAAGCTCGGCCGCGGCCCGGCCGTCGACGTGCACGCCGCCGCCCTGTCCTACGGCTCGGGCGGCGTCGGCGGCCTGGGCGGCAGCTTCGGCGACTATGTCGGCGGCCTGCGCAAGGTCGGCCTCGATCTGGTGCTGGTGATCGACACCACCGAGAGCATGCAGTTCGTCATCGCCGAGGTGAAGGCGCGCCTGACCAGCCTGGTGACCGCCATTCAGCGCATGGTGCCGACCAGCCGGGTGGGCATCGTCGTGTACCGCGACCAGGGCGACGAGTACGTCGTCAAATGGAGCGACCTCAGCTTTCGCACCGACAAGCTGCGCGACTTCCTGTCCCACATCTCGGCGGCCGGTGGCGGCGACTGGGAAGAGGCCGTGCTCGAGGGCCTCGACACGGCGGTGAACGAGCTGTCGTGGCGCAAGAAGTCGAAGAAGATCATCGTCCTGGTCGGCGGCTCGCCGCCGCATCCGGAGGACGTCGACGCCGCGCGCGAAGTGGTGCAGAAGTTCCGCGCCGAAGGCGGCGCGCTCAGCGCCATCGACGTGACCGAGCACCTGCACGACCAATTCAACCGCGAGCTGTGGAAGTCGCTCTACGGCAAGAAGCCGTACGAGCCCAAGGAGATGCCGGAGTTCTACCACCAGGTGCGCAAGGTCTACACGGACCTCGCCGGCGACGGCGGCGGCGAGCTGGTGCAGCTCGAGGACGACAAGAAGCTCATCCGCGACGTGCTGGTGCTGACCTTCGGCTCGCGCTGGAAGGTCGAGATGGCCAAGTACGTGAAGGAGCTCTCGTAGCTTCGGTGCGGACGCGGAGGAGAGACATGACCCGTCACCGCAGGCTCGGCGCGGCCCTCGCCGCCGCGGCGCTCATCCTTGGCCTCGCACCCGGCGCCGCGCGGGCGCTGTCGCCGGGCGAGATCCGCAGCCAGGCGCAGGCCATCGGCGCCGAATGGGACCGCCTGCGGCAGAACCCAGCGGCGGCGGTGGGCGCCGAGTCGCCGCTCATCGAACGCCTCGGCTCGCTGGTGCTGGCCTTCATCGAAGAGTGCGACGAGGCGGCGCGCGCCGGCAACGAGCGCCAGTCACGCGACGCCCTGCGCGCGGCCTTCGAGGCGTTGTACGGGCCGCTCAACGGCATCTACGACGCGCGCGGCGGCGATATGGAGCGCCGCGCGCGCAAGATCATGGACGAGGACGGCGACCTCGAGGCGCTGTACGAGACCGCCGAGTGGCAGCAGTCGCAAACCGTCGCCGCCCAGGCGCTGTACTATCTCAACTGGCTCGACCTCTACGGCGGGCGGCTACAGGAGGGCGCGCGGCGGCGCGAGCTCTTCGAAGCGGCGGAGCGCGGCTTCTCCCAGTTCGCCGTCGGCGACCGCAAGAGCGAGTTGATCACGGAGAGCCTGCTCGGCCGCGGTCTCGCGCATCTCGAGCTCGGCAACAGCGAGTGGGCGGTGCGCGACTTTCGCATCGTCGTCGACGATCCACAGGTCTCGCCCGAACGCAAGGCCAAGGCGCGCCTGGCACTGCTCGATGCCTATGCGCGCGGTGGTAAGCCGAAGGACACGCTGGAGTACACCGAGTCGCTGCTGCGCGCCGGCGACCTGGGCAGCGATGCGGCGCTGGTGCGCTACTTTCGTCTGCAAGCGATGCTCGATGCGCTCAAGGGCGCGTCCGGCGCGCAGGCCGACGGCTATCGGCGCGAGGCCGCAGTGCTGATGGACCAGCTGCGCGGCGCCGGCAAGGGGTGGGCGGACAAGGTCGACGCCCTAATGGCGACGCGCATCGACGATCCCGCCAAGTGGGTCGGCAAGGCGCAGACCGTGACCGCCAAGTGGGAGCTCGCCAAGCTGCTGCTGCAGAAGGGCGACGAGGCCGCCGCCGCACCGCTGCTCGCCGAAGTGGCGGCGAGCGATCGCGCCGAGGCCAAGCCGCTGCGCGCCGAAGCCAGTTACTGGCTCGGCGTGGCGCGCTTCAAGGCCGGCGACTTTGCCGCCGCCGCGCCGCTCTTCGAGGCGGCGCTGGCCGATCCGTCGCCGGAGTTTGCCGCCGAGGCGGCCTATCTGCGCTTCAAGGCGCTCGAGACACTGATGGCGCGCGAGGCGACCGCCGAGCTGACGACGCGCTACGCGGCGGCGATGACCGAGCTGCTCGACAAGTACCCGTCGCAGCCGCTCGCCTACGAGGCGCGCTACCGACTCGGCGAGCTGCGCCAGAGCCAGGGCGAGTTCGCCGCGGCGATTGTCGAGTATGGCAAGGTTGCCGGAGATCCCGGCTTCGAGCTGCGCGCGCGTTTCGGCACCTTGCAGTCCGAGCTCGAGCTCTACAAGGCCGCGGCCGACGCGCCGGCGCGCACGGCGCGGTTGAGCGCCGTCGGCACCGCGCTGACGGCCTTCTGGGAGCGGGCCCGCCCGTTCGAGGCCAAGAAGGATCGCGGCGATCTGCCCCTCGAGGAGTTCGAGGCCAAGGCGACGGTGATGCAAGCCGTCTACCTGCAACTGCGCGGCGGCGAGCCGGCGGACGGCGAGGTGGCCAAGCTATTGGCCGTCTTCGACAAGCGCTTTCCGGCGCAGAAGGAGCTGCTGCCCCAGGCGGTGCGCCTGCGCCTCGGCGCGCTGCGCCAGCTCGGCCAGTTTGCCGAAGCCGAGCGCGAGGTGACGCGGCACGCCACGGCACTGCGCGATGAGGGGCGCCGCGACGCGCTCGACGGTCTCGCCGCCAGCTATGCCAAGGCCGGGGCGCGGTTGCGCGCCGAGGGCAAAAGCGACGACGCCCAGGCGGCGCAGCGCGTGGCGTTGCAGCTCTACGACACCCTCGACACGGGTGACGCGCCCAAGGACGACAAGCGCCAGCTCACCCGCGCGCAACTCTCCGAGGCGACCGGCGATCGCGACGGCGCCGCCAAGGTGTACGAGGAGATCCTCGCCGGCAACGCCAACTCGCTGGCTGCCATCGGCGGATTGGCTCGCCTCGCGGAAGCGCGCGGCGACCGCGTGGCGGCGCTCGAGTCTTGGCAGCGCTACACGGCGGTCGCACCGCCCGGCAACGCGCCGTGGTTCCACGGCCACTATCAGCAAGCGCGCCTCATGCTGGCCGGCGGGGACAAGCAGGCGTCGTGCGCGCTGCTGACCCAGTTGCGCCCCGCCATGCCCGGCCTCTCCGATGCGGAGCTGCGCGAACAGATGGGCCGGCTGTACAAGGAAGCGTGCGAGTGAGCGCCGGCGCTGAGGCGGCCTGCCCACCGGCGCCGTTGGGGCGCGAGTTCTTTACCCGACCGACGCGCACCGTCGCCCGCGCGTTGCTCGGCTGTCAGCTCTGCCACCGGGTGGATGGTCACGTGATGCGCGGCCGCATCGTCGAGGTCGAGGCCTATACCGACGACGCCGCTTCGCACTCGCGCAACGGCAAGCGCACGCCGAGAAACAGGCTGATGTTCGGCCCGCCCGGCCATGCCTACGTGTATTTCACCTACGGCATGCACTATTGCTTCAACACCGTCGCCCACCGCGGCGTGGGACCCGGCGCCGTCCTGGTGCGCGGGCTGGACGGCCTGGCTGCCGCCGCCGGCCCGGCGCGCCTCTGCCGTGCGCTGCACATCGGCCCGGTACACAACGGCCTCGATCTGACCGCCAGCGACGTCCTCTGGATCGAACCGGGACGCCCGCGGCGCGGCGAGCGCATCGTGCAAACCACCCGCATCGGCATCCGCCAGGCGGCGGACCTCCCCTGGCGCTACTACCTGCTCGGCAGCTCCGGTGTCAGCCGCCGCGACCGCCCCGCCGAGGCGGCCTTGGCCGCCCGGAGAACCAGGGGTGCGCTAAGGGATTGTCCCCATTGCCATACTGTTGGCAGTTGAGGCATAGAGGTACGAGGGGAACGTGTACAGCCCGTATCGCAGTGGCTCGCAAGAAGGGGGAATCATGAACAAGTTCGCGCGTGGGTTCGGCGTGGTCGTTGCCGCGTTGATCGCGGCGGTTTCGGCTCAGGCACAATCGGACGGGCCCAACAGCCCGGGGACGGTGGTGAGCGATGCCGGGCTCGGGTCGATGATCTGGGCCAGTCCGGGCAACGCGTCGGCGAGCGATAACGTCAAGACCTTCGCGTCGGTGGGCCTCGGAGCGCCGACGCAGTTGCTCAAGGCGACCAACTTCGGCTTCGCGCTTCCTCCCACCGCCATCATCAAGGGTATCGAGGTCTCGGTGGAGAAGAACTCGGCGTTTGCGGACGTAACCGACAACGCCGTGCGCATCGTCAAGGGCGGCGCCTTCGGTGCGACCGACCGTTCCGATGGCGCGGCCTGGCCGGCGGCGCCGACGGAGGCCACCATCATCTACGGCTCGCCGACCGACCTGTGGGGGGAGACATGGACCGTGGCCGACATCAACGGCGCGGGTTTCGGCGCGGGCATTTCTGGCGGTGACGGCATCAGCGGTGACCTCGCGCAGGTCGACCATATCGAGATCACGGTCTACTACTCGCTGTGCGGCGACAACATCCTGGCCTCCGGTGAACAGTGCGACGACGGCAACGTCGCCGCCGGCGACTGTTGCTCTCCGACCTGTCAGTTCGAGTCCAACGGCAGCCCGTGCCTCGACGGCGATCTCTGCAACGGCGACGAAGCCTGCGACGGCGCCGGCAACTGCGATCCGGCGCCCGACGCCCTTGACTGCGATGACGACAACCCCTGCACGCAGGACACCTGCGACGCGCAGGACGGATGTCAAAGCGTTGCGCAGCCCAAGCCCATGTGCAAGACGGCCGACAAGAGCATCCTGATCTACAAGGACAAGGGCGACAACACCAAGGACAAGATCATCTTCAAGTGGATCAAGGGCGCGCTCACCACGGTGGGCGAGCTCGGTACGCCGACGTCCACAACCGACTACGCGCTGTGCGTCTACGGCAACTACGTCGGCACCACCGGCGCGTCGATTGCCAACTACAACGCTCCGGCCGGCGCGCCGAAGTGGAAGACGATCGGGACCAAGGGCTACAAGTACAAGGACCCGGCGGGCTCCCCCGAAGGCGTGACGAAGGTCATCCTCAAGAGCGGCGCGGCGGGCAAGTCCAAGGTGTTGGTAAAGGGCAAGGGCGGCAACCTGCCCGATCCCACTGTCCCGTTCACGCTGCCGGTCGTGGCGCAGGTGGTGAACAGCGACAACGCGACCTGCTTCGAGGGCGTGTTCCCTGCGGCGACCAAGAACGCCGCCGGCCTGTTCAAGGCCAAAGTCCAGTAGGTGACAGCGGGGCGAGAGCGACGGCGTGTGCCGTCGCTCTCGCCCGTTCGCCTAACCGGCTGCTACTTGAATCGCGCCTCGAGCGCGTAGTGGCGGTCGAGCTCGATGAGGCGGTTGAACTCGTCGAACGACAGCAGCTGGTCGAGGTGCCCGCGCATGGTGCCCGAGCGGCGCAGCTCGGCGTAGACGGCTTGCAGCGTCTTGGCCGTCGCCAGCAGGCCGGCGATCGGCGTGACGATGAGGTCGAAGCCCAGCTGGTGCAGCTCGTCGGGTGAGAGCAGCGGGGTCTGACCGCCCTCGACCATGTTGGCGACCTTGGGGCCGGGAATGGCGCGCGCGATCTGCTCCAGCTCGGCGACCGACTGCGGCGCTTCGATGAAGATCGCGTCGGCGCCCAGGTCGCGCGCCGCCTGGCCGCGCGCGATGGCCTCGTCGAGACCCAGCACGGCGCGGGCGTCGGTGCGCGCGACCAGGAAGAGATCGGTCGCGCCGCGCGATTCCAGCACGGCGCGCAGCTTGCCGAGCCACTCGCGCCGCTCGACGACCTGCTTGCCCTGCATGTGCCCGCAGCGCTTCGGCCAGACCTGGTCTTCGAGAAACAGCCCCGCCGCGCCGGCGCGCTGGTAGAGCTCGACAGTGCGAATGACATTGAGCGCGTTGCCGTAGCCGGTGTCGGCATCGACCAGCACCGGCCGTTCGGTGAGCCGGCAGACGCGGCGTGCGGTGTCGGCGATCTCGGTCTGCGTCAGATAGCCGAAGTCGGGTTCCCCGAGCAGCGTCGCGGCGACGCTGAAGCCGCCGACGAACAGCGCTTCGAAGCCGGCCTGGTTGGCGAGCCGCACGGACAATCCGTCGTACACGCCGCCGAGCACCAGCGGGCGGTCTTGCGTCAGCAGGTCGCGCAACTGCTGCGCGCGATTGTCCGTTGCCATCCCAGTGCTCACGGCGCGAAGCGGGCGCGCAGCCAGTCGGCGACCTGCGCCAGCGCCAGCGGCGCGCCGCTGCGCTCCTGGGTGCCGACGCCGAAGCCGTAGTGATCGCCGGGCGCGCTGGCGAGGTGTTTGTCGGTGGCGGCCAGGGCGTCGAAGACGGCGCGCGCGTCGGCCGGGAAGATCGCGTTGTCGCCGCGGTAGTAGATGACCAGCGACGGCACGGCGATATGCGCCGCGTTCTTGGCTACGTCGGCATTGGACGAGATGCCCGACCAGGTGCTGAGCCAGGCGCGCGGCGTCGAGACGCGCGCGAAGCCGAACTCCATGTAGTTGGTCAGATCGGGCCGGTACGAGAACAGCGTGCCGGCATCGCGCTCGGACGGGTCGAGGGAGAGATCCATGGCGCGCAGATCGGCTTCGGTGCGGTAGGTGACCAGATACGGGCAGAGCACCGACTGCCGCACGGTGTGCGCTTGCTGCGCCCACGGCCGCTGCGCGAAGTCGCTCGCGCGCGCCGCCGCGCGCGCGGCCTGCCGCTCGCCGAGCAGCGCCCGAGCGCGCGCGTCGATGCGCGCGACGCGCGCGTGCTGGGCCTGGCGATAACGGGCGACGAACTCGGCGGGGTAGGCGCTCGACGCCGGCGGGTGGCGATAGCCGTTCTCGGGGTTGAACGGGTCGAGCGTGGCATCGCACGAGAGCGGATCGGACTCGTCGGTCACCGACGGGTCGATCATCTGCATGAGGATCTTGCCCTCGCCGAGGTGGGCGGCGAGGTTGATGTAGCCGTCCACCGGCGGCAGGTCGGCGCCATTGAGGTCGAGCGGGTCGCCGGCCGGTGTGTGCGTCAGCCGGCCCGGCGGCGGTGTCGAGGACTGCGCGATGTAGAACGCGTAGAGCGAGCCGCCGCCGCTGTTGCCGCACACGACGATGCGCTCGAAGCCGCGCCCGCGCAGAAAGCGCACGCCGGCCGCCACGTCGAGCAGCAGGTTCTCGTGCACGCACAGCTCGTCGTTGTTGATCCAGCGGCTGTTCTGCCCGAAGGCGGCATAGCCGGCGTCGAGCAGCGCGGGGATGGCGTAGTGGCGGCGCATGTCCGCTTTCGGATGCATGAAGCACACGACGCTGCGCTGGCGCCCGCGCGTGTACAGGATCCCGCCGCTCACGCCGCCGTCCGCCGCCTCCAACGCCACCGGCTCCGGCCGCACGGCAGCGTCGATATGGGCGTACGACACGCACTTGAACGGGTTGTCGTAGCGGCCGAGTCGCATCGCTGGCTTCCTACCCGACGCGGGGCGGGATTGCCATCCCGCCGGCGCCCCGATTGACACGAAATCGCCGCGCCCACTATCTGTCGCAGCGTGGCGCAGTAGACGTTTCAGGGAGGGCACCATGACGGCGGTTGAGCTCGATCACATGATTCTTCCCGTCAACGACACGGCCCAGGCGATCCAGTTCTACACGCAGGTCCTCGGCTTCGCGCACGAGGGCGAGCGGCCGCCGTTCTCGGTCGTCCGCGTCAACCCGCACTTCACGCTGCAGCTGGCGCCCTGGGGGACCACCGGCGGCACGCACCTGGCGTTCGCGATGACGCGCGCCGCGTTCGCAGAGGTCTTCGGGCGCGTCCGCGCCGCCGGCATCCCGTACGGCGACTCGGCCCACGCGGTGGGCAATATGCAGGGGCCCGGAGACGAAGCAGGTGCCCGCGGCCCAGGCAAGGCGGTCTACGTCTTCGACCCGAGCAAGCACCTGATCGAAGTGAGGCACTACGAGCCGTGAGGGGGCGCCGCTGGGAGGTGTGCATGAAACTGTATCGGATCATCCTTCCGGTCCGCGACATCGAGCGCGCCGCTGCGGTGTATGCTCGGCTGCTGCAAACGGCGGGCGAACGGGTCTCGCCCGGGCGCCACTACTTCGATTGCGGCGGAACGATACTGGCCTGCTATGACCCCGAGGCCGACGGCGACGGCGTGCAAGATGGCTGGCGCCATCACCCAAACCAGTATGTCTACTTCGCCGTGAGTGACCTCGAAGACGCTTTGGCGCGTGCCCGGGAAGTCGGCTGTACGATCGTCGACGGGGGCATTCAGACGATGCCGTGGGGTGAGCGCATGTTCTGGGCGCTGGATCCCTTCGAGAACCCGATCAGCTTCGTCGACGCCGACACGATCTTCACCGGGTCTCGCAAAGCCTGAGCGGTTGTGGAGGAAGACCGGACCAGCCCTGGCGGATCGCCTCGCGCCCAACTCCCCTGGCACGGATTGCCGGCCGAGGAGGCGGTCGCGGCAGTCGGCTCGGACGGCACCGCGGGCCTCTCTGCTGTCGAGGCGGCCCTGCGGATCGAGCGCTACGGCCCGAACGCCCTCCCGCAAGCGAAGCGGCGCTCCCTGTTCTCGGTCTTCGTCGGCCAGTTCAAGAGCCCGCTCATCTACCTCCTGTTCGGCGCGGCGGGCGTCGCGTTGGCGCTCGACTATCTCAGCGACGCCGTCGTCATCGCCATCGTCGTCATGCTCAATGCCCTCATCGGGGCGTTTCAGGAGGGGCGCGCGGAGCGCTCGCTGGAGGCGCTGCGCAAGCTCGCGACGCACAAGGCGCGCGTGGTGCGCAGCGGGCAAGAACTGATCGTCGAGGCGCGCGAAGTCGTGCCGGGAGACATCCTCTTGCTCGAGGCGGGCGATGCCGTCGCCGCCGACGCGCTGCTGCTGCACGGCGCCGCGCTGCAGATCGCCGAGGCCGCCCTGACCGGCGAGTCGCTTCCGGTGGCGAAGGATGTCCGGCCCCTGGCGCCGGAGACGCCGCTCGCGGATCGCCTGAACATGGTCTACGCCGGCACGCACGTGACCGCCGGCCGCGCGCGCGCCGTGGTGGTGGCGACCGGCGTGGCGACGGAGATCGGTCAGATCGCGGCGCTGGCCGCCACCGCGCAGGAGCCGCCGACGCCGCTCGAGCGGCGCATCGCGCAGTTCGGCCGCGCCATCATCGTCGTGGCCGTCGTGATGTTCGTGGTCGTGAACGCCGTCGGCGTCTGGCGCGGCTTGCCGTTCGCGCAGATCGTCATGATCGCCATCAGCCAGGTGGTCGGGATGATTCCCGAAGGCCTGCCGGTGGCGATGACGATCGCGCTCGCCGTCGGCGTGCAGCGCATGGCGCGCCGTCGGGCGGTCGTCAGACGCCTGTCCGCCGTCGAGACGCTGGGCTCGACCACCGTGATCTGCACCGACAAGACCGGCACGTTGACACGCAACGAGATGACCGTGACCGCCCTCTGCCTGCCCGACGGGCTGGAGGTGGCCGTGACTGGAGTGGGCTACGAGCCGAATGGGAAGTTCCTCGCCGACGGACGCGAGATCGACCCGGTCAGCGCGGACGGTGTGCGCGCGCTGCTCGAGGCGGGAGTCTTGTGCAACGACGCGCAGCTGCAGGGGCCTGGCGAGTCCGAGTCGACATGGAAGCCGATCGGCGACCCGACAGAGGTCGCGCTCCTTGCGCTGGCGATCAAGGGCAGCGTCGTTCCCGAGGAGCTGCGGGTGCGCTGGCCGCGCCGCGCGGAGATTCCCTTCGACCCGGCCGTGCAGATGATGGCGACGCAGCACGGGACACCCGCCGCCTCATGGGTCGTCCTCAAGGGCGCTCCCGAGGCCGTGCTGGACCTCTGCCGCGCGGTGCGGCGCAACGGGCAAGAGGTCGCACTGGACGACGCGGAGCGGCGCGCGATGCACGCGGCTGCCGTGCGGATGGCCGAACAGGCCTTGCGCGTCCTCGCCGTCGGCATGGTGGACGGCGCCGAGATCGACGGGCGCGCGGGCTTCGCCGCCTTCCGCGGTCGCGTGGTGTTCCTCGGCTTGCTGGGTGAGATCGACCCGCCGCGCTCGGAAGTGAAGGACTCCGTCGAACGGTGCCGCGCGGCCGGCATCAAGCCGGTCATGGTGACCGGCGACCACAAGGCGACCGGCTACGCCATTGCCAGGGCGCTGGGCATCGCGCGCCATGGCGACGCGGCGGTCGACGGCCGCGAGCTCGAGCAGATGTCGGATGCGGAGCTGGCGGATCGCATCGAGGGCATCTCCGTCTTCGCGCGCGTGCATCCGGCCCAGAAGCTGCGCATCGTCGACGCCTACCAGAAGCGGCGCGAAGTGGTCGCCATGACCGGCGACGGCGTCAACGACGCGCCGGCGCTGGTCAAGGCCGATGTCGGCGTGGCCATGGGCATCACCGGCACCGAGGTCGCCAAGGAGGCCGCCAAGATCGTCATCGCCGACGACAACTTCGCCACCATCGTCGCGGCGGTGGAAGAGGGGCGCGTCGTCTATCGCAACATCAAGAAGGCCGTGCTGCTGCTGTTCTCCACCTCGGCGGCGGAGGTGCTCGTGCTGTTGCTGGCGATGCTGCTCGGCTACCCGCCGCCCTTCGCCGCCGTACAGATTCTGTGGAACAACCTCGTCACCGAGGGGCTCATCACCGTCAACCTCATCATGGAGCCGCCGGAGGGAGACGAGATGCGGCGACGACCGATCTCGCCCGATGAGCCGTTGCTCACGCGCGTCCTGTTGACGCGGATGGCATTCATGGTCCCGGCCATCGTGATCTCGACCCTGGGTTGGCTCGTCGTGCGACTGGCCGCGGGCGTACCGGACGCGCAGGTGCGCACCGAAGCCTTTACGCTGCTCGCGATCTGCGAGTGGTTCAACGTTCTCAACTGCCGCTCCGAACGCAAGTCGGCGCTGTCGCTGGGCTTGCTGCGCAACCCCTGGCTCCTCGGCGGCCTGGTCGCCGGCAACCTGCTGCAGATGGCGGTCGTCTTCTGGGCCCCGCTCAACGGCGTGTTTCACACGGTGCCCCTGGGCCTGCAGGAGGTCGTCGCACTTGGCGTCGTGGGGAGCCTGGTGCTGTGGGTCGAGGAGCTGCGCAAGCTCGTCATGCGACGACGTGCACGCCGGTCGGCGCGATGACTTACGCGCTCGCGTTTCTCTCCAGCGGCATCGTCGTCGTGCTCGCCGGCACCGCGCTCGCGCGGTACGCCGACGCGATTGCCGAGACGACCAAGCTCGGCCGGTTGTGGATCGGCGCGGTGCTGCTGGCCGGTGCGACGTCGCTGCCCGAATTGATGACGGACCTTGCGGCGGTCCGTCTCGGGGCCACCGACCTCGCGGTTGGGGACCTCTTTGGTTCGAGTCTGGCCAACATGCTCATCCTGGCGATCGTCGACCTCTTGCCGCCGCGCAGACGGGTGCTCCGGCAAGCGACCCTCGATCATGCGCTGGCGGCGAGCCTGGCTATCTCGCTCAACGCACTGGCCGCGGTGCTGGTGCTCGCCCGGCCGGCATCCTCGCTGTTGCGGGTCGGCCCGGGCTCGCTGCTGCTTCTGCTCGGCTACGCCGCCGGGACGCGCGCCGTCTACCGCCACGCCCGGCGCGACGGCGCGGCGCAGACCCCTGGTCCCGAGAGGGCAACGCCCTCCCTGTCGCTGCGGCGGGCCGTGCTCGGCTTCGCGACCGCGGCGCTGGTCGTGCTGCTGGTCGCGCCGGCTTTCGCGTGGTCGGCACGGGGCATCGCCGAGATCACCGGGCTCGGCAACACGTTCGTCGGGACATGGCTGGTGGGGCTCGCGACGTCCCTTCCCGAGCTGGTGGCATCGATCGCTGCGGTGCGGATGGGTGCGTTCGACCTCGCGGTCGGCAACCTCTTCGGGTCCAACGCCTTCAACATGGCGATCTTCTTCGCGCTCGACCTCGCCCAGCCGGGGAACCTGTTCGCGGCGCTCGATCCGAACCACGCCCTCTCCGGACTCTTCGCGGTGGTGCTGACGAGTCTCGGGCTCGCCGCCATCTTCTACCGCGCCGAGCGCCGCTTCGCGATGATCGAACCCGACAGCCTGCTGATCTTGATTGCGTATGTGCTCGCGATCGCTCTGCTGTACTCCCAGGGGGCGCGGTAGTGTCCGCCGTCACGAAGAGACATTCTCACGAGGTGCGGTGGCTGCACGGTCTCGGTGCCCTGGCGTTGGTGGTCGTGTGCGGCGGCGCGTTCGTGGGGTTGCTCGCCCGCACGCCCGGTGTGGTCGTGTGCGCGGCCGCGCTGCCGGCGGCCGGTTGGGTCGCGCTCGTCTGGTTGTTCGACCGGCACAGTCGCGGGCGTTGGGCGTATCTGGCGCAGGCCTTGGTCGCCGGGGCGATCGTCGCGGCCTTCGCCGCGAGCTACGCAAACGACGCGGCCATGGCGCTGGCGACGCGGCTCGTCGGCGAGCACACGGCGCGCTGGCTGACGCCCGGCATCCTCGCCCCCTTCATCGAAGAAGCCGCCAAGGCGGTGGTGCTGGTCGCGTTGATGGCGCGCTTTCCGCTCGCGTTCGGCGCGGTCGTTGACGGCCTCGTCTGCGGCGCGCTGGTCGGCGTCGGCTTCGCCTTCACGGAAAACCTCGAGTACTTCACCATGGCGGTCGTGCAGGGCGGGCACACGGGTCTGGCGCAGAGTGTGTATGTGCGCGCCGTGATGGGCGGGCTCTCGCACCCCATCTTCGCCGGCATGACTGGGGCCGGGCTCGGTCTGGCGCGCGAGCGACCCGAGAGCGCCGGTCGCGCCGCCGGTGTGGCGGGGTTCCTACTCGCCACGGTCGCACACCTGTTCTGGAACGTCCTGGCCGGTCCGGGGATCACCGAGGTGCTCTGCCGCGCCCCCAGCCCGGGCGCGGCGTGTCTGCCGACCCCGCAGCCGATCGATCTGCTGCTGCGCGCGCCGGGGATCGCGGTGCTCGGCCTGGCTCCGGCGCTGTTCATCGCGCTGGCGTTCTTGCTGCTCGCCCGTCGGCGCTGAGCGGGATTCCGTTACCGCCGCGCGGTGCCGAGCTTCAGCCGGACGGCTGGCTCTCCCTCGTTGGGCTCGGCCGGGATCTCACCGCGCGCGATGCGCGCGGCGTCGAGGTCGTTGCCTTCGCGCAGCGCCGTCTCGACGCGGGTCAGGCGCGCCTCGGCCAGGGCGCGCAGTTGCTCGGCGGGGATCGGCGGGCGCTCGGCCAGCCACTCGTCGAGCGCGGCTGCATCCTCCGTCGAGAGCTCGCCCGCTTCGTCTTTGGCGCGCGCGGCGAGGGCGCGCTGCACGGTCGCGCGGGTGCCGCGGTCCGCCAGCCCGCGCAAGCCGGCGAAGAAACCCTGGTTCTCCCATTCAGAGCGCAACGCCTGCTCGCGCAACCAGCGCACGTCGCCGGTCGTGACGGCCGTTTCGAGGGTGACGCCGAGCCCGGGCCGGCTGGCGAGAAATTCGCCCAGGCGGTCGATCAGCTCATCGCCGTCCGCCGCCAACTCGGCGCGGCCGAGGCGAAAGCCGATCGGCGCCGGGGCGAGCGATTTGACCTTCTTGCCGCCCGTCACGGCGCCAACCAGTTTCAAGGGCGACGCGAGGGCGTTGACGATGGCGTTCTGCAGCGCTTTGCGAATCACCGTGCCGACCCCGACGCGCGTGCCCTGCGGATCGCCCTCGACGGGGATGCCGAGCGCGATGTCGCCGGCGGCATCGCGCATCAACGCCAGCGCCATGGAGATCGGCACGCCGAACTGCTTCTGGAACAGCGAGTCGCCGTCGCCACCCTGCAGGTCGAACTCGTGCAAGGTGAGCGAGCTGTCGGCCTTGTAGCGCCCTTGCTCGAACGAGGCGGTGGTCTTGAGCGAGAGCTTGCCTCCGGCGAGGCTGTAGCCGGAGAGCGTGCTCGCGTAGGGGTTGAACGGCATCAGGGCGAGGTGGTCGCCGTTGACCTCGATCTGCCCGCCGGCTGGGCTCATGGAACCCGTCACGGTGAGCTTGCCGTCCTCGGCGCCGACGGCGGTAAGCTTCAGATCGGTGAAGGCCAGGGCGGGCCAGTGCAGGTCGCGCAGCGCGACATCGATTGGTGCCAGCTTGGTCTTGAACACCGGCTTGACCGTGTGGTCGGCAACGCGGACGCTGCCAGTCGCCAAACGCAATGCGTCGACGACGACCTCGACGACCGGCGGCGCCGGCGCGGCGCGCTCTGCTGGCGCAGATGCCAACGCGGGCGCGGGTGGCGGAGTCGGCGCCGCAGGCTGTTTTGCCGGCGCGCCATCGGTCGAGAAGTTCGGCATGAGCAGACCCTCCGCCATGCGCGTCAAACGCACGGACGGAGTGTCGAGCTGCAGCGCGCCGATGCCCAGGCGCATGGGCGCGGCGGCGCTGACCCCCGCAGCAGCTACAGGCACGCGCAGCTCGCGAATCGGAACATCGAGAGCTTTGGTGGCGACGGAGAACACCTTGGCATCGCTGCCCTCGAGAACCAGGTCGGCGAGCGTGAGCCGACCGCTGGCGCGAACTTCTCCGGCCGGCGTCTGCGCTCCGCCGCTGATCAGCGCGGCGGGAACGGTCAGATCGGCGATTGTCAGATCGAAGCGGTGCAGATCGAAAGCGAAACCGGCTTGGCCGGGTGCCGAGACGCGGACGTCGGCCAATGCCAACTTCGCTGCGCCCGTCAGGTCGCCGGGCGCAATCGACGCATCGCCAGCCAGCGCGAGGATGCCCGGGGCGCGCATCTGGTCGAGGTCGAGCTCGATCGATCCGGCGGCGACGGAGAACGGACGCTTGGTGACGTCGCCGAGGCGCAGCTCGGCCAGCGCGAGCTTGCCGTTCACGCGCGCATCGTGCGCTGGCAATGCGGCGCCCGTCTCCGCCGCGGCGACACCTGCCTCGATGGTCAGGTCAGTCGTGAGTCGGCCGGACTGTATGAGCTCAGCGGGCAGCGCGGGGGACGCAGCCAGCAGCGGCGGCAGCGCGAGATCGGCGACGCGCAGCGTCCCGCCGAAGCCGGGCGGAGTGAGCCGCAGCGCGCCCGCGAGCGCCAGCGTGCCCTGCTCGACGGCGAGCTCGAGATCGAGATGCGCCGGCGCCTCGGATTCGTCCGCCAGCTCCTTCAGGGTGGCCTGAACACCGACGTCGAGCGGTTTCGGGCCCAGAACGCGCACGTGCGAGTCGGCAATATGCAGCGAGGACACCGACCAATGCCACGGCGGCGCGGGGGCGGCCTGGGCGACCGGTGTTGCCGGCGTCGGTTCCACCGGGTCGGCCGCCTGGCTCACCGCCGCGGCCAGGAAGGGCAGGAGAACGCCGCCCTGGGTGCGCACGACGAGCGTCGCGCCCGTGAGCTCGATCTCGCTCACGGCGGCGCGCTGTGCCAGCAGGTCGACGGGGTCGACATGGACGGTCAAGCTCTGCCATGCGAGCGCGGGCTGATCGAGCCCGGCGATTTGCACGGCGACATCGTGCAGCGCCGCGGTGCCGCGCAGCGTGTGCTCTGTCTCGGTGGCGAAGCGATAGGTGAGGGCCGCGTCGAGCGTGCCCGTGAGCTTGCTCCAGCCGACCTTGGGGACGTACAGACGGGCCCGCCGCAGGGGCAGTTTTTCGGCCGTGAGGTTGGCCTCCACCGCGGTCGTCGTGGCGCCGAGCGTGAGCCGCGCCTCGAGTTGCAGCCGGGCGTCGTCGAAGGCGAGGTCGAGGTTGATGCGCGAGGGCTCGCCGTACATGCCGGGACTGAGCGCCACGTCCTTCACTTCGATGGTCGGCAGGCGGATCTCGAGCGGCTCGCTGTCCTCGACCTGGAGATCGCGAAACAGGATACCGCCGCCGCGCAGCACGAAGCTGTCGAGTCCGACTTGCCATCCGGGCCCCTCCGCCGGCGCCGCCGCGGCCGGTGTGCCCGGCGCTGCGGTGGCGGGCGTTTCGCCTGCCGCCGGTGTTTCTCCCGCGGCGGGTGTGGTGTTCGACTTTGCGTCCGGCGTCGGCGTCGCCTCGCCCGCCGGCAAAAGCGCCAGCAAGTTGAAATTGCCGTCCTTGAGTCGATCGAGCGCGACCCGCGGCGATTCCAGCACGACCTCGCGCAGCTGCACCGTTTTGCGAAACAGCGGTAGCCAGTTCACAGACACGGCGAACCGCTTCCAGGCAATTAACGGGCCGGTGTCGACCGCGCCCGGTGCCGCGGGGGCATCGGTGGGAGCGGTGGCTGGCGCTTGAGGGTCCGGTGGGGTTGCCGCCGGTGGGGTTTCTGCCGCGCTGAGTGGGGTCGGTACGGCGGTCGCGGCGGCGTCAGCGTCGGGGATCGCCGGGGTGAGCGCGCGCACGGCGACGTCTTCGAGCGCGATGCCGCCGCGCAGCAGCGCGAGGTCCACGTCGCCGATGGCGACATCGGCGCGCAGCGCCTGCGAGGCTTGCGAGATCGCCACGCGGCGCACGATCTCGGGCAATGCCACGCGCACCGCGATGAGCACGGTGAACAGGATGATCCAGCGTTTCCAGCGCCGCAGGCGGGCGAGCCAGCTCGTCAGGTCCATACCCCGCCGCACCATGACGCGGCGGCGCCGATTCGTCCAGCCTGAGCGCGGGACAGCGGCGCCACCATCACATGACGAGCACTCCGGCGCCCTCGAAGCCGTCGTGCTTGAGCTGCTGCAGGGCGGTGTTGGCTTCGCTGAGCTGAAACGCGACGGTGCGCGGGCGGATGGGGATCTCGGCGGCGATGCGCAGCAGCTCGATGCCGTCGGCTCGCGTGTTGGCGGTCACGCTGCGCAGGGTGCGCTCGTAGAACAGGTGGCGCTCGTAGTCGAGGGCGGGGATCTGGCTGAGGTAGATGCCCGCCAGCGCCAACGTGCCGCCGCGGCCGAGCGCCTCCAGCGCCGGGAGGACGAGCGCGCCAGCGGGGGCGAACAGCACCGCGCTGTCGAGCGGCTCCGGCGGCCGGGCGTCGGCGGCGCCGGTCCAGACCGCGCCCAGGTCTGCCGCCAGACGTCGGTGCCGCTCCTCGCGGGTCATGACGTAGACGCGGCAGCCGAGGTGGTGCGCCACCTGGATGGCGATGTGCGCCGAGGCGCCGAAGCCGTACAGGCCGAGGCGGCAGCCGGGGCGAATCTCGGCGCGACGCAGGGCGCGGTAGCCGATGATGCCGGCGCAGAGCAGCGGCGACGCCTCGGCGTCGCTGATCGCGTCGGGGATGGCATAGGCGAAGTCCTCGTGCACCACGGCGTGCTCGGCGTAGCCGCCGTCGGCGTGATAGCCGGTGAAACGCGCGTTGGGGCAGAGGTTCTCCGCGCCGCTCTGGCAGTAGCGGCAGGTGCCGCACGTCGCGCGCAGCCAGGCGATGCCGACGCGGGTGCCGACGCGCCAGCGCGTACAGCCGGTACCGAGCTGATCGACGATGCCGACGACTTGATGGCCCGGGACGACGGTGGGGCGCTGCGGCGGCAGCTCGCCTTCGACGACGTGGAGGTCGGTGCGGCAGATGCCGCAGACGTGCACGCGGACGCGGATCTCGTGCGGGCCGGGAAGCGGATCGTCGAGATCGCGCAGCACGAGCGGGTTCGCATCGACCGGGGCAGGTTGCGTCAGCACCATGGCCTTCATGGCGACATTGTGCGGCGCGGTGGCGCGGCGGACAAGCGGTGCCGCCGCGGGTTGCCGGCGCCGTGGCGCAGCGATAAGACGCGCAGCGAGCCCCGTATGCCAGCCCGCAAGCCGCGCGCCCCGCGACCCAGCCCCACGACGGCGCGCGCGCCCGCGCCGCCCCCACCTGTCGCGGTGAAGACGCCGTGGCGCACGGCGGTGTTGCTGTTCGTTGCCCTGCTCGGCGTCTACGCCTCCAACCTGCGCGTGTTGGGTGCGGGCGACAGCTTGCCGACGCGACTGCTGCCGTTCAGCTTGCTGCGCGAGCACAACCTCGATCTCGACGAGTTTGACTGGGAACTGAGAAAGGACGGCAGGCCGCAGTACTTTCTGCACCCGTTCGGCGGCCATCTGTATTCCGCCTCGCCGATCGCGACGCCGTTCGTGGTGTTGCCGCTCTATGTCCTGCCCGCCTGGTGGTTGTCGGCGCACGATGTTCCGTATGACGACGTGCGCGCGCGGGTGGTGATCGTGGTGATGGAGCGGCTCAGCGCCGCCGTGATGACCGCGCTCTCCGTCAGCCTGCTGTTCGTCATTCTGAGCCGTATGGTGACGCCCGGCTGGGCGCTGGGGCTGGCCTTGACGCAGGCGCTCGGGACAACGACCTGGGTCGTGTCGAGCCAGGCGCTGTGGCCCCATACCCTGGCGCAGCTGGCGTTGGTGATGATGACGACCATCTTGCTCGCTGAGCGGCCGACGCGCACGGCGTTGATGGCGGCCGGGATCGTCGCCGCCGTCGCGGTGGCGAATCGGCCGCCGATGGTGGGGTTCGCGTTGCTCGCGCTGGTTTTCGTCTGGCGCTACCACCGGCGCGACGTGCTCGCCTTCGCCGCGCTGCCGGCGGCCATCGGCGCTGCGCTGCTGGCGTACAATCTCGGCACGTTTCGCGCCCTGGCCGGCGGGTACGGCAGCGGCCTGACGCACTTTTCGAATCCGCTCATCCCGGGGCTGCTGGGGCTTCTGGTCAGCCCCAATCGCGGGCTGTTCGTCTTCACCCCGATCATGTTGTTCGCCGGCTGGGGCGCGGTGCAGGTCTGGCGCGTCGAGGTCCGCCCGTGGCTGCGTTTTCTGGTCATCGGGCTCGGCGTGCATCTGGCCATCTACGCCAAGTTCGACGAGTGGTGGGCGGGGTACACCTACGGCCCGCGCTACCTGACCGATGTGCTGCCGATCCTGACACTGCTGCTCGTCTACGGCCTGGTGCCGCTGTGTCGCGGGCGGGCGATGCGGGCGCTCGCGGCGGTGCTGGTGCTGTACGGTGTCGGGGTGCAGGCGCTCGGGGTGTACTGCGCCGAGGACGAGTGGAATCGCGAGCCGCTGCCGCTCGAGCTGAGCCCGCAGCGGGTGTGGGACTGGTCCGATCTGCAGATCGCGCGCGCGCTGCACAGCGACTTTCGCGGCGGCGAGATGGGGCCGTTGTTGCTCGACGTCTTTCGCGATGCGGTGCCGGCGCGCTTGCAGCCGTTGGCGCCCGAGGAGTTGGCGAGTGCGATACGAATCGCCAACGCGCCGACACGGATGCGGGCGGCGGCGCCGGGCGAGATTCTCGTCCGGGTGAGCAACCGCGGCGCGAAGGCGTGGCCGGCGTTCTCGGGCGACGGCCACATCAGCGTGCGCTACCTGACGCTGTTGGTGGTGCGTTGGTTCGCCGGTGGCCAGCCGGTGGCGGGTGCCGGCGATGTCCTGCGCATGCCGAGCAATCTGATGCCGGGCGAGTCGCTCGAGATGGCGGTACCACTGGTGGCGCCGGCGCGAGCGGGGACCTACCAGGTCGAGCTGCGTGTGACCCAGGCACTCGACGGGCGGCACGGCATCAGCAGCGCTGACGCGGCGCGGTTCCCGGTGACGGTCGAGTGAGCGGCTAGGCGGCGGGTGCCAGCCGGGCGATGGCGCGTTCGAGGCAGGCCTTGATCTCGTCGCGGCAGGCGGCGAAGACGTTCTCGTCCTGCCCGGCGGGGTCTTCGATATCGCCCTGTCCGCCGGCGAACTCCTTCAGCGTGTAGACTTCCTTGTCCGCCGCATCGGGAAAGACCGCGTGCAACAGGGCGATCTGCTCGCGCGTCATGGCGAGGATCAGGTCGGCTTCCTCGAGCAGGTGGCGGTTGGCCTTGAGATCGGTGGAGACGTGCTCGGGCGAGATGTGAATGCCCTCGTCGCGCAGCACGAAGCGGGTGTCGAGCGAGACCAGCGCGCCGCTGCGGGCGAAGGCGGCGATGCCCGCCGACTGGACGATGAGGTGCTCGTCCTGGGCGCGCTCGCGCAGCATTTTCTTCAGCAGCGCCTCCGCCATGATGCTGCGGCTGGTGTTGGCGTGGCAGATGAAGAGAATTTTGCGGTAGGACGGTGGCACAGCAGTACTCGCTGGCGGGCGGCCGTGCGGCCGCCCGCCGGGCGGTGGGATCTACATCAAGGCTTCGGCCATGATCGCGCCGATGTTCTCTTTGGCGGTGATGCCCTTGGCCAGCTCGCCGCGCAGCTTGGCGCCGAGATCGCCCGGTTCCCACACTGCCTTCTGCGACACCTTGCCGACGCTGTGCCAGCCCTGCAGGAGCCACACGGTGCCACCGCCGACGCGGAACACCTCGCCGTGCACGTCCTTCGCGTCTTCACTCGCCAGCCAGGTCACCAGCGGGGCGATGTTGCGCGGATCGAAGACGTCGAACTTCCCCTCTTCGACCTGCCGGCCCATGATGCCCGCCGTCGAGGGCGTGGCTTCGACCGTCAGGCGCGTGCGCGCGACCGGGGCGATGGCGTTGCAGGTCACGCCGTACTTTTGCATCTCCTGGTCCATGACGACGGCCATGAGCGCGACGGCGGCCTTGGCCGAGCCGTAGTTGGACTGGCCGACGTTGCCGAGCAGGCCGGCGTCGGACGAGGTGTTGATGATGCGGCCGTTGAGGATCTTGCCCTTCTTGTGCTCCTCGCGCCAGTACTCGCAGGCGTGGCGCGACATGTTGAAGGTGCCCTTCAGATGCACGGAGATGACGGCGTCCCAGTCCTCTTCGCCCATGTTGAAGATCATGCGGTCGCGCAGGATGCCGGCGTTGTTGACGACGATGTTGAGCTGGCCGAAGTTGTCGAGCGCGCACTCGACGATGCGCTTGGCGCCCTTGAAGTCACTGACGCTCTCGCCGTTGGTGACGGCGTCGCCACCGGCGGCCTTGATCTCGTTGACCACCTGCTGCGCCGGATGGACATCGGCGCCGCCGGTGCCGTCGAAGTGTGCGCCCAGGTCGTTGACGACGATCTTGGCGCCGTGCTTGGCCATCAACAGCGCCTCTTCTCGACCGATGCCGCGACCGGAACCCGTGATGACCGCAACTTTGCCCTCGAGCAAACGTGCCATGGTGTCCTCCTCTTGGAACTCGCTCTCGTTTGGTGTTCGGAATGGCGTCGCCGAGGCGACGAATCGGGATGTGGAAACCGAAGATATGTGCCCCGAACCCGCGCGCGAAGTCAAGGCGTTGAGGACCGTGCCTCGCGCAGGGCCGCGATGACTTGCGCATCGGTCGGAAACGCCAGGGCGGGTGGCGCCGCGAGGGGAAAATAAGCGAGCTGGTCGAGGTCGTCGCCGGCCTGCATTCGCCCGCCAGCGATGTGGCCGTGGAACCACACCCCGACGGTCTGGCGCACGCGGTCGTGGAAGTTCGAATGCACGGCGCAGACCTCGTCGAGGTCAACTATGAGACCGGTCTCCTCGAGCATCTCGCGCCGCGCGGCGTCGCGGATGTCCTCGTCCCACTCGACGTAGCCACACGGGATGCACCACGTGTTTGCCCGTGGTCCGCGCGCGCGCCGACCGAGCAGGATGGCACTGCCGTCGAGCAGAACGACTGCCACGCCGACGGCCGGATTGCGATAGGTGACGCGCTGGCAGTGCGGGCACTGTCGCTGGTAGCCATCCTTGACTGAGGCGCTCAGAGGGGGCAGACGGGCGCCGCACGCGGCACAGAATTCGATCTCGTCGATGCGCATTAAACAGTTTGTAAATCAGGTATTTGTGGCGCTGCAAGTAGTCGGGCTTTTGGGTTGATTTCACTCGCGCACGCGCTTAGTATGCCGACTCACTCGGGGAGCGGGACGCGACGACAATGCGGATGCGATGGGGAACTCTGCTGGCGGTGGTGCTGGCGGTCGGACTGTGGGGCCAGGGAACGACGCTGGCCCAGGCACCGGCGCAGCGGCTGCCGTCGGCGTTGCTCATCTATCCGCTGATCGACAGCGACGGCGGCTTCAGCCGCGACACGCGCGTCGAGCTGCTCAACTTGAGCAAGCGCCCGATCACCGCCTGGTGCTTCTACGTCGAAGGGCAGTTCTGCAACGAGTTCGGCTTTTTCGTGAACCTGACGCCCAACCAGCCCCTGTCGTGGTACGTCAGCCAGGGAGTGGTCAACAATCTCACCAACACGGCCGTCCCGCCCTTCAGCGGTGTGGGCGAGCTCAAGTGCGCGGTGCTGCCGTCGGAGCCTGGCCTGGAGGCGCACAATGCGATTCAGGGACGCGCCATCGTCGCCGGCGCTGACGGACAGACGATTGGCTATGGTGCGGTTGGCTTCGAGCGGCTCGTCGACGGAGAGTTCACCGGCCGCGCGGATCTCGATGGCCAGACGTATGCGCGCTGCCCGGACGAGCAGCACTTCGCCTTCCTGGCCAGCGACACCGGGACGGAGAGCGAGCTGGTCCTGGCCCCGTGCACCGAAGATTTCGAAAACCAGGTCGCCACCACGACGGTCGTGCAGTTCCTGGTGATCAACGAGTTCGAGCAGCAGTTGTCGGCATCGCTCAGCATCACCTGTCACAGCCGCCGCCTGTTGCGGCAGGTGAGCGGCGTATTCACGAGCCCGACGTTGGGTACGCCGACTGGCCATATGATCGTCCGCGGCGTGCAGTCGCCGGTGACGGCCATGGTCATCGACCGGTTCACGGCCGGGACGCAGCCGGCGACGGCGGCCAACGAGCCGGCGTTGCGCGGCGGGCGCTCGGCGACGATCCAGTTTCCTTGAGCGGCGCGAGCGGAGCGGACTGAAGAGATCATGAGACGGACGTTGATGCGAGTTGGCCTGCTGCTGGCCCTGTTGTCTGCCACCCCCGTTGCGGCGGTGGCGGCACCGCTCGGCATCGATTGGAGCGCGATCCTCCGCGCGCTCGGCAGTGCGATGGATTCGTGGCGTTCGTCGCCCTTCGGCACGGCCCCGACCGTAACGCCGCCCAGCACGGCAACGGTGGGGACCCCGGCGCGCACGGCGACCCGGACGCGCACCGCGACGCGCACCATTCCGCCGAGTACCGCGACGCGCACGCGCCCGCCGAGCACGGCAACCCGCACGGCGACCCCGACACGGACGCCCACGTTCACACGCACCCCGTCGCGCACGCGCACCATCACATTGACGCCGCGGCCGACGTCGACGCCGAATCCCGGTGACGGGCAGATCGCTTTCGCCGAGGCCGGCGGCATTCCGCCGGCGCAGCGGCTGGCGTCGGCGCTGATTGTCTTCCCGTATGTAGTGTCCACCGCCGCGCAGGAGACGCGCATCGAGATCTTCAACATGTCCAACCAGCAACAGCGGTTGGACTGCTTCTACGTGCGCAAGTCGGGGACGGAGTGCATCGAGATCGGGTTCAGCGTTTCCCTCACCGCGCAACAGCCGCTGTCGTGGCTGGCGAGCCGCGGGACCAACAATCCGTTGACCTTCACCGCTGTGCCGCCGTTCGACGGTGTCGGCGAGCTCAAGTGCGCCGTGCAGCCGCCGACGCCCGAGCTGGCGGCGCACAATGTGTTGCAGGGGCGGGCCCTGGTGTACGACATCGCAGACACCAGCACCACGCACGCCGGAGAAACGGTCGGTTACGGCGCCATCGGTTTCCAGCGTCTGTCGCCGGGCAGCTTCTCGGGCGTGGTGGATCTCGACGGCTCGACGTATGAGGAATGCCCGGACCGGCTGCATTTCCAGGTTTTCACGCGCAAGACCGGCAGCGCCAGCTCGATGGTGCTGGTGCCGTGCTCGCAGGATCTCCTGACGCAAGTGCCGACCGATACGACGGTCCAGCTGGCGATCATCAACGAGTTCGAGCAAGTGTTCTCGTCCTCGTTCCACCTCACCTGTCACACGGTGCTGCCCTTCAGCAGCCTCGGCACGCTCAGCACCTCGTCGCTCGGCACTGAGACGGCGCACGTCGTCGTGCGCGGCGTTTCCGAGCCAGTGGTGGGCCTGGTGATCGACCGCTTCACCGCGTTCGGTCAGTTGCAGACGACGGCCAACGATCCCTTCCTCGAAGGTGGTCGTTCTGCGACTATCTACTTCCCCTGAGTCGCTGCGGCGGCGCGCTGATCGCGCCTCGCGATCGTCGTTGACCAACACCGCTCGCTCAGTATACTCCCGCCGCGGGAGGTTTCAGACGTGCGGGAGTTTTTCTACGGTCTCATTCTGGGTGCCATGTCGTTGTATCTGTTCGAATACTTCGACGCGCCGGGCGTGCTCGAGTACTTGAACAGCGCCACCGAGTCAGCGGTCAAATCGACCCACGGCTACGGCGGCGGCCATCGCTGACCGGGCTGGGGTCAGTCGAGGAGGGCGAGGACGCGGCGCCCGCATCCGGAGCGGACAGCGTCCTGCATGATCTGCCGCACGACGTCGCGCGACAACTTGCGCTGCTGGCGCATGCGCTTCAGCGTGATGGCGACGCACTGGACGTAGGCGCGCGGGCTTTCCCATTCCTCGTCCGGCGCTGGTCCGTCGCAATCGCAGCGCTGACTCGGCGCACAACCGTCGTCGAGCACCGGGTTGCCCAGCGGCGTCTCGGGGCAGAGATCGCAACTGTCACCGACCCGGTCCCCGTCGGCATCGTCCTGATTCGAGCTGCCGACCGCCGGGCAATTGTCGAACGTGTCGGGCACGCCGTCACCGTCCGCATCGGGGGCGTCGGTCATCATCGGTACGGCCACGAGGGTCAGGCGATAGCCGTTGTCGCTGCCGCGCGGCGTGGCCAGGTGGATCCGCAGCTCTCCCGGTGACGAGGTCTGGCGCCGCGCGCTGGTCAACAATGCCGACTCGCCGTTGACACGCGCGTCGACCACCATCGCCAGGCGATCCGTGCCCAGCCGCTGCACGAAACCGGTGCCCGTGATCTGCAGCGCCTCCCCTTCCCAGTCGACGGCCGTAACCGCTTCGACGGCGTGCTCAGCCGGAACCGGCATGACGGTCAAATCGAAAGTGCCGTGCAACGCTTTTGGTTCGGTCGCGCCCTCGTCGCAGGTGCTGCAGAAGTGGGTGATCTGGCTGCCTGCGGTAAGGACGTAGCGGATCGTATCCGCGCGGATCGGCCGCGCGGTCGCGACCAGCGTTGCGATCGCGACGAGCAATAGTGAAGTCCAGCGAGTGCGCATGTGCCTGCTGACGATACGCGCGGTCGGGCGCTGAGGCAAGCCGAGTCTCGGCCGCAAGTGCCCGCGCCGAGAGAATGGGGCGAGCCGGGGGGCTCAGTGCATTGCGATGCCGCGCGCGGCCCGTGCTGCCCGGATGCGTTCGCGGCGTGCTGCGGTCTCCTCGCGGTCGGCCGCGATACGGTCGCAGGCTTCGATCCGGGCGCTGGTGACCCCAAGCGCCGTCTTGATCTCGTCGTCCGCCTTGCCGGCGGTGCGCGCGGCGGCGATGTCGTCGCATGAGGGGCGGCGTGCCTGTGCCGTACCGGCGCTCACGATCAGCGCCGCCGCCACGCCGGCGATCAGTCCCCAAGGCCAAGCGATATTGCGCATACGGCACCGGTAATCGCCGCACACAGTAAAGTCAACTGCGCGCGGCGCGGGTCGTGAGATCACCGGCTGGTTGGCTTTTCGACCGTCCGGCGCGGGAGGAGCGAGGATCAGGCGATGCTGCGCTTGGGCTTCGTGATGACCACGACTTCTTGCCCGTTCACGCGGACCGTTCGCCGGTCGTTCGCATTGGAGACCGGTTTTGCGGCCTGCTTGCGAGCGCGGGCTTCCCGCCACGTGCGCAGCTCCTTTTCCAGGTCATTCGTCTTGAGCATCGCCTCCCTCCCTTACCCCCCAACCACCAGAGACGTGGCGCAACTGGAGCTCAGTTGCCCACGAACGATTCGATCGAGCGCGCCCGGCTCGGGTGGCGCAGCTTGCGCAGCGCCTTGGCCTCGATCTGACGGATGCGCTCGCGCGTGACGGCGAAGCGCTGGCCGACCTCTTCCAATGTGTAGTCCGACTTCTCACCAATGCCGAACCGCATGCGCAGGATCTGCTCTTCGCGCGGCGTCAACGTCGCCAGCACCTTGCGCGTCTGCTCCTCGAGACTGGTGTAGACCGCGGCATCGGCCGGCGAAACGGTCTGCCGGTCCTCGACGAAATCGCCCAGCGAGCTCTCTTCCTCGTCGCCGATCGGTGTTTCCAGCGAGACCGGCTCCTTGACGATGCGCAGCACGTTGCGCACCTTGTCGAGCGGCATCTCCATCTTCTGGGCGATCTCTTCGGGCGTCGGCTCGCGGCCGAGCTGCTGCACGAGGTAGCGCGACGAGCGCACGACCTTGTTGATCGTCTCGATCATGTGCACCGGGATGCGGATCGTGCGCGCCTGGTCCGCGATGGCGCGGCTGACCGACTGGCGGATCCACCAGGTGGCGTAGGTGGAGAACTTGTAGCCGCGCTGGTACTCGAACTTCTCCACCGCGCGCATCAGGCCGATGTTGCCCTCCTGCACGAGGTCGAGGAAGCCGAGGCCGCGGTTGGTGTAGCGCTTGGCGATGCTCACGACGAGGCGCAGGTTGGCCTCGATCAGCTTCTTCTGCCCCTCCTGCGCCCGGCTCTCGCCGGCGCGGATGATGCGCAGCGTGCTCGCCAGCTCCTCGCGGGTCATGCTGACCTCGCGCTCGACTTCCGCAATGTGCTTCTTCGCCGCGCGCAGGTCGTCGACGAGACGGCGGGCATCATCGGGGTTCATCCGCAGCGCGCGACTCGCCGCCTGCACCGAACGGCTGTCGTCGGCGCGCAGCTTGGAACCCAGACGTGCGATCTGCGCGGCCGACTGCTTGGTGCGGCGCTCGCAGGCCGCGATGCGGTCGTGCTGCTGGGTGAGAAAGCGCTCGGCCTTCTTGAGTTTGTCGACGATGGTCGTGATGTGGCGGCGCCCGAGCTGCAACTCGTCGAGGACGCGGCGCAGTTTCTGCCGCACGCTCACCAGCTTGCGCTCGGCTTGTGCTCCAGCGCGCGGTTTGCGGGCGGCTTCCGCCACCAGCACCTGCTCTTGCGACAGCTTGCGCAGCTTCTCGAGCGTCTTCAGGACCACGCCATCCGTGGCCGCCACGGTCTCGCTGGCTTCGGCGTCCTGCGTCTCCTCTTCGGCCTCTTCGTCCTGCAGGTCGCGCTCGTTCAGCTCCCCGGCTTTGATCCGATCGGCCAACTCGAGCAGGTAGCTCAGGGTGAAAGGGTGGGTCAGGACGTGCTCGCGCACCTGGTGCTCACCCTCTTCGATCTGCTTGGCGATCTCGACTTCCTGCTCCCGGCTGAGCAGGGAGACCGCGCCGATCTCCTGGAGGTACATGCGGACCGGATCGGAGGTGTCTTCGCTGAAGCTGCTGGTGCGCTCCTCGCGTTCCTCCTCGACCCACTCCGCGTCCTTCTCCTCGACTTCCTTCGCCAGGCCGGCTTCCGCCAGTGATTCGACGCTGTCGACGTCGATCTCGCCGAGCATGGAGATGACGCCCTCGATTTCCTCGCCAGCGCCTTCGGTCTGTCCAATGTCATCGAAGGGCCGGGTGCCGGTCTTCGAGTCGTCGGGCAGCGTTCGCGCCTTGGCGCGGGAGCGATTCTTGTCCATTGTCCTCACCTCTCTACTCCCCACGTTCAGGAGGCGGGTTCACCCGTGCGCCGTCCTCTAACCGCCCGAGGATGGGCGCGCCGCACCAGAGACCGTTACACGCGCGCTGTCGCGTCAGTGTGCTCGGCACCAACACGCGTTCCAATTGCAGGAGTGCACGACAGTCGATTCCCGGGGGGATAGGCGCATACGGAGAACAGCCCTATCGGGACTGGAATCCTTTAGTCGTGCGCCCATGACGAGTCAAGGGGCGAAATCGCGCTCGGCGGCAGGTTTTTTCGCGGCGGTGGAGATGTCGGCTGGCGCGGGCGCGGAGGCAAGGGGCGGGGCGGTTCCGCCGTCGGGGCGGACGTGGTACGCGAGCCGCCATGCGGACCCTGTTGGTGACCAACGACGATGGAATCGACTCGCCGACGCTCATGCCGTTGGCGGTGGCGCTGGCGGAGCTGGGCACGGTGCGCGTGGTCGTTCCGCATCGCGAGCGGAGCTGGATCGGCAAGGCGATCTCGCGCTTCGAGCGCGTGCGGGTCGAGCGCACGGCACGTGCGGGGGTCGAAATGCACGCCGTCCACGGCACCCCGGCTGATTGCGTCAGCCTCGGGGTGCACGCGCTCTTCGCAGACCCGCCCGACCTGGTCGTCTCCGGGATCAACCTCGGGCTGAACTACGGCACCGCATTCGTCTTCTCCAGCGGCACGGTCGGCGCCGCCTTCGAAGCCGCGCTGGCCGGGGTGCCGAGCATCGCCTTCTCGATGGCCATTCCGTCCGACGCCTACGGTCTGGCGGGTGCCGATCGGGCCGCACTGCTCGGCCCGCGCTGTGGGCACGCCGCGGCCACGGCGCTCGCCATCACCCGCACGGTCATCGAGCGCGGCTTTCCCGCCGCGGTCGACGTGCTGTCGGTCAATATGCCGGCCGAGGTGACGCCAGCGACGCCGCGGCGCCTGACGCGCGTGACCCGCGCGCGCTACGGCGCGCTCTTCTCGCCGACGGCCGATGGGATCTACCAGCACCGCTTCCGCTCGTACGCGCCGATCGAAAGGTGTCCCGACGGCGACATCGAGACAGTGGGCGGGGGCATGGTCTCCATCGCGCCGATGCGCCTCGATCTCAATACGCCGGTGTCCGACGAGGTGCGGCGCGGGCTCGAACAGTCGGGTGAGCGCGGCGCCGGACCGTCTGATCAGTCGTAGTACTCGAGCCCGAGGTGCGTGATCAGCTCTGCGCCGCGCAGGTAGCGCAGCGTGTTCTTCAGCTTCATGAGCTGGATGAACAGATCGTGCTCGGGGTACAAACCGGGCGCGGTCTGCGGGCTCTTGAAATAGAAGGAGAGCCACTCCTGCACGCCGTGCATGCCGGCGCGCTGTGCGAGATCGAGAAACAGGGCCAGGTCGAGCACCAGCGGCGCGGCGAGGATCGAGTCGCGGCAGAGGAAGTTGACCTTGATCTGCATCGGGTAGCCGAGCCACCCGAAGACGTCGATGTTGTCCCACCCTTCCTTGTTGTCGCCGCGCGGCGGGTAGTAGTGGATGCTGACGCGGTGGACGTAGTCGCCGTAGAGCTCGGGGTTGCGGTCCTTGCTCAGAATGACATCGAGTACCGAGAGCTTGCTCTCCTCCTTGGTGCGGAACGATGACGGTTCGTCGAGCACCTCGCCATCGCGGTTGCCGAGGATGTTGGTCGAGAACCAGCCGCTCAACCCGAGCATCCGCGCCTTGATCCCGGGCGCGAGGATCGTCTTCATCAGCGTCTGGCCGGTCTTGAAGTCCTTGCCGCAGATCGGCACGCGGCGCGTCTCCGCCAGCTCGACCAGGGCCGGGACGTCGGCGGTGAGGTTGGGCGCGCCGTTGGCGAACGGAATGCCGAGCCGCAGCGCGGCGTAGGCGTAGACCATGCTCGGCGCGATGCCGGCGTCGTTGGCGCGCAGCCCGGCTTCGAAAGCCGCCAAGCTCTGGTGCACGGCGCTCGGGCGCAGGAAGCTCTCCGTGCTGCCGCACCAGATCATGACCAGACGGCTGACCCCGGTGCGGGCGCGGAAGCCTTCGATGTCGGCCATCACCGCCTCGGCCAGCGCCATCTTGCTCGGCGCGCTCTTGACGTGCGTGCCGTGCAGCCGTTTGACGAAGTCGGGATCGAACACCGCCGGCCAGGGCTTGATCGACGAGAGCTCCGGGCGCACCTGTTCGAGCTGGGCCGGGCTGAGCACCCCCGCGTGCAGCGCGCTCTCGTAGGCGTCGTCGGGAAAGATGTCCCAGCCGCCGAAGACCAGGTCGCTCACACCGGCCAGCGGCACGAAGTCGCGAATGAACGGCGTATTGTTGTCGGTGCGTTTGCCGAGTCGGATCGTGCCGAGTTGCGTCAGCGAGCCGATGGGCCTGCCGAGGCCCTTCTTGATCAGTTCGACCCCGGCGATCAGGGTCGTGCTGACCGCGCCCAGTCCCGGCAGGAGCACGCCCAGCTGCCCTTCCGCCGGGGCGATCTCTGTCCCAGGTGCGATCATGATGTCGCGCCTGCTTAGTGGACTCCCTCCGACAAGGCAAGGAAGGCGGCGCGAACGCGGCGCTGGCTTGACATGGTGGAGGCATTCAGGAACCGTCGGCTCGGTGAGGGTTGGGTCACAGCGATGCGCGCGCTGTTAGCTGCGGCGGCGGCATTCCTCATCATCGCCCTGGCGGGGCTGTGGTGGGTCAAGTTCGAGCGCCAGCCGCCGCTCGTGACATTCGATGCCGAGCACCCGGTCGTCGGTGGCAACGCGACGTGGGACGTCGTCGTGCGCGGTTCGGGCCCCGGCTTGCGCCAGATCGACGTGCGCCTGACGGCCGGCGGCCAGACGCACGCGCTGTTCTCGGAGACCATTCCGCCGTCGGGCTGGCGCGGCAGCGGTGTCACCGAGCGGCGCCTGCATGTCGAGGCTGACCTGCGCACGCTCGGCGTGCCCGAAGGACCGGCGCAAGTCGAGGTGTTCGCCGACACGTATGCCTGGCACCTGGTCGAGCCGCGGAGCGGTGCGATCGCGTCGCAGACGGTGACGATCGACCTCACGGCGCCGCCCCTCGAGCTGCTGACGACGCAACACAACCTGCGTCTGGGCGGCGTGGCGGTAGCGTTGTTCCGCGTTGGGGAGGACACCGAGCGCGCCGGCGTCGCGGTGGGTGACTACTACTTTCCCGCCACCCGCGGCTACTTCGCCGACCCGGGGATCGCCCTGGCGCTCTTCGCCGTGCCGCAGGATCTGTCTGTCGACGCACGCCCCGTCGTGCGCGTGGCCGATGCGGTCGGCAACACGCGCGAGGCCGCTCTGCCGATTCGCATCAAGGGCCGGGTGTTTCCGGAGCGGTCGCTGAACATCGACGATGCCTTCCTGCAGCGCAAGATGCCCGACATCTATGCGGCCAACGGGCTGACGCTGCCGAGCGATCTGGTCGCGGCCTACCTGGCGGTCAACCGGGACCTGCGCCGCGAGTCGGAGAAGCAACTGCGCGCCGCGACGGAGAAGTCGGCTCCCGCCCCGCTGTGGGACGGCGTCTTCCGACGCCAGTCGAATGCGGCGCCGATGAGTGCCTTCGCCGACCGGCGTTCCTACGTGCACGATGGCACGGTCATCGACCGCCAGACGCATCTCGGGTACGACCTCGCCTCGCTGCTGCGCGCGCCGGTCGAGGCGACGCAGCGCGGGACGGTGGTGTTGGCCGGAAACCTCGGCATCTACGGCAACACCGTCGTGCTCGATCACGGGCTCGGCGTCAGCTCGCTGTACGGGCACCTGAGCACCATCGCGGTGAAGATGGGTCAGGAGGTGCAGGCGGGGGAGACGCTGGGCCAGACCGGCGAGACCGGGCTGGCCGGTGGCGACCACCTGCACTTCTCCATCCTGGTGCACGGCGTGCACGTCGATCCGGTCGAGTGGTGGGACCCGAAATGGATGCGCGAGCACGTGACGGCGATGTTGAACATGTATCCCGCCGCGGCGCCGGTGGCTGCGGCGGCGGCGCCGGCGGCCCCGGACGCACCCGCCGACGGGGCGGCACCACGAGAGGGTGATGGCGAAGCGCGACCGTGACGAGTCGCTGCGGGCGGGCGAGGCGCTACTGCAATCGTGGGGTGTCGCCGGCAATGCGGCGCCCTCTGTACTGACCGCGTCGATGGGCCGCGACGCCGCGGCGGACCTCGCCATTGCGCAGCGCCTGGGGGCCTTGCCCGGCGACGAGAGCGTCGCGCTGTTGCAGCAGCTCGAGGCCGCCAGCGCCGACAAGCTCGTGCACAAGGAGGTCAAGCGCGCCCTCTACCGCCTCGAGCAGCGCGGCGTCGCTGTCCCCGCCGCTCCGACACCAGCGGCGGTCGGGCCGATCGTTCCCGCCGCCATCGAGGGCTATCTGTCGCCAATCGACGGCCGTGGCGACCAGCTGGTGTGGTTGGTCAAGCCGCGCAGCGGCGGCGTCCTGCACCTGTTCGCCGTGATCAACGACCCCGATGGCATGCGCGAGACCGATCTCACGGTAGTGACGCGCAAGGCGCTCAAGGCCGTGCGCGGCGAGCTCCAGGCGAAGCATGAGCTGACCTTGGTACCGGCGGATTGGCGCTACTGCGATTTCCTCATGCGCCGAGCGTTCGCCTGGGCGCGGGCGCGCGAAGCGCGGATCGAGGGCGACTACCCGGCTTTGCGCGCGCAGCTCGTCCACGAGCCCGGCCTCGAGGAGATGCCGCCGCTGATCCTGGCGCACGTCGACGCGGCGGCGTTGACCGCGGACGATGAGCGGCTGGCGCAGTCGGGGACGCTGATCGAGCAGAAAGAGTTTCGCACGTGGGTGTTCACACCCGAGCAGCTCAAGCCGTATCTCGACGAGCTCGCGGCGATTCGCGACAGCCCGCTGGTGCTCGACCGCGCCCAACAGGAAGAGCGCTTTCGCAGCGTCATCGACGGGGCCGTGGAGCGCCTGTTCGGCGGCGCGTCGCGCGACAGCTGGGTGCGTTGGCTGTACGAGACGGCCTATGTCTTTTGGAGCACCGGCCGCCGTGAGCCGGCGCGCACGGCGGTCACCGTGGCGGCCGCGCTGGCGCGCAGCGCGCACGGCGGTCGCGGGATCCCGTTCTGCGAGCACCTGGCGCGCGGCAGCCTGGCGCTGTACTTCCAGGCGGCCGCGCAGCAGGAAGCCGAGCGCTCGCAGAGCTCGCTCATCGTCACCCCCCAGCAGCTGCGGGCCGAGCGCGAGCGGCGCTAGAGCTCGACGCTCAGGCCATCCTCGGCGATCTCGAGGGCGATCTCGGCGCGGCGCGCGAGCACCTCGCGGCCGACGTGTGTCAGCACCAACCGCCGGCAGCCGAAGCGGTGATGGTTGGCGGCGAGCCGCGGGTAGTCGAGATGGTAGTCGACGCGCGTCTCGAAGTAGCAGCATTCGCAGATGAACAGATCCGTTCCCTGCGACTGGACGACCAGCTCTTCGGTCCACCCGGTATCGCCCGAGTAGAGGATCGTCTTGCCCTCGACCGTCAGCCGCAGCGCCAGTGAGATCTCGGTTTCCTGGTGCGGGACGCGGAAGGGCAGCAGCTCGACGGCGCCGACCGAGACGCGACTGCCCGGCTCCACCTCGATGCAGCGGTAGGGGAACGGCAACGGCTTCGCCGCCAGGTTTCGGTACATGGCGCGGTAGAGGTCGAGGACGCGCTGTTCGGTGCCGGGTGGCCCCACGAGGGTGAACGGGCGCTGGCGTCCGGTCTCGAGCGTCCAGGCGAGAAGGAGGAACGGCAGCCCCGCGAAGTGATCGCCGTGCAGGTGACTCAGCAGAACGGCGTCGATGTCATTGAGCGCAATGCCGGCGCGCCGCAGAGCGAGCAGGGCGGTCGGCCCACAGTCGAGCAGAACGCACGCCGAGGGCGCGCTGACCAGATAGCTGGCGTGACAGCGACCCGACGCGTTGAAGGCGTCGCCGCCGCCGAGGAAGGTGACTTGGATGCTCACTCCACCTCGGTGCCGTCACGCCTCGGCAGGACGCACCAATCGACCGAGCTCGTGCATTGCGACCAACATCCCCGCCATGGCCGCTCGCGGCGCCGCCTTGAGATCGGCAATGATGCTGCGCAACCGCGCCAGCTCCGCCGCATGTGCCTCGGCATAGCGGTCCATGCAGGTGTCGAGATCGCCGCCGCTCTGTTCGCACGACAGCACGGCGATGCAGAGCTGCCGGCGAGCGAACAGCAGCTCTTCGAGCAGTCCGCCGAGCGCGCGTTGTTCCCAGCGGTCTTCGCCGGCCGCCGCCGGCAGCGCGCGCCGCATCCAGTCGAGATCGGCCAGCGCGCCGACGCGCAAATAGGCCTGCGCGACATCCGGTGGCGGGCGATCGAGGGCGGTGGCGATGAGCGCGATCTCCAGCAGGTCCTGCGCGGCCGTGAGTCGAGTCAGATCATCGGCGAGGGTGGGGTCGAGGCCGAGCGCGACGAGCCGCGCGACTTCCGTGCGATGCCACTCGCGCCAATCAGCCGGCTGCAGCTCGGGCCAAGAACGCAAGAGGCTGCGCGCGGGCTGCTCGAAGCGGTCGATGAGCACCCCCGGCGCGATCGGCTCCGCGTGCGTCTCCACGACCCACCGGGTGGCGTTCTCGACTTCGCGTTCGAACATTCTGCGGCACGCGAGCTCTGCGTCGGCGGAAAGAAACGCGCGCCGGGCCGTGAGCCGTTCGAGAAGGTCCTCGCCGTTGCACACCGCCATCGCGACGGTCCATGCGGCGACGAGGTCGATCGGGTCGCGCCCGGTATCGCGCGCCAGGCGAGTGAGGAAGGTCATGCCCATCGTGTCGACGAGTCGGTTGGCCAGCTCGACCGCGATGATCTCGCGTCGCAGCGGGTGTTGCCGCACCGACGACCCGAAGCGCTGGTTCACGACGTCGGGAAAGTAGTCGCACAGAAACGGCTCGAGCTCGGGCGCATCGCACAGCGTCGAGGTGAGAAGGCGGCGCTGCAAGTCGAGCTTGGTGAACGCGAGCAGCACGGCGAGCTCGGGTCGGGTCAGTCCGACGTAACGGCTGCGGCGGGCGCGCAGATCCTCGCGCGTCGGCAACTGCTCCCATCGGCGGTTGAGCCCGGCCGTCTCTTCGAGTGTGGCCATCAGATCGCGAAAGGCACTGAGCCCGGTGCGCGAGCTCGCTTGATCGAGGCTCAGGCGCAGGGCCTGGCGGTGGTTGTGGGCGAGCACGCGCTCGCAGACATCACCGGCCAGCTCGGCGAGCAGCGCATTGCGCTGCTCGACCGTCAGCTCGCGGCGCGCCACCGGCGGCTGCAAGGCGATCTTGAGATTGACCTCGTGGTCGGAACAGTCGACGCCGCCGGAGTTGTCGATCGCATCGGTGTTCAGGCGCCCGTCGGCCAGGGCGAACTCGATGCGGGCGCGCTGTGTGAAGCCGAGGTTGCCGCCCTCGGCCACGACGCGCACGCGCAGCTGGCGGGCGTCGATGCGCACGGCGTCATTGGCCGAGTCGGCAATCTCCGCGTGTGTTTCGTCGCTGGCTTTGACGTAGGTGCCGATGCCGCCGTTCCAGAGCAGGTCGGCCTGCATCGACAGCACGGCGCGCACGAGGTCTTCCCCCGACACCGGATCTGATCCGAGGTCCAACATGGCGCGCGCCGCGAGCGCGAGATCGACGACTTTCGCGTCGCGCCGGTAGACCCCGCCGCCCGGGCTGATGGAGGCGGGGTCGTAGTCGTCCCAACCCGAACGCGGCAGGCGAAACAGGCGCTCGCGCTCGCGAAACGCGCGCTCCGGGTCCGGCGCCGGATCGAGGAACACGTGCCGATGGTTGAAGGCCGCCCGCAGCAGCAGGGTTCGTGCGCGCAGCACCCCGTTGCCGAAAACGTCGCCGCTCATGTCGCCGATGCCGATGACCGCCACCGGCTCGCGGTCGACGTCGCGCCCGAGCTCGCGAAAGTGCTGTCGGACACTCTCCCAAGCTCCGCGCGCCGTGATTGCGAGTTGCTTGTGGTCGTACCCCGTGGCGCCACCCGAGGCGAAGGAATCGCCGAGCCAGAAGCCGCGCTGCACCGCGATGGAGTTGGCGATGTCGGAGAACTGCGCTGTGCCTTTGTCGGCGGCGACGACCAGATACGGATCGGGTTCGTCGTAGATCATCTGTCCGCGCGGTGAGATAATGCGCCCGTTTTCAATGGTGTCGGTGATCGAGAGCAGGGCCTCGATCAGCGTGCGATAGGCGCGCTCCGCGTCGCCTGCGGCGCGCGCAGTCCCCGGCCGGTGTTTGACGACGAAGCCACCCTTGGCCCCGGCCGGAACGATGACGGCGTTCTTGACCACCTGGGTGCGCATCAGGCCCAGGATCTCGGCACGAAAATCGTCCGGCCGGTCGCTGTGGCGGATGCCGCCGCGCGCGACCCGTGCGGCGCGGAGGTGGATGCCTTCCATGTGCGGGGCGTGGACGTACGCTTCGAACATCGGCCGCGGCAGCGACAAGTGGGGCAGCCGCGCCGCGTCGAGCTTGATCGCGATGGCGCCCGGTGCCGCACCCTCGGATGCTGCAATGTAGAAGTTGGTGCGCACCGTCGCGGCGACCGCGGCGCCGAGCGCCCGCAAGACGCGGTCGTGTCCGAGGCTCTGTACGGCGTCCACGCTGGTCTGGAAGGCGGCCTCGGCTTCGGCCACGGGGCCTTCCGCTCGCCGCGCCGGGGCGTACGGGGATGCGTCGGGATCGAGCTTGACGGCGAAGAGGCGGAACAGCCGCCGCGCGCACTCCGGGTATTCGGTCAGCGCTTCGATCAGGGTGGTGCGACTGGCCGTGCCGACCTGACGCGCATGCTCGACGTAGGCGCGCAGCAGGTCGACCGCACGCCACTCGAGCCCGGCGCGCAGCACGAGCGCGTTCAAGGCGTCGTTCTCCACCGCGCCATCGCGCACCGCGTGCAGGGCGGGGACCAGCAGCGGCGCGGCTGCCGCAATGTTGATCTCGGGTGCGCCGGCCGCCTGGACGAAGAACGTGTGCACACGCACCGGCGCCGGCTCGGCAAGCGTCAGGTCGACGATTTCCTCGCCGAACACCCGCATTCCGAGGTTCTCCAGCACGGGAATGAAGTCGCTCAAGACGAGCGGCTCGGCGAGAAACATGCGCAGGGAGGTGAGGGCGGGTACGGCGCCGGCGACGGGTGCCGTGATCTCGATCTGTCCCCGTCCGCTCGCCGCCAGTGCCTCCAGGCAGCGGATGTCGCGCACGGCTTGCTCGACGGACGTGCCCGCCTTGTAGCCGGCGGGGAACACGCCGCGGTAGCGGGCGAACACACGGTCGGCTGTCGCCGCGGCGTGTGCGATGCCGAGCTGCTCGCGCAACTCGTCGTCCCAGGTGCGCAACAGGCCGTTGAGGGCTGCTTCGAGCGCCTCCACTGGCGGCGCGTCGCGGATCGCTGGCGCGATGGCATAGGCATAGTGCAAGCGGACGACCGGGCGTTCGTCCAGAGCCAGGTGCGCGTGCAGCTCTTCGCCGTGAAGGTGGCGGCGCAGCTCTTCGCCGATACGGGTGTGCAGAGCGGTGGAAAAGCGCGCGCGCGGTAGGATGACGGTGGCGAACAGGACGCGTCGGGTGCGGTCGGGACGGCACAGCACGCGGAGGCCGGGTCGCGCCGGCGCCGCGGCGACGGCGTGCAGGAGCGGCTGCAGATCGGCTGCGGCGCTGCCGAACAATTCCTCCTTCGGCACGCTGTCGAACAGCGCTACGAGGTCATTGTAGTCGTGCGAATCGGGCAAGGCGCCCTCGAGTTGGATCAATCGATGCAGCTCGCGGCGCAGGACCGGCATCTCGCTGGCGGCAGCGAAGGTGGCCTTTGAGGTGAACAGGCCGAGCAGGTGGTGCTCGCCGGTGATCGCACCAGCGTCGTCGATCTCGGCCACGGCGAGATCGTCCATCAGTGCCAGGCGGTGGATCGGGCTGTGGGCGCGGCTCTTTGTGACGCGCAGCAGGGGCGTTGCGGCGGCGCGCGCGTCGTCGACCAGCGCCGGCAGAAAGCGGTCGGCCGACCGATCGTCGGCGCGCAGCAGGCCGAGCCCGGTGTCGGGTTGCTCGACCAGGGCGCCGTCGGCTCCGTCTCGGCGCAACGCAGCGCAGCCGAGATAGACGAAGTTCTTTTCCCCGAGCCAATCGAGCAACGCTGCCACTTCGGCGGCTTCATCGGCCCATGGTGGCGGCAGGCGGCGCAAGCCCTCGGCGAGATCGGCGACGCGCGCGCGCATGGCCCGGTAGTCGGCCGTCGTGCGCGCGACGTCGTGCAGGCGTTCCACCAACTCGCGTTCGAGGGCCGCGCTCGGCGCGAGGTGTGCCACCTCGGCACGGACGAACGACTCGCGTGCCGGCATCGAGTCGGGCGCTCCGATCTCTTCGAGGCGCCCGCGGGCGTCGCGCCGCACTCCCAGGATCGGGTGCACGAGGTGGAGAATCTCCCCGCCGGCGCGCTCGATGGCGGCGCAGAGGGTGTCGACGATGAACGGCTGGTCGTCGAGAACGCTCTCGACGACGGAGAGCGCGCCGCCGGCGATCGCGGTGTCGCCGGCTGGTACGATGCGCACGGCGACCGGCTGTGTGCCGCGGTCGCGTAGGAACTGGTAGGCCCGCAAGGCCAGGCGCACGAGCGGGCCTGGCTCCGTCGCCAGCGGCGCCTCGGCCTTGCCGAACAGCTCGCGGGCGAAGGCGGCGCTTGCGTCGCGTTCGGCTGCCGGAACGCGGCGGGAGAGCTCGGCAAGCACCGGTGCCAGCCACCCGACATCGTCCGCTTCCGGAGGCCGCGTCCGGCGGTCCTCCATGAGCTGAGCGATTGCCTTCTGAAACACCGCCACCTGTGCTGCTCCGATTCTCCCTCCCCGCCTGCGGTCGGGTCGCATGGCGAGGTTCCTGCGCCGCACGCACCGTCCGGCGGCGGGCCTGCCCGCCGCGGCGCGGGGGGTCGGCTCCGCGCTTCCCGCCCTCACGCTGCGGGTGCGATTCCCGATGAAGTTTGATTACTGTGCCGGTCCGGCTAGGTCAAACTGAAACTCTTCGCCCGTCCCCCGCCAACCTGTGCCGGCGAGAAAGGCGTGCGCGGCGGCGTCGCCGGCCGGGATCTGGCAGTGCAGGAAGCTGCAACCGCGGCGCTCGGCCCGCTGGCGCACCAGCCCGGCCAGCGATGCGGCGACGCCGCGGCGGCGCGCGGCGGGGGTGACCACGAGGGCCTCGACCCGCGCGCGCGGACCGCTGGTGAGCTGACGTGCATAAGTCACGTGAACGAATCCGACCACGACCTCGTCGATCAGCGCGATGTACAGGTCGGTACCGAGGTCGGCGACCAGGTGCCGGAAGCGCCGCAACGTGGCGCGATCAGGAGGTGGAACGGGGAGGCCGCTGGCGGCGAGCACGGCGAGGACCGCCATCAGATCGGTGCGCCTGCCGCGACGGTGGCGGATCGGCCGAGGCACCATAGCCGCCCTCTAGCACAAAAGGCGCGGCAGAGCAGACCCGCGACCGCCGGTGCATGTTTTTCACGCCGCGGACATGCTGTAGTGCGGCCGTGAGCGAGTCCGGCGCAGACGCGCGTTGCCGCGTGACCACCCGCGGCATGGCCTATGGACCGCACGCCGTCGCGCGGCTCGACGGGAAGGTGCTGTTCGTGCGCGGCGCGGCACCCGACGAGGACGTCGACATCGTCGTGCGCGAGCCGCACCCCAAGTTCGCCTATGCCGACGTCGTCGAGGTCGTTCGGCCGTCGGCGCAGCGGCGCGTACCGCCGTGCCCGTATTTGCCGCGCTGCGGCGGGTGTTCCTGGCAGCACCTCGAGTACACGGCTCAGCTGGAGGCCAAGCGGGGCATCGTACAAGAGCAACTCCGCCGCATCGGCGGCATCGACGCGATCGTGGCGCCGCCGTTGCCGTCGCCGCGCGAGTTCGGTTATCGCCAGCGCCTCAAGTTGCGCGTTGCCGACGGGCAGGTTGGATTCTACGCGCCAGCCTCACACACGTTGGTGCCGATCGCGCACTGTCTCCTGGCACTGCCGCCGGTCGATGCGGCGATCGAGGCGGCGGCGGCGCTGGTCGGCGCGCTCGCCGGCAACGTGCGCCGTATCGAGATCATCGGTTGCGGCGACGGCTCGCATGATGTCGTGCTGTCCGGCGAGGTCGAGGGCACTTGGAAGCCGGCGGACGAGCAGGCGTGCGCGACGTGGATGGCCCAGCAGCCGCGGGTACGCGGTGTCGTGTTGCACGGCCGGGGATGGCGGCACAGCTGGGGCGAGGTGCGCGCTCGCGTCGAGCCGGAGCCGGACCTGGTGCTCGAAGTGCGCGCGGGCACGTTCACGCAGGTGAATCCGGAGGCCAACCAGTTGCTCGTCGCCGCGGTGATCCGCATGGCCGAGGTGAGCGCGGGGCAACATGTCCTCGATCTGTTCGCCGGGGCCGGCAATCTTTCCCTGCCGCTGGCGCGGCGCGGTGCGACCGTGGTGGCCGTCGAACAGCATCGCCAGGCGGCGGAGGACGGCGCGGCGAACGCACGCCGGCTCGGCATCGACGGCTACGAGACGCGCTGTGCGCCGGCGGAACGCGCCGCCGCCGACCTGCTCGCTGCCGGGGCGCGCTTCGACCTCGTCGTGCTCGACCCGCCGCGCAGCGGGGCCGCGGCCGTGATGCAGACGCTCTGCGCCCTGCGCCCGGAGCGCATCATCTATGTCGCGTGCGACCCCGCCACGCTGGCGCGCGATCTGCGCCGGATCAGCCCGCACTACCGCATCGATGCGGTGCAGCCGATCGACGTGTTTCCGCACACCTACCACATCGAGACGGTGGTGCGCGCGACGCGCCTTGCGGGACCCTAGGGCGTGGTGTATCGTCCGCTGCGCCGCAGCGGCTGCGGCGCGGGCCTCGACCGCATCTGCCGCGTCGCAAGCCGACACCCGAGAGGCGTGATACACGGATGGCGAAACAGCAGAAGTCGCTCAAGCCCAAGATCACGATCATCCCCGGCAAGGGCGTCGCGCAGACGATCAACTACCTGCTCAAGGATCGAGACGATCTCGACTGGCTGGTAGCGGTCGGGCGCAACAAAGAGGGCGAGATCTTCTTCTATGATACCGGCGGCGACATCATCGAAGACCTCGGCACGCTCGAGTACTTGAAAGAGCGCATCACCCGCGCCCACTTCGGCGAAGAGCCGGACTGATCGCCGGGCCGCCCAGGGGGCGCGATAGCTCGTCAAACGCCACCGTCCCGGCATCGATGTGCCGGCCCCGTCCGCGGCTGGCACTTCCTACGGCCCGATTCCGAGCTGATATCTCATTTGCAAGCTCTCGGCACGGAATTGGCTTCCGCCCCAACGCTCAACCCCAGCGGGAGGTGGATGTGATGGAAGATCTTCGCAAGCAGGCCAACGATCTCCTTTGTTATTACGGCAAGATGCAGAACCGGCTGACGCAAGCCGGCGTCAGTGACACCGGGTCCCTGGTGTCGATGTTCAACCAACTCCAGCGCGGGCTCGACGCCGTTGCGCTCGAGGAGCTCGACCCCGCGATCCAGGAGGTCAACCGCCTGGTGGAGTCGCTCGGCAAGATGCAGGCGGACCTGCAGGTGCTGAAGGAGCTGAAAACGCGCGTGGCGAAGATGCGCACCCTGGTGGAGGGTTCACCGCGCGGCGGTGAAGAGACGCCGACGGCGCCTCCGCCCGGCTCGTTTGGTCGCCGCGCGGCCTGACCCGGTCGCGCCCCGTTCAAGCGAGCTGGCGCAAGGCGGCGATCGCCTCGTCGGTGTGGCGATCGAGGCCGAGCTCAGACTGCGTCACATGCCGGATGACCCCCGAGCGGTCGATGACGAACGTCACCCGCTTGGTCAACAATAACCCGCCTAGCCGCAGCACCCCGAAGCTGCGGCCGATGGCGCAATCGGTGTCGCTGATCAGCGGAAACGGCAGCTGATGGCGCTCCGCGAAGGCGGCGTGCTTTTGCGGCGGATCGAGGCTGACGCCGTAGATCTCCGCGCCCAGGGCCGCGATCTCACCGTGGTGATCGCGGAAGGAGCACGCCTCGCGCGTGCACCCGGGCGTGAAGTCGCGCGGGTAGAAGTAGAGCACGACGTGGTGCTGCTTCAGCATGTCGCGCAGACGAATCGGCGTCCCGTCTGCCAGGACGCCGTTGAAGTCCGGTGCGCGTTCGCCGACGGCCAGCATGGCGGCGCTACGGCGCCTTCGGGAAGACGTCCAGCAAGCGCACGCGCCGGTAGGTGTCGGGTACGGCGAAACTGCTCGCCGGCACGTCACTCTGGCGGATGGCCGTGGCGATCTGCTCGAAGCCCCCGGCAATGTGATAGGTCGTGGTTTGGAGCGCGAAGCCCTTCTCCAGCAGCTTGCGGTAATCCTCGCTGCGGTAGATGGCGGTGAAGCCTTCGGCGGACTTCCCCAGCATCGAGGCCGACGTCTTCTGTTGGTAGGTGATGTACTTCTTCGGATCGAGGTCGCTGGACAGGTTGAGGTCCTCGGCGACCCACAGCTCCTGGAAAAGCTCGTCGTTGCTCTTGACCGTATACTTCGTCGTCGTATGCCCGGCGATGGTCTTGGTTTCGCCGCTGTTTACGATCGTAATCACCGGCGGAACCGGTGTCGGCATCGGGGGCGGGGTCGCGGCATGTTTCTTCTTCTTTCCCTCTTTGCCGCGCTTTCCCATCCGATCTTCGAGCGCTTTGCTGCGATTCTGGCTCATCTCCTTGACGTAGTCATCGACGGAGCCGGACCAGAAGGTCTCGTTCTGGGGATTGATGATCGTGAACTGCATCTTGTCGTAGTCGATCAAGGTGGTGCTGCGCGGCTGGGCCGTGCGGGCTTGGTTCTTCGAGACCTCCATGGTCAACGTCTCGGAGTCGAGTTTCTCGCCGCCCGTCTTGAACGGCGTCGTGCGCCACTCGATGATCCAGCCGGCGCGGGCCATGGACGGTGCGAGGCCGATCAGCGCGACGAGCAACGCGGTGCGAACCGTGCGATTCATGCAAACTCCTTCTCTGCCAATGACCGCGGGAGTCTAGTGGCGCTCCGGGTCCAAGTCAATTTTCACCGCGGTCCGAACGCTCAACGCAACGCACTGGCATTGCCGACGAGCGTCTTCGTGCCGTCCGGCTTCTCGCTCCACACGTCGACGTGCACCCGCGTACGGCTTCCCTCCGGCGTTTCGGCGCGAATCTGACCGTGCGTGGTCAGCTGCTCTTCCGCCCAGAGGACGTTCACCAGACTGACCTGCAGCTTGCCACCGCATAACCACCCGGCGCCAAAGGCGTGGGTCATCAGCTCCGAGACGAAGCAGATGGTCATCATGCCCTGCACCACGATGTCCGGGAAGCCGAGCGCGCGCGCCATTTCGCGATCGTTGTGGTAGTTGCGCACCGGGCCGGAGAAGGCCTCGCACATTGCCAGCGAGATCGTCTTGGGCACCGGCGCCAGCCGTGCGCCGTCGCCGCCGCCGACGTCGAAGCGGCGCTCGGGGCGGTGTTCGCGGTCCTTGTCGTGCACGATGTCGGCTTGCGGCGCCGCGGCGAGAAAGCTCTGGTGCGTGCGGCTGCGCTGCAGCCAACGACCGTCGAGATCGGTGAGCAGCACCTCGTTGACGACGTAATCGCGGTTGCGCTTTTGATAGCGCTCCACCACGGTCGAGCGCGTGCGGCCGGCGTCGCCGAGACGCAGCGGGGCAAAGAGCTCCCACTCCTGTTTGGCGTGCAGGTTGCCGATCAGGTTGGGCAGATACCAGCGCAAGTCGCGATACACTTCCGAGTGATAGAGCAGCGCAGGCGCGACCGGCGCGCCGAACGGCGAGTCGCCGTGGTACCACGGGTGGTGATCCTCGGTGCCGGCTTCGTACCGGGCGATCTCGTCGGCGGTGACCTCGATGCGGCGGCCGCCCATGTCGCGTCCGACGCAAACCTCCTCGCCCGGGAAGAACTCCGTTGCCATGCCGTGACCTCCTCGCAAAGGTGCCGAGGATAGAGGTGGGCCGCGTCGAGCGTCAACCGCGGGCGCGCCGGCGGTTGCGAGCGGGGCGCGCGCTGCGATAGAGCAACTGGCCCTGACGCCGATGTCCACCACGCTGATCGCGATCGTTTTGGTGATCGTCTCGCTCGTCCTGGGGTACTTCCTCACGAGCTTGCTCTGGCAGGCGGCGCGCGTGCCGGTGGGAGCACTGTTCGAGCGCCAGCGCATCGAGCGCTGCGTGGCGCGGGCGCGGCTCGGCGACGCCTGTTTGGAGCGCGGCGAGATCGCCGCCGCGCTCGCCGAGTTCGAGGCCGCCTTCTACCCGCATCCGGTGCGCGACCGCGCCAGCGCTCAGGCGGTGATGAATCACCACACCGGACTGCTGAGCCGGCTCATCGCCGCCGCCGACCACCTGCAAGGCGAACGCGTGCGCCTGATATCGCTCGCCAAGGCGGACCGCCTCTTTCAGGAGCGCAACGCGCTGCAGAAACGCTACCTCACGCTGGTGCAGAGCGGGTCGCGGCAGCGGCTGCGCGAGCTCGATAACGAGGTGCGCGCCAACACGCGCGAGCTGCGCGCCACGCTGGCCAGCCTCGCGGCCGAGATCGCGTCGGCGCAGTCGCGCGTCTATCACTGACGCCGCGCGGTGGTGGATTGTCCTGCCCGGGTGAAGGTGGTAGGGACCGGTCGCCATGGCCAAGGGCAGCCGCTATCTGGATCGGCCGCGGATCGATCCGCAGCCGATCGACGCGACCATCTCGCTGACCGATCTGGTGGACCGCACGCTGCTGGCCTACAACGGGGCGCGGCTGCGCGAGGCGTGCCACCTGTTCGCCCGCAAAATGCTCGGCGACGACGTCGTCGTCGGTGTCAGTGTCTCGGGCGCCCTGACGCCGGCCGGGCTCGGGATCGCGGCGTTCATTCCGCTGATCGAGTGCGGGTTCATCGACTGGATGACGAGTACCGGCGCCAATCTCTACCACGATACCCACTACGCCATCGGTCTCGACATGCACCGCGGCTCGCCGTTCGTCGACGACACCAAGCTGCGCAGCGAAGGCGTGGTGCGCATCTACGACATCTACTTCGACTACGAAGTGCTGTTGAAGACCGACGCCTTCTATCGCACGGTCATTGCCAGCCCGGAGTTCCAGCACTCGATGAGCTCGGCCGAGTTCCACTACCGGCTGGGCAAGTACATGCGCGAGCGCGAGAAGGCGCTCGGCATCGGCAAGCGCTCGCTGGTGGCGGCGGCGTACGAGTGCGGGGTGCCGATCTACACCTCGTCGCCCGGCGACAGCTCGATCGGCATGAACGTCGCCGCGATGGCGTTGACCGGCAACGGCCTGGCGATCGACGTGTCGCGCGACGTCAACGAGACCGCGGCGATCGTGCTCGACGCCAAGACGCGCTACGGCCACAGCGGCGTGCTCATCCTCGGCGGCGGCTCGCCGAAGAATTTCATGCTGCAGACCGAGCCGCAGATCCAGGAAGTGCTGGGCATCACTTCGAAAGGACACGACTTCTTCGTCCAGATCACCGACGCCCGCGCCGATACGGGCGGCTTGTCGGGCGCCACGCCGGGCGAGGCGGTGAGCTGGGGGAAGGTGGACCCGGACGCGCTGCCCGACACCGTCGTGTGTTACGTCGACAGCACCGTCGCGCTGCCCATTCTCACCGCCTATGCGATGGCCAACCGCGCGCCGCGGCCGCTCAAGCGGCTCTACGACCGGCGCGACGCGATGCTCGCGGAGCTGGTGCACCAGTACGAGCTGGCGCGCGCCGGTGAGAGCTGACCGCATGCCCAGTCACGAGTTGGCCATCGCCGAGCAGGCGGCGCGCGAGGCCGGTGCCATCATTCGCGGCTTCTACGATCTGCCGATGGAAGTGCGGCAGAAGGGGCGCGACAATCCCGTCACCGAAGCCGACGAGCGCGCCAACGAGTGCATTCACGGCCACATCGCGCGCGCCTTTCCGAACGACGGCTGGCTGTCGGAGGAGACGCGCGACTCGCCGGAGCGCCTGGGGCGCAAGCGCGTGTGGATCGTCGACCCCCTCGACGGCACCAAGGAGTTCATCAACCACATTCCCGAGCTGTGCGTGTGCATCGCGTTGGTCGAGGACGAGTCGCCGATTCTCGGCGTCAGCTACAATCCGATCACCGACGAGATGTTCGCTGCCGCCCGCGGCCTCGGGATGCGGCGCAACGGCGTGCTGACGCGCGTGAGCGAAACCAGCGACCTGGCCCAGGCGCGCGTGATGGCGAGCCGCTCGGAGGACAAGCGCGGTGAGTGGGACCCGTTCAAGTCGCGCATGCAGGTCGTGCTCACCGGCAGCGTGGCGTACAAGCTGGCGCTGATCGCCGGCGGTCTCGCCGACGCCACGTTCAGTCTGACGCCGAAGAACGAGTGGGACGTGTGCTCCGGCGCGGCGCTGATTCAGGAAGCGGGCGGGCGGATCACCGACCGCGACGGCTTGCCGCTGCGCTTCAATCAGCGGAAGACGTTGCTGCCCGGCATCATCGCGACCAACGCGGCGCTGTTCGATCCGATCCGCGCCGCGATCGCGGCGACGCCGAGCTGATCGACTACCGCTTGGTGCGGCGCGCCACCGCGGCGGACACCAGGCCGGGCAGGTCGGACATCACCCCGTCGACCCCGAGGTCGAGCAGGCGCTCGATCTCGGCGGCGTCGTTGATGGTCCAGACATGGATCTCGCAGCCGAGTTGGTGCGCGGCGGCGATCGTGGCCGGTGTCACCAGGTCGATACCGGCGAACTCGGTGGGAATTTGCAGCGCCTGGCCCGGATGGGCGTAGCCCGCCAGGTCGCCGCGCGCGACGCGATCGATGAAGGCCGCGACCTCGGCGGCACTGGTGCCGGTGGCGATCCGCCCGCCCGCGGCGGCGCGAATCGACTGCATGATTTCATCGTGCTCGGCGGCCAGCAGCGTGCGGTCCGTCGCGCCGTTGTGGTCGAGGAGGGCGAGGACGGTGTCGATGATCGGCGGGGTCGCCTGCTTGATCTCGATATTGAATCGCTGACCCGGAAAGGCGCTGAGCACCGCGTCGAGGGCCGGAATGCGGACGCCTTGTCCGCGATAGGGGAACCAGGTGCCGTCGGGGGAGAAGCGAAAGCCGGCATCGAGCGCGGCGACTTCCGCCCACGTGTGATCGGCCACCGGACCGCTGCCGTCGGTGGTGCGTTCCAGCGTCGGGTCGTGCAGAACGACGACCACGCCGTCGCTGGTCGCGTGCACGTCGAGCTCGAGATACTCGGCGCCGAGTGACGCGGCGAGCGCGAAGGACGGCAGGGTGTTTTCCGGTGCGACCCCGGCCGCCCCACGGTGCCCGAACACGCGGGGCCGCGGTGGAGTGAAGTACGCCATCGGCCGACTGCCGGTCTAGAGCGTGAGCAGGATCGGGCCGCGCTGGCGCACCTGGGCCAACGACGACAGGACGCTCGGCGGCGTGCTCGAAGCCGGGCGGTAGGCGCTCGGCATGACGGCGCGCAGCCGCGCGGCGAGCGCGGCGCGCACGCGCTGGAACTGCTCGCGGTCGACGCGCGCCGGCTGCGGGGCGCGTCGGTGCAAGGTCAGCGGGTTGACGTACCCGCCGTTGTCGAACAGCGCGAAGTGCAGGTGCGGCCCGGTGGCCAACCCGGTCTGGCCGACCCAGCCGAGCACCTGGCCGCGCACCACGCGCGCGCGCGGCTTGACGACGCCGGCGATGCCGCGCAGGTGCGAGTAGGCCGAGACGAATCCGCTGCCGTGATCGATCTCGATATGGCGGCCGAAGCCGCCTTTCCAGTTCGCCCACCGCACCGTTCCCGAGCCGATCGCGCGCACCGGCGTGCCGGGCGGCGCGGCGAAGTCGACGCCCAGGTGCGGGCGGCGCCGCTTGAGGATCGGATGAAAACGCGAGCTCGAGAAGGTGGACGTGATGCGCGTGAACTCGAGCGGATAGCGCAACCACGCGCCCTCGAGCGGGCGGCCCTCGGCGTCGACGTACGTCGCCTCGCCGTCGTCTTCGTAGAGGAAGGCGGCGGTCGTTGCCGCCTGGCCGATGTAGTCGGTGGCGAGGACCCGTCCGGGCTTGAGCGCCTGCCCGTCGGCCGATGAGCGCTGCTCGTAGAGGACGCGAAAGCGGTCGCCGGCGTGGACGTCGGAGGTGAAGTCGAGCTCCGAGCCGAGCAGATCGACCATGGCGGAGATGACGGGGTCGGGCAGGCCGGCGCGCTTGGCCGAGGCGTAGAAACTGTCGCGCACGACGCCACGCAGGGCGACCACTCGCACGTCGACCGGCCGCGACTCGCTGCGCGCCGCGAGCTGGCCTCCGACACGTTCCACCACGACCTGCCGCACGTCGTCGGCCGCGTAGCGCAGGGCGATCAGCTGTTGGCCGTCGGCGAACGAGAGACCGAGCGACTCCCCGACCACCAGGTGGTTCAAGTCGACTTCGGCGCGCGCCGCCTGATACCACTCGTTGATCTCGACGAGGGGGATGCCATAGCGCGTCATGATGTTGCCGAACGTCTCGCCGCGGGCGATCGGGTGGTCGACGGTGCTGAGGCTGATCGCCGGCGTCGACTGAAAACCCTGATACGCGGTCAGCAACCGCGCGTGGGCGCATGGCGCCCGCATGACGGACAAACAGAGGCAGGCGACTGCCACAGCCAACGCACCGGGCGCCAACTGCCGCCGGCCATTCCGCCGCTCCCCGGCCGCCCCGCCCAGCCTTCGTACGTGCAAACCCGCCACGCGACGGCAACCTGCCAAGGTGGTTCCATCATGTCAAGTATGGGAAGTTGATCAGCACACGGGAACGAGTAGGGGTGATGCGATCGATTGGGCGGGCTCTGGTGTTGATCATTGGCGCGGGCGCCGTGGCGGCGGGCGGCGCGGGTTGGTACGCGTGGCAGGCGTTGCACACCCCGGTCGTGCCGCCCGCCGGCGGCGTCGCGGTGGCGATACCGGCTGGAGCGGGGTTCCGCGCCGTCGCCGAGCGCCTGCAGCGCGCCGGGGTGCTGCGCCATCCCCGTCTGTTGACCCTGTGGGCGCGCTATCGCGGCGAAGACCGGCGGGTGCACAGCGGCGAGTACCGGTTGGAACATCCGCTCTCGCCAGTCGAGTTGCTGGCGCTGTTGCAGTCGCCGGCGAACGCTTTGCGGTGGGTGACCTTGCCGGAGGGACTGACCGCCGCACAGGTCGGCGAAGTGCTCGAGCGCGAAGGCTTCGGTGGGCGCGACGTGTGGCGTTGCGCGATGAGTGACCCGCATCTGCTCGCCGACCTCGAGTTGCCGGCGAGCGGAGTCGAAGGGTACTTGTTTCCCGACACCTATGCCTTCGAATGGGCGATGGAGCCGCCGGTCGTGGTGCGGCGTATGGTGGCGCGCTTTCGCGAGGAGAGCGCGCGGTTGACCGCGCGCCGCGTGGCGGCTGGTCTGAGCGAGGCGGAAATGATCACCCTGGCGTCGGTGATCGAGAAGGAGACCGCGCAGCCCAGCGAGCGCAGTCTCATCTCCGGCGTCTTTCACAACCGCTTGCGCCTCGGCATGCCGCTGCAATCCGACCCGACGGTACTGTACGCCGTCGGCATGCCGAAGCGACCGTTGACGCGCGCCGATCTCGCGCATCCGTCGCCGTACAATACCTATGCCCACGGCGGCCTGCCGCCGGGGCCGATCGCCAATCCGGGCCGCGCGGCGCTGGAGGCGGCCGTGGCCCCCGCCGAAACGCGGGCGCTGTACTTCGTCGCGCGCAACGACGGCACGCACGAGTTCTCCGCGTCGCTCGAAGACCACAACCGCGCGGTGCGGCGCTATCAACGCTGAGGCGCGCTACGGCGCGTCGGACGCGGCCTGCGGATCGTCGAGTCGCTCGAGCTTGCCGTAGAGAGCGTCGACCTCGCGTTTGAGCTTGGCGTAGTGACTGAAAATGCCCTGCGGATTGGCGTGAGCCGTGTAGAAATCCGGCGCGTTGATCTGTTCCGTCAGCGCGGCCAGCTCGATCTCCTTCTCGGCGATGACGCTCTCGAGGCGCGCCGCCTCGCGATCGCGCTTGGCGCTGGCGCGCGCCGCGCGCTTGGCCTCTTCGCGATCGACGGCGGGGACGGGCTCGGCCACGCGCGGCGGCGCAGTGGCCGTGGCGTACGAACGCGGCGCGCCATTCGCGCCGGTATCCTTCTGGCGCAGGTAATCCTCGTAGTTGCCGAGGTAGCGAACGGCGTGACCGGCGCCGACCTCGATGATCTCCTCGGGCAAATGGTCGAGCAGGTAGCGATCGTGGGCGACGAGAATCAGCGTGCCCGAGTAATGTTGCAGGGCGGCGAGCAGGACCTCTTTGGCGGTCAGATCGAGGTGGTTGGTGGGCTCATCGAGCAGCAGGCAATTGGACGGGCGCAGCAACATGATGGCCAGCGCCAGGCGGTTGCGCTCGCCGCCGCTCAACACCCTGATCCGCTTGTGGACGCTGTCGCCCGAGAACAGGAAGGCCCCGAGGATGTTGCGCACTTGCGGGACCATTTCCACCGGCGACGCCGCGGTCAGCTCGTCCAGCACCGAACGATCGGGGTTGAGCACGTGGGTCTGGTCCTGCGCGAAATAGCCGAGCGTCACGTTGTGTCCGATGCGGCGGGTTCCGCCACTCAGCGGCTCGACGCCGGCGAGCAGCTTGATGAGCGTCGACTTGCCGGCGCCGTTGGGTCCGACCAGCGCCACCTTGCGCCCGCGCTCGAACGCCAGGTCGAGACCGTTGTACACACTGAGGGCTCCGTAGCGCTTGTCCGCTCCTTCGAGCTCCAACACGACGCGGCCGCTGCGCTCGCAGGCCGGGAAGCGAAAGTGAATCGCTCCCGTGCGCCCCTCCGGCGCCGGCAAGCGCTCGACCCGGTCGAGCTGCTTGATGCGGCTCTGCACCAGGGCGGCCTTCGATGCCTGGTAGCGGAAGCGCGAGATGAAGGCCTCGATGCGGGCGATCTCCTCCTGTTGCACGCGGTAGGCTTCGACCTCGCGCTCGCGGCGCTCCTGGCTCTCGGCCAGGTAGTGGCTGTACGTGCCGACGTAGTCCGTCAGCTTGCCGCGCGCCACCTCGGTGATGCGGTTGACGGTAACGTCGAGGAAGTAGTGGTCGTGGGCGACCAGGATCACCGTCGACGGATAGTCGGCGAGAAACGATTCGAGCCAGTTGCGCGCCTCGAGGTCGAGGTGGTTGGTGGGCTCGTCGAGCAGCAGCAGACCGGGCCGTCGCAAGAGCAACTTGGCGAGCGCGAGCCGCATCTGCCAGCCGCCGGAAAACTCCCCGGCGTCGCGCCCGAAATCGGCGGTGCGGAACCCGAGCCCGCTGAGCACGCTGCGCGCCTGGCTTTCGTGATCGTAGCTGCCCTCGGTGTCCCATTGCTCGCGGACCCGCGCGTAGGCGTCGAGCAGCGCCGGGTACTCGGCGTCGTCGGGCGGCATTTCGCCCAGAGCGTGCTCCAGCCGGCGGCACTCCTGCTCCAGCGCGGTGATGTCGGCGAATGCATCGAGGGCTTCGTCGAGCACGGAACGCCCGCCGGCGGTCAGGCCGTCTTGCGGCAGGTAGCCGGCCGAGACGCCCTTGGGAATCGAGACGACGCCGTCGTCGGCGTGGTCCAGTCCCGCGATGATCCGCAGCAGCGTCGACTTGCCCGACCCGTTGGCGCCGACCAGTCCGACGCGCTCGCGGTCGGTGACGAACCAGCTGGCGCGATCGAGCACCGTCTGGCCGCCAAACGATCGGCTGAGATTGCTTATCGTCAGCACGGGCCGAGTTTGTAGCGGCGCGCCGGCGGGCAGGCAAGGCAGCCGAACACACCGCGCGGCTTGCAAGTTGGCGGCCGCTCTTTTATCCGGACTGAGGCTCGGGCCGTCTGCCCACGCGAGGGTTTCGTGTCGGTGCTGCTCCGGATCAGTGCGGTTGCATCTTTAGGATGGGCGCTATGGCTCTTCGGGCTCGACCCGAGCGGGGCGATTCCGCTCGCCTCCCAGACGGTTGCCCTGGCGCGCGGGCTGGCGATCGCCAACCTCGGGCTCGCCTATCTGTTCTGGCATGCGGCGCGCGATCCGGGCAGAGAGCGCGCCGTTGTCTACACCGCGCTGCTGGTTTTCGGATTGCGCGGCGCCAACGGCACCTACCAGGTGCTCTACCTGCTCGATGGGCCGGCAGCGGTGGCGGGGCTGGTCGACATGGTAACGTCGATCGCCATGTTCGTCGGCCTGCTCAACTCGCTTCCCGCGACCCTGCGGCCACCCGGGGTCGAGCCACCCCGAGCCTGAGTCGGCGGCTGTTACGGCGCGAACGACGTCCCGCAGCCGCAGGTACGCGAGGCGTTCGGGTTGAGAAACTTGAACCCGGCGCCGTGCAGGCCGGTGACATAGTCCAACGTCATGCCCTGCAGGTGGGCCTGGCTCTCTCGATCGACGAAGACGCGCACGCCGTCGAGCTCCATGACGGCATCGTTCGGACCCGGTTGCTCCTCGAAGGCGAGCTGGTACTGGAAGCCCGAACACCCGCCGCCCTGCACCCCGACGCGCAACCCGTAACCCGCCACGCCCTCGCGCTGCATCGTCTGCTTGACCATCTCGACCGCCTTCTCGGTCAGCGAGACGATCGCGTCGCCGTCCCCGCGGGGCTCGGCTCGGCCGCCCAGGTCGATTGTCAGCTCGTGTGCCATGCGCTCTCCTCGGGTCAGGTCTGAAGCTTTTGATCAATATTGCGTCTTACACTCGGTAGCCGGGGGCGATTCCGCAGTCAAGCCGCGGCCCGTCTGCCTTGAATTCGCCAAACTCTTTTGACTATAGGATGCCCGGCTTACGCAACATGTCGTTCTCGCCCCGATATTTGGTGGCTGCCAACTTGGTTCTGCTGGCGCTGGCGGCCTACTCGGCGTCCGCAATCGTGGGCACTGCGTTGGCGGCCAAGCTGGTACCGCCGCTCGAGGTCGATATCAGCCCGCCCCCTCCGCCGATTCCGCAAGAGCCGGCTAAACCCGAAGGATATTACGAGATTATCCACAAGCGCGATATCTTCAACTCGGCCAAGCCGCCGCCGCCGGCGCCGGCGGCCGCCCAGCCGCCGCCGACCACGCCGCTGAAGCTCAAGTTGTGGGGCGTCGCCCTGCACCAGCACAACAAGTCGTATTGCATCATCGAGGACGAGCCGAAGCGCAAGCAGGACCTCTACCACGTCGGCGACGAGGTCCCCGGCGGCGCCAAGGTCAAGGCCATCGAATGGCACCGCGTGGTGCTGACCCGCAACGGCCAAGACGAGGTGTTGGAGATCAACTCGGCCCAGGTGCCGGGTCCGGTGGCGGCGGCACCGCGCCCCGGCGGCATTCCGGTTACCCGCCCGGCGGTGGCGGACGAGCACATTCAGATGACCGGGGAGAACGAGTTCCTGATCGATCGCTCGGAGGTCGATGGCGCCTTGGAGAACATGAGTCAGCTGTTCACGCAGATCCGTGCGGTGCCGCACTTCGAAGGCGGTAAGTCGACCGGTTTCCGCCTGTTCGCCATCCGCACCGGCAGCTTGTTCGACAAGATCGGCCTCAAGAACGGCGACATCATCCAGCGCATCAACGGCTCCGACATGAACGATCCCAGCAAGGCGCTGGAACTGCTGCAGGCGCTGCGCAACGAGCAGCACCTGACGGTGGACGTGATTCGAAACCGTCAGCCGCAGACCCTGTCCTATCAGTTTAGATAAGCCCGACCGTGTGAGGTGGTATGCAGTGGTTCTGTTCTTGGCTGGGGATCGTCAGCCTGGCCGTCGGGCTTCTCGGATTCGAGGTCGTGGCCGCGCAAGACGCGCCCGCACCCCCACCGCCGGCTCCTGCCGGGGCCGCGCCCCCGCCAGCCGCGGCACCCCCGGCTGCCGCCGCGCCGCCCGCCGTTGCGCCGCGGCCTGCGGTCGCGCGGCCGCCAGTGGCCGTTGCTCCGCCGCCCGCAGCCGTTGTTCCTCCACCGGCGGCCGTTGCTCCTCCGCCAGTGGCGGTGCCGCCACCGGCCGAGCCGGAGCCGCCACCTAGCGGTCCTGATGAGAAGCTGATCACGATGGACTTTCAGGACGTCGAGCTCGCCGTCCTGGTCAAGTTCATTAGCGAGATCACCGGCCGCAACTTCATCCTCGACGAGCGGGTCAAGGGCAAGGTCACCATCATCTCGCCCGGCAAGATCTCGGTCGAGGAAGCGTATGCGGTCTTTCAGTCCGTCCTGCAGGTCAAGAATTTCACCACCGTACCGAGCGGCAGCATCATCAAGATCCTCGGGTCCCAGGAGGCCAAGAGCGCGACCATCGACACCGTCTTGCCGGGCGGGGCGTCGTCGTTGACCGACGAGTTCATCACCAAGCTGATTCCGATGAAGAACGTCGACGTCAACAACATGCTGCCCATCGTCCAACCCCTGGTCTCGCCCAATGGGCTGCTGGCGGCATACACGGCGACGAATCTCATGATCCTGATTGACAGCGCCTCCAACATCGCGCGTATCGGGAAGATCCTGCGCGAGCTGGATGTGCCTGGCTTCGAGCGCGACACCGACGTGGTGCGCCTGAACTACGCCTTCGCGGCCGAGGTCGCCGCCGTCATCGCCCAAGTGCTCGAGACACCGGCGAGCGGTCAGCAACAGCAGGGATTGGCTCCGCGCGCGGCCGCGCCGCCGCCAGCCGCTCGACCGGGCGCGGCTGCCGCCGCCCGCCGGCCGGGTGCCGCCCCCGGGCAGAGCTCAACCATCACTTCTGGAGGGGATGGACAAGGCGCCTATAAGATCATTCCCGACGAGCGCACCAACTCGCTCATCGTCGTCGCCGGGCCGCTGGAAATGAACAAGATTCGCGACCTGATCGTGCGACTCGATGTGCCCCTGCGGTTCGGCACCGGGCGCATTCACGTCCACTACCTCAAGTACGCCAACGCCTTCGAGATCGTTCCCGTTCTCTCCGATCTGATCGGCGGCGGCGGCGGCGGCGGCGCCGGCGGGCTCGGCGGCGGACTCCTGGGGCGCTCACTGGGCGGCTCGACCGCGTTTCGCGGCGGTCGCCTCGGCCAGCGGGGCGGCCTGGGCGGCCTGGCCGGTAACCTGGGCGGCGGCGGCCTGGGCGGCCTAGGCGGCCTGGGCGGCGGTGGCCTGGGCGGCCTGGGCGGCGGCGGCCTGGGCGGAGGTTTCGGCAGCAATTCGCAACGCGGCGGCGCCGCGGGCAGCCTGGGGCGCGGGGGCGGGAGCTTCGGCGGCGGCATCGGAGGGCTCGGCGGTCTCGGCGGTGGCGGGTCGGTGACGGGCGGCGGCAGTGGGGAGTTCGAGGGTCTGGTGCGCATCACCGCCGATCCCTCGACCAACGCGCTGATCGTCAACGCCTCGCCGCAGGACTTTGAGACCCTGAAGCGCGTCATCGAGCAGCTCGACGTGCGGCGGCGCCAGGTCTACGTCGAAGCCATCATCCTGGAAGTGCGCCTCGAGACCCAACGCGCTCTCGGCATCGAGTTGCAGGGTGTCACCGGCATCAACAACGGCGTGGCCATCGGACGCACCAACTTTGGCAACATCAATTCTTTTCTCGATCCGACCAGGCTGACGGGGATCCCCGGGCTGCTCGCCGCGGCCGCCAGCAATCAGACCGTGCGCCTGCCCAACGGCACGGTCGTGCCGGCGCAAGTCGCGCTGCTCACGGCGGCGCAGGGCAATACCGATGTCAACATTCTCTCCGCGCCCAACATCTTGACGACCGACAACCGGGAGGCGGAGATCGTCGTCGGCCAGAACATTCCCTTTCTCGCCTCGCGGTCGACCAGCGAGACCAACCTCGCCAATACCTTCTCCACCATCGAGCGCCGCGACGTCGGCATCACCTTGCGCCTGACGCCGCAGATCTCCGAAGGCGGCATGGTGCGCATGGACCTTTTCCAGGAGGTCTCAGCGGTCATTCCGTCGTCCGTCATCGACGCCAACCAGCTCGGACCGTCGACCACCATCCGCTCGGCGACGACTTCGGTCGTCGTCCGCAACGCGCAGACGGTCGTGATCGGCGGCCTGATCTCCGACGACATCAGCAACCAGGAGAACTCGATCCCGTTTCTCAGCGAGATCCCGATCATCGGTAACCTGCTGCGCTCCTCGAATGTGGAGCGGCGCAAGATCAACCTGCTGATTTTTCTCACGCCGCACATCGTGCTCGACGCGCAGGACCATCGAGACCTGTCGCTCGAACAACGCGGGAAGATCCGCGCCTTCATGGAAGACCACCACTTCCGCAACCTGCGGCGCGAGCAACTCGACACCCCCAATTGGGACCCTCCGCTGCCGCCGCGCCGGCCCCCCGGCGAAGACGACGAGGCCGATGGCCGCTCGGAGCCGCCGGCGAGAAGCGAGTGGGACAAGCCGGTCGCCGCCGAGCGGCCCGATCCCCAGCGCGACACGGCGGCGCGCAATCAACTGCTCGACCCGCCGGCGGTCAACCGCTACGTCCTGCTCGCCAGCTTCAGCGAGCGCGGTACCGCGCCGCCGGCGTTGCAGTCGGCCAGCGGCTTGGTGGCGATCGCGCTGCCCGACGATTCAGCCCTCACCACCCTGTTCCGCAAGGGCGAGCAGTATCGGTTCCAGAACGACAACTTCCAAGGGTTGTACCGTTGCCTCGAAGCCTATCCGGGGGCTTACGCGGCACAGCTGGTCTATCCCGAGGGGTTGCCCGTCGATGCCGCCAAGGGCGAATACCTGCATTGGCGCGACCTCGCGGACGTCTCCTCCGCTAACATTGGCTCTTGGAGCGCGCTACACTGACCGTATGGCAGTTGCGGCCAAATCCCTCGAAGCCCTCCTGATCGAGCAAGGCGCCATCTCCGAGGCGATTCTCGAGAAGGCGCGCGAGCGCCAGCGCGATGGGCGGCGGCTCGGTGACGTCCTGCAGGAGATGGGCGCCATCGATGGGAAGACCTGGGCCCAAGCCCTGGCGGGCCACTACGGATTGCCGTTCATCGAGCAGCTTCCCCAAGACGAGCATCCCGGCGAGTGGGTCGACACGCTGCCGATCAACTTCGCCAAGCGCTTCCAACTGCTGCCGGTCGGTCGCGATGGCGACGCGATCGTGCTCGCCACGGCCGATCCGTCGGCGCTCGGCCCGATCGACGACGTGCGGTTGCTGCTGCACAAGCCGGTGCGCGTCGTCGTCGCTCCGGGCGCGGTGATTCTCGACGCCATCAACCGGGTCTACGACCTGGCCTCCGGGTCGGCTTCCGAGCTCATGGACGGCCTCGATGACGAGCGACTCGACCTCGTAGCGACGGAGTTCGAAGGCCCCGTCGACCTGCTCGACGCCGACGACGAGGCGCCGATCATCCGGCTGGTCAACTCGCTGCTGTTTCAGGCGGTGAAGGACCGCGCCAGCGACATTCACATCGAGCCGTTCGAGCGCGACCTGTCGGTGCGTTTTCGCATCGACGGCATTCTCTACGACATCATCTCCCCGCCCAAGCGCTTCCAGCCGGTCATCATCTCGCGCGTCAAGGTCATGTCCGGCCTCAACATCGCCGAGAAGCGCCTGCCGCAGGACGGGCGCATTCGCATCAAACTGGCCGGCAAGGACGTCGATATCCGCGTCTCCACCGTGCCGACCGCCCACGGCGAGCGCGTCGTCATGCGTTTGCTCGATCGCTCGTCGACCATCTTGCGCCTCAATGAGCTCGGCCTGGTCGGCAACAAGCACGAGGTGGTGGATCAGCTCATCCACCAGTCGCATGGCATCATCCTGGTCACCGGCCCCACCGGTAGCGGTAAGACGACGACGCTCTATGCGGCGTTGTCCAATATCAACACCAGCGACAAGAACATCATCACCATCGAGGATCCGATCGAGTACCAGCTGCACGGCGTCGGCCAGATTCAGGTCAATCCGCGCATCGAGCTGACCTTTGCCGGCGGTCTGCGCTCCATCCTGCGCCAAGACCCCGACGTCATCATGGTCGGCGAAATTCGCGACGTCGAGACAGCCAAGATCGCCATCCAGGCGGCGTTGACCGGCCATCTCGTCTTCTCGACCCTGCACACCAACGACTCGTGCGGAGCCATCACCCGCCTGCTCGACATGGGCATCGAGCCGTTCCTGGTCTCGTCGTCGGTGATCGCGGTGATGGCCCAGCGCCTGGTACGCCGCGTCTGCCCGTCGTGTCGCGAGCCGTACCGCCCGTCGATGGAGGAGCTGCGCCAGCTCGGCCTCTCGTCCGATCGCCTCGAGGACCAGACCGTGTACCGGCCCGGCCCCGGATGCCCGGACTGCAAGCAGACCGGCTACCGCGGCCGCAGCGGCATTCACGAGCTGCTGGTCATCGACGACGAGGTGCGCAACCTGGTGATGCGCGCCGCCGACGCTGCCACCATCCGCCGTGCCGCGCAGGCCAAAGGCATGGCGTCGTTGCGCGAGGATGGGGCCGAGAAGGTGCTCGCCGGGATCACTACGGTCGAGGAGATTCTGCGCGTGACGCAAGAGGACCTGATCTAGCCGGCGGGATGGCGATCGAATTTCGCCGTCGCGAATTGCGTCGAACATGACGGCCCATGCCAGTCTACGCGTACAAAGGACTCAACGATAAGGGGCGCAATGTCGGTGGCATCATCGATGCCGACACCCCGAAGACCGCCCGGCTGAAGCTGCGGCGGATCGGCGTCTATCCCACCGACGTCATCGAAGAGCGCGAGCAGAAGGCCAAGGAGGAGGCGGGCGGCGCCGCCAACACGGTGGCCGGGCTCGACCTCGGCGGCTTGTTCGCGGCGCGCATCACGCCGCAGGACCTGTCGCTGATCACGCGCCAGCTGTCGACCCTCGTCGGAGCGGGCTTGCCGCTGGTCGAGTGCCTCGGCGCGCTCATCGAGCAGATCGACAACTCGCGGCAGAAACGCATTCTCTCGCAGGTGCGCCAACGCGTCGTGGAAGGCGGCACCCTGGCGGACGCGATGCAGGCGCACCCGCGCGTGTTCAACGACCTGTACGTCAACATGGTGCGCGCCGGCGAGGCGAGCGGCGCGCTCGACATCGTGCTCCTGCGCCTGGCCGACTATACGGAGCGCTCGGCCCTGCTGCGCAGCAAAGTGCGCGCGGCGCTGACCTACCCGGTCCTGATGGGCATCGCGAGCAGCGGCATTCTGCTCTTCCTCCTGTCCTACGTCGTGCCCAAGGTCACCCGCATCTTCACCGAGAGCAAGCAGACGCTGCCGACGATGACCGTCGTGCTGCTCGCGGTCAGCAACTTCGCCTCGAACTACTGGTGGTTGATCGTCGGGCTGGCGGTGGTCGCCGTCATCGCCGTGCGGGTGTCGATGCGGACGGAGGCCGGTCTGCTGCGCTTCGACAATACCGTGCTGCGCATTCCGTACTTCGGCAAGGTCATCAAGAAAGTCGCCCTGGCCCGGTTCGCGCGCACGTTGTCGACGTTGCTGGTCGGGGGCATTCCGCTCCTGCACGCGCTCGACATCGTCAAGCACGTGGTGATGAACTCGGTGCTGAAGAATGCCATCGAGGAAGGGCGCACCAGCATCCGCGAAGGACAGAGCGTGGCCGAGCCACTCAAGCGCAGCGGCCACTTCCCGCCCTTGCTCGTGCATATGATCGCCGTCGGCGAGAAGAGCGGCGAGCTCGAGCAGATGCTGTCGCGCGCCGCCGACGCCTACGACAACGAAGTCGAAGCCTCGGTCTCGGCCTTGAGCAGCATCATGGAACCGATGATGATCATCTTCATGGGCGGCGTCGTGCTGTTCATCGTGATGGCCATCCTTCTGCCGATCTTCCAGCTCAACGAGATGGTCAAGTAAGCGCTGCCCCCGAGTTGGAGGATATGACAATGCGTCGCGGTTCACTACAAGCTGGATTCACCCTCATCGAGATCATGGTCGTGGTGTTCATCCTCGGCCTGCTCGTCACCCTGGTGGCGCCGCGCATCATCGGCCGCACCGATGAGGCGCGCGTGACCAAGGCGCGCGCCGACATCAAGGCGATCGAGGAATCGCTGCACCTCTTCAAGCTCGACAACGGCTTCTACCCGTCGACGGCCGAGGGGCTGCAGGCGCTGATCACGCCGCCGCCGCGGGCGCGCAAGTTCAACCCCGACGGCTACCTCGACAAGATGCCGGTCGACCCGTGGCAGAACGAGTATATCTACGCCAGCAATGGCCGCGACATCGTGATCAAGTCGTTTGGCGCCGACGGCGTCGAGGGCGGTGAAGCCTACAACGCCGACATCGACAACTTCAGCGATCGATGATGGCCGCGCCCCCATCGCACGCGCCGGCCCGGCTCCGCGCCGGCGGCCGGCGCGGCCGCACGGGGGGCACGGCTGGCTTCACGCTGATCGAGATCGGCCTGGTGATCCTGGTCATCGGGGTCGTGCTGGGATTGATCATCCCGCGCTTGCGCGACCAATCGCACAGTGAGCTGGTGTCGCATGCGCGCAAGCTCGCCGTCACGATTCGGTTCCTGCGCAATGAGGCCATCCTGAGTGGGCGCACCTACCGGCTCAACTACGATCTCGACCAGCAGCGCTACTGGGCGACCTCGGCCGATGCCGACAGCGATCCCGAGAGCGGCAACTTCGTGCGCGAGAGCGGCGTCCTCGCCAAGGGCGTCACCTTGCCGCCGCCGGTCGGCATCTCGGACGTTACCTTGCCGCTGATCGCCGGCAAGCTGCAGACGGGCATCGCGTACACGCATTTCTACCCCGATGGGTACGTCGACCTCACCATCCTGCACATCGACAACGGGCAGGATGCCTACACGCTGCGGATCGATTCGCTTTCCGGCCGTGTGTACCTGACGGCTGGCTACCAGGACTTTGACTACGCTGCGTGACGCCGCCGGCCGGTCCGCCCACGGTACCCGTGCCGGTTTCACCCTGCTCGAGGTGATGGTGGCGCTGACCGTCGTCGCCTTCGCCTTCGTCGGCCTGCTCGGGCTCCACAACCGCAATCTGGCCCTCGTCGGTCGCGATCAAGAACTGACCCGCGCGGTGCTCCTCGGCCGGCAGATCATCACTGAAATGGAGCTGGTGGAACAGTTTCCCGATGTCGGAACCTCGAACGGCGAGTTCGCCAACGCCCCCGGTTTCATGTGGGAGCGCGAGGTGACGGAGACCGAATTGCCAGCCGTGCACCGTGTGCTGGTGCGCGTCATCTGGGACGAGCGCATCCCCAACGCCTGCGAGCTGCTGTACTTCATCCGAGATCGCCGTGAACCAGAACAACTCCAGTAACCGCCGCGAGCGTGGCTTCACGCTGATCGAGATCCTGCTTGCCGTGGTCATCCTCGGCATCATTCTGGTCACCGTGTACGGGTCGCTCTCCCGCACCATCAACTCCAAAGACACGGCGGAAGAGCGCGCCGAGCTCTACGCCAGCGGCCGCGAGGCGGTGCTGAAGATGGCGAGTGAGATCGAGACCGCCATCACGCCGCTGTCGGGCGATCGCGTGTACTTCCGCGGCACTGCTGGCCCGGCGCCGACGATCGAGTTCATCGCTATGAACCGCGGCGGCTACGGGCTCAACCGCGTGCGCCCTGGCCGCGTGCTGATCGCCTATACGCTCGATCCGGTTCCCAAGCGCCGCGGCATCTTCGCCCTGCGGCGCGAGGAGCACCTGTTTGCGGCCCTGCTCGCCGAGGCCGACGGCATCGAGCCTGTGGTCGACGAGGAAGACGAGGAAGATCCGGCGCCGAAGGCGATCGCGACCTATTTACTCGACTGCCCCGATATGCCCAACGAAATCGACCTGCCGGGGAGCTGCATCCGCATCGTCGGCCTCACGTTTCGCTATTTCGATCAGGCGCTGGGTCAGTGGACCGACGCCTGGGACAGCACGGTCGAGGACACGGCGATGTACCGCCGTCTGCCGTCGGCGGTGGAGATCTCATTGGTCCTGGCCGACGACGACGGCGGCCAATTCACCAGTGACTTCAGCACCATCGTCGACCTGCCGCTGTCCGAAGGGCAACCCACGCCATCGATTGGTGGAGGCTCCCCCGCGCAAGACGACAATGCAGACGACGACGGCGAAGCCGATCTCGAGGACGAGCCGGGGGACGAATGAGGTCCGCTCGCCGTCAATCAGGACCGGCCCATCGCGGCGCGCTGCGCAGCGAGCGCGGCATCGCGTTGATCATCGTGCTGTCCATCGTCGCGCTGCTGACGATTACCGTTACCGAGTTCACCTACAGCGTGCAGCTCGATCAGCACCGCGTGCGCAACGCCGTGCACGCCCTGCAGGCCAGCTTGCTGGCGCGCTCGGGGATCAACATCGCCGAGGGCTTCTTGATGCTCGACGAGGAAGGAGCCTGGGACGGCTTCACCGAGCAGTGGTGGCTGGACCTCGACGAGTTCTGCCGCAGCCTCGAGATCAGCGACACGATGCACATTCAGTGCAAGGTCGAGGACGAGAGCGGCAAGATCAACGTCAACCTGACCCGCACTCGACCGACGCCGCCGAACGCCGAGGGCAACCTCAAGACGCGCGATGCGTTTCTGCGCGACGCGCTGCGGAGAATGTTCGAGGCGCACGGAATCAAGGTCGAGCTGGTCGATGATTTGAAGGATTACTGGCTGAAGGAGCCGACCGTCGGCGCGGACGGGCGGTTGCAGGCGATTCCCGCTTTCGGCTCGCTCGAGGACTTTGGCGCCACGTTCGGCATTCCCACACCGCTACTGCACCGGCTGCGCCCGCTCTTGACGGCTCAGCCGGCCAACGTGCTGGGCGCGATCAACATCAACACCGCCCCACCCGAGGTGTTGGCCGCGGTGGTCAACGATCCGCAGGTCGTGTCGGATATCCTGGCCAAACAGGGCGAGGAGGAACCGTTCATCAACGCGGGGGCCATCAAGGGGGCGTTGGGCAGCATCGAAGACGCGAACGTGATCGCGCAGCTGTTCAACGTGCGCAGCAGTCTGTTCCGGCTGCAGGCGAGCGCGTTGACCAACGTCGATCCGAGCGACCCGGAGAGTGGAGGCATCGGTCAGACCTTGAGCGTTCTGGTCGCTCGCCGGGTCGATCCGCGGCGCAAGCCGACCGACCGCGAGGGGCCCGGCTGGACTTTACGCCCGTTGGACTGGCAAGTTGAGGGTGGGGCGCGACTCTTGCTGCATCCCGAGGCGGACGATTCGCGCGAGAACCTCGACGTAGGCGACGAGATGGACAACGGCGGCTGATGGCTCAACGGATTTTTGCACTCGAAATCGGGGCCTCGGAGCTCAAGGCGGCGGTCGTCGAGACCAGCTTTCGCGACTACCGCGTGACCGGATTCTTTCGCGAGCCGGTGGTGCACGATGGCGGCGGCGCCGAACAAGTGCGCCGCTTTATCGAGCAGCACACCGAAGCCGGCGACACCGTGCTCTCGGCGCTGCCCGGCGATCGCGTCACGTGGCGTACGTTCTTTCTGCCGTTCCGCGACCGCAAGCGCCTCGAGCGCACGATCCCCTTCGAGCTCGAGAGCAGCGTGCCGTTCGGGCTGGACGAGGTCGTCGTCGACTATCAGGTGCTGCACCGCGACAAGGCCGGCACGACGGTGCTGGCCGCGCTGGTGCCCAAGGCCGAGGTCGCACGGCATCTCGAGCTGCTGCAGGGGGCCGGGGCCGACCCCAAGATCGTCGATCTGGGTCCGCTCGCGACGCTGAATGCCTTGAGCCTGGTGCCCGATCTGCCGCCGACCTTTGCCTTCCTCGACTGCGGGCTGGGGATCACCACGGTCGCGCTGTACCGCAACGGCGAGCTCGCCGGCCTGCGCACGCTGACGCGCCAGAGCCCGGTGGCTGCCGCCCATACCAACGGCAGCGGCGGCGCCGCCGCCGAGAGCGGTGTTGCCGATTTGATCGGCGAGGTGCGGTGGACGCTGTTGGCGCTCAACGGCGCCCCGCTCGACGACGACCTGCCGTGCTACCTGGCGGGCGAATCGGCGGCCCTCGACGCGCTCGAGCGCGGGTTGCAGTCGGTGGTGCCGGGCGCCTTGCACCGCCTCGACCGGCTGCACCTGCGCGGTATGAACGGGGAAGCGGGCGGATCGGCCTCTTCGTTTACCTCCAGCCTGGGGCTGGCGTTGCGCGAGGTCGCGCCGTCCAATGCGCTCGGGGTGAACTTTCGGCGCGGCGAGTTCACATTCCACCGCAGTCAACAGGAGCTGCGCCGCGCGCTGCGCGGCGTGGCCGCGTTGGCGGCGGTGGTCCTGGCGTTGACGGTTGCCGATCTCTTCCTCGAGTACCGCCAGATGGCCGATCGGGTGGCCGCGATCGAAACACAGGAGCGCAAGGTGTTTCGCGCCACGCTGCCCGATGTACCGGCAAGTGGCGACTTGCGCGGCCAACTGCAGGCCGAGATCGACGCCTTGCGCAGCCGGGTCACGTTGCTCAGCGACGTCGTGCCGGTGAGCACCTCGACCAGCGTCGACGTGTTGCGCGCCATCGCCGCGGCGATCCCGCCGAAGACGCGCGTCGACTGCGACGAGTACACCATGGACCCCGACGCGGTGCGCATTCGCGCCAACACCGAGACCTACGACTCGGTCGACGCGATCAAGCAGGAACTGCTCAACACCGGCTTCTTCAAGGATGTGCAGGTCAAGAACGCCAAGGCGGCGAAAGAGGGCGGCGGCGTGGACTTTCAGGTGACCCTGGATCTGGCGAAGACCTTCGGCGCGCGCAAGGAGCACCCATGAAGTTCGACTGGCGCCAGCTCTTCTCCTTCTATCAGCGCCTGTCGCCGCGCGAGCGCATGCTGCTCGGCCTGGCGGGTGGGGCGATGCTGGTGATCGGCCTCTATGCCCTGGTGTGGGAGCCGCTGGCGCAGGGACGCGAGCTGCTCGGGCGGCGCATCGCGCAGAAAGAGCGCGAGCTCGGCGAGCTGCAGGAAATGCGCATCGCCTACCTCGAGCTGCTGCGCCAGGCCGAGGCCAGTCAGGCGGTGCTCGACAAGGCGGACGCGAAGTTCGCGCTGTTCCCCTTCATCGAAGCAACCGTGTCGCAGGTCGTCGGGCGCGAGCGCATTGCCTCGATGAACCCGCAGAACAAGGACATCAGCGATGCCTACCGCGAAGACTCGGTGGAGTTGAAGCTGACCGACATCGAGCTCGCGCAATTGGTGGACATGCTGTACCGCATCGAGAAGGGGCCGCATCCGCTGCGCGTCACCCGCCTGCAGCTCAAGAAGCGCTTTCGCGATCCGCACAAATTCGACATCACGGCGACCGTGGCGATGCTGCACCCGAAGAATCCCGCCTGATGCGCTTACCGGCTCTTCGTCTGTCGCTGCCGCGTCCGTCCTTCGACTGGCTCGAAGGGTTCGACGGCCGTCGCTTCCTGCTCTACGGGCTGTATACGGTCGTGCTGTTCGTGGTGTTCTCGATCGCGAACTTCCCGCACGACATGATCTTGCAGCGCGCCTTGCGCGCCTTCGATCTCGGCCCGGTGCAACTCGCCGTCGGGCAGGCGCGCTTCGCCTGGTGGAACGGCTATGAGCTGCGCAAGGTGGCGCTCACCCAGCGCGGGGCGCCCGACTTGCCGCCGCTGCTCGAGAGCAGCAGTCTCTATCTCCGGCCCGGCTACGACGGCCTGATCCGTGGCCAGCTGTCGTCGGTGATGGCGCACGGGCTCATGTACGGCGGCGCGGTCGATGCGAGCTTCAGTCGCGGCGACGGGCTGATGCACGCCACGCTGCAGTTGAGCGATTTGCAGATCGGACGCTACCCGCTGATCGTCAACCTGCTCGAAGAGGGCCAGATCGGCGGGGTGTTGTCGGGCACGGTGAGCTTCGAGAACCGCGGTGCCGACCCCAGCGGCGGGCGCGCCGCCGGGGAGCTCGAGATCGCGGGCGCGAGTATCGAGGGGGCCAAGATCAGGGGCCTGGCGCTTCCCCCGTTCACCTGGGACAGCCTGTCGGCCAAGTTCTCCGTGCAGGGCAGCCGCCTCGATATCGAGGAGCTGCGCGGCGACGGCCCGTGCAAGCTCAGCGGACAGGGCCAGATCGTCGTGCGCAGCCCGCTGGCCGACAGCGTGCTCAACCTGCGTGTCAGCGTCGTGCCCGGGGCCGATTGCCCGGAGGCGGTCAAGCTCGCGCTGAGCGTCGTGCCGCGACCGCCCAACGCGCGGCCTGATGCCCCCATCGTCATCAGCGGCACGCTGGCCAATCCGCGCACCCGCTGACCGCTGTCGCCCGGTTCCGCTGCGCGCCGTTTTTCGCTACAGACGGTGCATGATCGACGACAGCGAACGGGCGATGATCGAGGTGCTCGACCCCACGGCGACGGGCCCGCAGGAGACCCTGCCCCTGCCGGCCCGGCTACCGGACCTGCGCGGCAAAGTCCTCGGCTTGCGCATCGACGACACGTGGCGATCGTTCACGCGGTTTGCCGAGCGCGTCGCCGAGTTGGCGCGCGAACGGCTCGGCGTGCGCGACGTCGTGGTGTTCGATCCCGACATTCGCATCGGCACGACGGACGAGGAGCGCCGCAAGGTCGCCGGCTTCGTGCGTGCCGTCGACGCGGCGATCGTCGGCCTCGGTACGTGAGGGTCGTGCACGTCGTGGAGTGTCCACGACACGATCGAAGTGCTCCGCGCCGGCAAGCCGGCGCTGGTGGTGGTGACCGAAGTCTTCGCCAACCTGGCGCGCACGGCGGCGCGCGCGCGCGGCGTGGCCGAGCTGCCGATGGTGGTCTTGCCGCACCCGATGGAGGGGCGGCCGGTAGACGAGCTCGACCGTATCGCCGCGGCGCATTTCGCCGCGGCGATCGCGCTGTTGGCGCAGCGCCCGTGAGCGGGTGAGTGGGCGATGCGCGGCACGCTCCTCTCCGATACCTACGCCGTGGCCGCCGACGCCGAGACGTTCTACGCCATGGCCGAGTCGCAGGGGTGGGGCGATGGACTGCCGCTGATCCCCCCGACTGCTGCGCGGGTGCAGGCGATGCTGGAGACCGTGCCGGAAACACCCGCTGCGGTGGTGGGCGTGGTCGAGCCGCGCCGCGGCGAGGCGACGGCCGAGAAGATTGCGATCAATGCCGCCATGGCGGGCTGTCGGCCGGAGTATTTCCCTGCTGTCGTGGCCGCCGTTCGCGCGGTGTGCGAGCCGCGCTTCAATCTCTACGCGCTCAACACGACGACCTGTTGTGCCACGCCGGCACTGATGATCAACGGTCCCGCCCGCCACGCCCTCGGCGTCGAGTGTGGCTACAGCTGTCTCGGACAGAACGGGCGCGCCAATGCGACCATCGGTCGCGCGCTGCGATTGGTGATGCGCAACGTCGGCGGCTCGATTCCCGGCGCCGTGAGCAAGTCGGTCTTCGGCCAGCCCGGGCGCGTGTCGTTCTGCTTCGGGGAGTGGGAGGAGAAGAGTCCCTGGGCACCCTTCCATGTGCGGCGCGGCTTTCGGGCGGCCGAGAACGTCGTCACGGCGCACTGCGCCACCGGGACGCAGGACATCGCCGACATCTATGCCGAAAGCGGCGAAGAGCTGATCTGGATCCTCGCGCACTCGATCGACTGGATCGGCAACAACAAGGTGCTGGTGCCCCAGGCCGACGGCGAGATGCTCATCCTGCTCTGTCCCGATTTCGCCCACAAGATCGCCCGCGACGGCCTCGGTATCGCCGACACGCAGCGCATGCTCTTCGAGTACACGCGCACGCCGATCGAGCGCTGGCACCGCAACCACTGGCCGAAGTTGGAAGAGAAAGGCTACGTCGAAGACGGCACGGTACCGCTGTGCGCCGCGCCGGAGCAATTCCTGCTCGCCGTCGCGGGTGGCGAGTCGGGCCACCACGCGCTGAGCTTCTGCACCTTTGGCCTGACCTGGTCGGTCTCGGTGCCGTTCAGCCTCGAGACGCCGAGCGGGCCGGCCGAGGTATGTGCGCTGCCCGAGCGGACGTGACGGCGTGCTCCCGATCGATGCTGGGGATCTGAGCGCCCTGCTCGGCGCGCTGGCAGCGGCGCACGGCGACCGCCTGGCGGTCGCGGGGGAACACGGCGCGCTGAGCTTCGCGGGGCTCGAGGCGGCCGCCGATGCATGGGCCGACGCTCTTGCGGCGGCTGGTTGCGGACCCGGCACGCATGTTGGCCTCCTGGCGGGCAATGGTCCGCAGTGGTTGGGCGCTGCTTTCGGCGTCTGGCGTGCCGGCGCGACGCTGGTGCCGCTCTCGACCTTTGTGACGGTGCGCGAGCTGGACGAAACACTGGCGCTCGGCGACGTCGAGGTCCTGGTCGTGCAGCCGGAGCTGCGCGGGCGCGACCTCCTCGCGCTCGTGCGCGCGGCGCCGGCCGCGGTCAGCTTGCGACATCTTCTCGTGCTGGGCACCTCGGCACCCGCTGGACCAGGGGAGACACTGCGGCCGGCAATCGATGCCGAGTCGGCGGCATGTCTGCTGTACACTTCCGGCACCACCGGAAAGCCCAAGGGCGTGCTGTTGAGTCACCGCGCCATCCTGGCCACCGTCTGGCCGACAGCCGAGCGCTCCGGGTTGGGCGCCGACGATGCGCTGTTCTCGACGCTGCCGCTGTTCTGGGTCGCCGGGCTCGTGATTCGCGCCCTGCCGACGCTGGCCAGCGGCTGCGCGCTGCTGCTGGTCGAGACGTTTACGGCCGACGCCGCCATAGCGGCGCTGCGCCGCCAGCGCGTCACTGCGCTGCATGTACGCCCGCCGCAGGTCGGCCAGATCACCGCCCATCGCGACTTCGACCCGGCGCTCTTGGCCGCGGTGCGCAAGGGCAACGGCCGCGTCGAGTGGTTTGCGCCCTTTCTGGATGCGGAGCAGACGCGTTTCATCACCGGCTACGGCATGACCGAGACCGCCGGCTACGTCACCGCGCTCGACTGGCGCGATTCGGTCGACGTGCGCCGTACCGAGTTGGGTACGCCATTGCCGGGCGTCGAGGTGCGCGCCATCGGGCCCGACGGTGTGCGTTGCGGTCCCGGTGAGGTGGGCGAGATTCGCGTGCGCGGGCCCGGTCTGTTCAGCGGGTACTACAAGCAGCCGCCGGGCACTGGCCTGGATGGCGACGGATTCTTCCGCACCGGCGATCTCGGCCGCGTCAGGTCCGAGGGCGGCGTACAGTTCATCGGCCGCAGCAAGGACCTCTTGCGCGTCAAGGGCATCAACGTTTCGCCGCTCGAGGTCGAGGCGGTGCTCGGGAGCCATCCGGCAGTCGAGGCGGTGTACGTCGTGGGACTACCGCCTGACGGGCTCGACCAGCGGCTGGTCGCGGTGGTGGTCCCGCGCCCGGGCGGTGCGCTGCCCGAGGCCGCGCTGCGCGAACTGGCGACGGAGAGCTTGTCCGCCTACAAGCGGCCCGAGGCCTATGTGACCGTGGCACGCCAGGATGTGCCGCTCGGGAGCACGGCCAAACCGCAGCGCGCGGCGCTGGCGGCGCTGGCGGAACGCGCGCTTGCACCCGTTGGCTAACATGTGTTAGCCAGCCGGCAGTTTCGCGTCCCACTGCATCGCGCGCGGGTAATCGCTCCCCGTTGCGCCCAGGAGTCTCGCTATGGCATTCGCAGCCTCCCACCGCGGGGCGGTCTCGACCGCGCCCAACGCCAGCTCGTTTCTCGACCTGTACGCCCATGAGCGCCCGGCGCCGGCGCAGCCCGTCGATGAGTTTCTCGAAGGGCTGAAAGCGCTGATCCGCGCCCATCCGATCGAGGACCACCTGGCCGGGGCGCTCAAGTACGGCACCGCCTCGCGCGCGGCCGTGCGCCGCTGGATCAAGGACTACTACCAATATATCCGGCTCGATGCGCAAGGCACGGCGGCGATGGTCGCGCGCTGTCGGCGGCGCGGGCTCTATCTGGCGCTGAGCCCGCTGGTGAGCCGCAAGACCGGGTTTCATCAGGTCACCGTGCCGGCGTTGCGCTTGTTCACGCGCTTTGCCGCGGCCTTCGACCTGAGCGTCGAAGAGCTCGAGGCGCACTACGCTTGCCCGGAAACCATGCAGGCGACCTTCACGCGGCTGCAGTTCCAGTTCTCCAGCTTCGAAGAGGGGTTCGTCGTCAGCGCCCTGGCGAGCGAGGGGGCCCTGCTCGACGTCTTTCGCGACGAGCGCCCGTGGCTGTGCCAGCGCGGCATTGCCGAGTACCTCAAGCGCGCCTACGAGCTCGACGACGACGCGGTGGCGTACTGGCGCGCCTACGAGGACTTTCGCGGTTTTGTCGCCGAGCCGGTGTGGGACATCGTGCGCGAGTTCGCCGTCGATGCCGATCAGCAGGCGTTGCTGCGCACGACATTGGAGCACTGGCTGCTGATCCACCAGAATATGCGCCGCGCTTGGAACGAGATCGCCGCCGACAGTTACGCCTTGCCGGATTTCGTCTGGCCGCCGCCTGGAGCGGCGTTCAAGTCGGGCGACGATCAGACCTACGAGGAGATGGAGGCCGAGCTGGGCGAGTTTTGCCTCGCGCTGCCGCGGCCGGCGGAGACGGCATTCGGACACTTTCTGTCCGGGCGCGCTTCGTTCGCGGCGGCAAAGGAGCTGGTCCAGGATTTCTTCCACCTCGACGCGACGCGCAGCATCGCCGGACAGTTCTCGCGCATCCTGGACGACAAGGCGTATCCGGCCATGGCGCAGGCCTTTGCCACGGAGTCGGGCGGGTATCTGACGCGCTGTCACATGGAGATCTGGGCGGACTTTTGTGAGCAGGCGTTCGCGATCACGCGCGAGGAGCTGTGTCGGTGGGTGCCGCCGACCGAGACGTTGGGCAGTCGCTACGTCACCCGCTGGTTCCTCGTCCACGGCATGCCGGAGGAGGCGATGGCGGCTTTCCACCTCGGGCCGCCGAACAGCGTGCGCGAGCGGATGGGCAAGGGGGCTCACGGCCTCGGTCAGGGGGGCGTGGCGGGGGAAGGCCTCCTACAGGCCCACGTGAAGCACCCGGTAACGGCCGCCATGGAACGGCTCGGCGTCGATCCCGACCTGGCCGACTACTTCTTCCGCCTCCATCGCGAGATCGAGCCGTTCGAACAGGATGAAGGGTGGGCCTACGTCCCGACGCTGCTCAAGACCAGCCATCAGCGGCGCATCTTCAAACGCGCCTACATCACCAAGATTCTGTCCGAACGGCGCAAAGACGAGGGCCTCCTGCAGCGCATGAAGCGCCTGTCCGATCCAGCCTAGCGGCCAGTCGGGCGCCGGGCCCGAGTTGACATCCCGGATGACATCGCCAATCGTACTCTCTCACCATGCAAAGCCCCGGGCGCGCCGCGGAGGCCGCGTTCGAGGACCAGAAGAGGAGAGAGAGCCGATGGCGTACATCATTACCCGGCTGTGCCGGGACTGTGTCGATACCGCGTGTGTGGCGGTGTGCCCGGTGGACTGCATTTACCGCTACACGGGCAGCGATGCCGCGACGTTTCCGCATCAACTCTACATTCATCCCGACGAGTGCATCGATTGCGGGGCCTGTGAGCCCGAGTGCCCGTGGCAGGCCATCTTCGAGGAAGCGGCGGTGCCGGAGGTCTTCAAGGACGACACGCCGCTCAATTACAAGATGATGGAGCACCGCAACGAGTTCGAGGTGTGCCCGGCGGAAGAGAAGCCCAAGCCCTCGGCCGAGGAGATCGCGGCCAACAAGAAGAAGTGGGGTTGGACGGGCTGAGAGGAGCGTTCCGATGAGCTACGATCAGATCGAGATCCGACGCGACTGCACGGCGGTTCAGATACCGCACGGCACAGAAGTCACACTGGCCGCGGGGACGACCGCAACGGTCACCCAATCGCTCGGCGGCAGCTACACGCTGCAGGTGCCCAGTTTGGGCGGCCTGTTCCGCGTCGCCGGCAAGGACGCCGATGCGCTGGGAATCGAGCCCGTGGCGCAACCGGCGTCCAGCGCAGCGCTGTCGAATGAGCCGGTCAACGAGTCGCGCGTCTGGGAGCAGTTGAAGGATGTGTACGACCCCGAGATCCCGGTCAATATCGTCGATCTCGGGTTGGTGTACGATATGCGCATTGAGCCGCTCCCGAGCGGCGGTAGCCGTGTCGAGGTGCAGATGACCCTCACCGCGCAGGGCTGTGGCATGGGCCAGGCGATCGCAATGGACGCCAAGGGGCGCATCGAATCGCTGCCGGGGGTTGCCGAAGCAGATGTCCGTGTCGTGTGGGATCCGCCCTGGAATCCACAAATGATCTCCGCCGAAGGCCGGGCAAAGCTCGGGATGGATTGATCTCGAGACCAGCCGTCTCCCGCGCTCCAAACCGATCATAGGACTCAACCCGGCCGGTTAATTGGCCCGGTTTCTAACCCACTTTCTCGCCCTGCTTCTGCCGAATTTGGGTTCATCACGACCGTGCAAGAACTCGCCCATTGTGGACTCAGTGTCTCTATGATAAGGGAGAGCAGTCGCATGATCGAGACGCAAGAAGGACTCCTAATTCTAATAGGAGTCGGGCTTATGCGGTCTGCCGGCAGCTAACGGGCAGGAAGAAAGGGAGAGTCGGACATGGTTCCGAAGATGTCGTCTGTGATCGTTCCGGAAGAGTTGTTGGCCCCAGAGCCGGCGCTTCCGATTCAGTTTCACGACGTCTGGCACCGCACGCGCTTCATCACCTCCGAGCGCGCGCTTGTGCTTGCCGTACTGTGGCAAGCGGTGATCGATTTGCAGAAATATCGGTTTGCGCCGCGGCGCCGGCAGCAGCGCCTCTACATGGAGGCCTACCGCTGGGTGGCGTCCGAGGATCGCAGCTGGCCCTACTCCTTCGTCAACCTGTGCGAGGCGATCAACCTGGAGCCGGAGCCGCTGCGCGCGCAGTTGCTCAGCGACGCCGTCCCGGCGCCGCGGCCAGTTCCGCTCGACGCCGCTGTCGTCGAAGAGGCCGCGTAAGTCGGAAGGAAAATCCGCGCCGCCGTTGCGCACGGCGCGCGGGCTTTCCGTTTTCTCGCACGCCGATTCCGCGCTAAGAAGCTCCTTCTCATCCTGAGAAGGAGACGTCGTATGCGCAATCCCATCTGCTGGGGAGCGGTGCGGTGAGCGCTGCCCCTCCTCGGCCGTTCTTGTCCGCCGAACGCATCGCGCGGCATGAAGCGGCCGGCGAATGGCCCAACGAAAGCGTCAGCGCCGTGCTGGCGCGGCGCGTTGCGGACATGCCGTCGAAGGAGTTCCTCGTCGACGGGACGACGCGCCTGACCTTCGCCGAGCTCGCCCACCGTGCGGCGGCCGTATCAGGCGGACTGGCGCGGCTGGGAATCGGCCCGGGCGATGTTGTGTCGTGGCAGTTGCCGAGCTGGTGGGAAGCGGCCGTCGTCGCCGTGGCACTCGACCGTCTGGGGGCGATCAGCAACCCGATCATCCCGATCTATCGCGAACGCGAAGTGGGGTTCATCGCCCGGCAGGCCCGGGCACGCATGTTGATCATCCCCGGCGTGTTCCGCGGCTTCGACTACCGCGAGCTCTCCCGTGTCGTGCAGGGCGAGGCGCCCGCGCTCGAGCACATCGTGGTCGTGCGCGATCGGCCGTTCGACGGCATGATTCCCTTTGCCGCTCTGCTGGGCGAGCTGCCGACGGCCCCACCGCCGGCGCCCCGGGGCGCGCACGACGTGGCGATGCTCTTCTACACCTCGGGCACCACGTCGGAGCCGAAGGGCGTGATGCACACCTCGTCGACGCTCGGCGCCTTCGCGCGCGCCAACGCCCGCGTTGCCGGCGGAAGCGCCAGCGATGTCAGCTTGCTGCAGTTCCCCCTCACGCACATTGGCGGGCTGGCGGCGTTCCTCTTGCTACCCATTACGCTCGGCTCGCGCACCATCTACCTGGACATCTGGGATCCCGAGCGGGCGCTCGAGCTGATCGAACGGGAAGGCGTGACCAGCGCCGGCGGTCCACCGGCCATTCTCCAAGGCCTCCTGGCCGCGCCGCGCTTCAACCCAGAGCGGGTGCGCACCGTGCGCATCGCCGCCAGCGGCGCAGCCGATATCCCCCCCGAGTTGATCCGCGACGTGCGCCGGCGCTTTGGTGCCGCCAGCTATCGCTCCTACGGCCTCACCGAGTGCCCGATGTTGACCTCCGGCGTTCCGGCCGATCCGGAGGACAAGTGCCTGTACACGGATGGCCGTCCGACGCCAGGTTGCCAGGTGCGCATCGTCGATGCGGCCGGCGTTTCGGTCGCCCCCGGCGTCGAGGGCGAGATCGAAGCCTTTGGGCCGCAGATGTGCGTTGGCTATCTCGACTCCGCCGTGACGGCCGAGGCGTTCACCTCCGACGGCTTCCTGCGCACCGGCGATCTCGGCGTGATGGATACCGATGGCTACGTGCGCGTCACGGGGCGCAAGAAGGACATTATCATTCGCAAGGGGGAGAATCTCAGTGCCAAGGCGATCGAGGACGTGTTGTACGAGCACCCGGCGATCGCCGACGCGGCCGTGATCGGCGTGCCGGACCCGGCCAGCGGCGAGCGCGTGTGTGCCTGCCTGGTGATGCGCCCCGATGCGCCGCCACTCTCGCTGGCGGCGCTGCGCGATTTCATGGAGCAGAAGCAGGTCATGCGGCAGAAGATTCCCGAGCAGCTCGAGATCCTGCCCGCCCTGCCGCGCAATGCGACCGGCAAGGTGCTGAAGACCGCGCTGCGGGCGCGCTTCACTGGCTCGCGCTGAACGATTCGCACGCGACGGCACGCGTCGCGGCGATCTGCTCGCGACTCCACCACGCACCGCTTTGCCGTCGCTCGTCGGGCGTCGTGAAGCGATAGCGCCAGAAGACCATCCGCACCGCCGCCGGGCGTTCCGGAAGCGCCGCCACAAACAGCCCCCGCACCGCGGCGGGTTTCACACACAATCGCTCGAGCAGCGCGCCCACGTACGCTGGCAGCCCGCGCTCGAAGCTCAGACCGTAGAACCAGAGCTGAAAGTCCACGCGCGGCTGGTGCGGGGCGACAAACGGTGGGGCGCGCAGCGGATCGCCGGGCTTGTCGCGCAGGTCGTGAGCGGTCCACAGCGTGCCGTCCGAGGTCTGAAACTCCGGCTCGACGCGCTCGCGGGTGATGTGGCCGAACAGGTGGTAGGTATTGATCACCCGCCATGGACCGTACAGGGATTGCAGTGGTTCGACGCGGTCTCGCCAGATTCCGAGCGGGGCGAACGCGAGCAGGCCATCAGCGATGGAGATGCCGATAAAGAGACAGACACCGATCGCGGCGGCCACGCCGCGCAACGCGGCGATGCCGGTCCCGCGGGCGCCCACTTGCTGCGACATTTCGAGTCGAGGACGGCGGCGCCAAAACAGGTCTCCGTCGGTCAGGAGAAAGACATGCAAGGCAGCTGCGAGGTAGCAGAAGAAGCCGTAGTTGGCCGTCGCGGCATTGAGGACCTGAAAGCCCGTAAAGGCGACGAAGGCCGCCCGTCGCCCAGCGCGCGGTCCGAAGATCGCGAAGGGCAGCACGAGCTCGATGAACAACACGGCATAGCTCTCGAAATGGTGCCACCAGACCGGCAGCGCATGCGCGTACCACGCCAGCGCGGTGGGCAGCGGGGCGGTCTCGTAGTAGAAAGTCATGGCGCTGCCGTCCTGCCAGTCGCCGAGGTGCGACTGCCACTTGGCGATGCCGGACTCCCAATAGAGCTTGAAGAGCAGCAGGCGAAAGAGCACGTGTGCCCAGCGCGCGGGCCGATCGGTCGGCAGGAAGGTGGCCAGCAGCCCACACTCGAGCAGGAGATTGTCCCACTGGAAGGAGAGAAAGCTGCGGCCCGCACTGGCGTAACTGAGATACAGGATCGTCGACAGCGCGCTGCACAGGCGCGGCGCGCGGCCGAACAAGGCCACGACGGCGATGGCCGCGCCAACCCAGATGCCAGCCTGCAGCGCGGTGTCGCCGGCAGCGAGCCAGAAAAGTGTCGGAAGCTGCGCTGCAGTAGGCCAGCCGCTGGTGCGCGCCGCGGCGAGAAACGGCTCCAACGGCAACAGGCCGTCACGGCCGATCAGCGTCGTGACCTGGCCGCCTAGCGAGAGCCAGGCGACGAGAAAGGTCGCGGCCAGCAGGCGGTGGAAGAGGCGCGCTACCGCCGGGCCCGAAGCCGCGTCAGCCGTCGACCAGCCAACCATCACCCGCAGGGCGCCTCGCCGCGGCGCGTCAGCGGTTCAGGAACACCGGGCAGTCCGTGTTGCGCAGCACGAACTCCGTCGTGCTGCCGAGGACCATCTCGATGATGCGACTGTGTCCGTATGCGCCGATGAACAGCAGGTCGTGGTCCTGCTCGCGGATGAAGTTGGCAATGCGCTCCGGCGCGTTGCCGGTGCGCTGCAACTCATACCGTCCCGTCAACCCGTAGGGCTTCAGATAGGCCTCGGCTTCGCGCAGCGTGCGCTGGCCCTCCTCGTCGTCCTTGTTCACCGTCAGCACCGTCAGCGGCAGCCGCAACGTGTTGCAGAACTCCGCCGCGACTTGCATGGCCGCCGCGGCGCGCACGCTGCCATCGTAGGCCAACAACGGCTTGCTGCAGGCGCGGAATTCCAGCGGCGAGATGAAGACCGGCTTCGGACACTTGCGGCTGACGCTTTCCGCCGTGCCGCCGAGCAGTCCGGTCGAGAAGCGCTCGTTCAACCCGCGATGACCGATGATCACGAGGTCGGCGGTGCGCGCGCGCTCGGCGATCTCGTTGGCGACCACGCCGACGCCGATCATCGTATCGACGTCGGTATTGTCCTTGGCGGCCTCCTCGGCGAAGGCATCCAGCAGGGCTCGGCCGCGTTCGTGCAGCACCCCGCGCATTTTCGACGAGAAGTCGAGATAGGGTTCGAAGCCGAGCGAGCCCGAGATGTCGTGGAAGAATGACCCTTCGATCGAAACGATGTCGATGACGTGCAGCGCGACGACATGTGCGTTCAGGCTGCGCCCGAGCCAGAGCGCGTAGCGCACGGCGGTACGCGCGTGCTCGGATCCGTCGATGCCTACGAGAATGGTCTTGATCATCGGGCCGCCCGATCGAGCAGTTAGCACCTTTCCCTCGAGTCGGCCAGCGAGGCGAGCGCGGGGTGCTTTACAAGGCGCTGGCCCTGCTCTACAAGTTGCGGCGCGATGGCGGTGAAAGCGAGGCGCGAGAGCGCGACGCAGGTGGCGGTGCTGGAGGAGTTGAAGGCGGCAGCCGAGAAACTCGGCTTGCGCGTGCGCGAAGAGCGGCTGCTGCGCGAGGTTGGCTACCGCGTGCGCAGCGGCAGCTGCCGGCTCGGCGAGGACCAGATCATCCTCCTCGAGCGCGATTTGCCGATCAGCGCGCAGATCGACGTCCTGGTCGACGAGCTCGCCGGCCGCCAGCTGGAGAGCATCTACCTCTCGCCCGCCGCACGGGTGCTCGTCGAGCGAGCCGCGGCAAAGGGAGCGCTGCTGGATGGCGGAACCCAAGCAGTCGGCGGATGACCGCTTCGTCCGCTTCAAGGATCACCTCCGCAAGCAGCGGCTGAAATCGACCGCGCAACGCGACACGATTGCGAAGGTCTTCCTCGAGACGCAGCGCCACATCAGCGTCGAAGAACTCTACCACGAAGTGCGCAGCCGCAACCCGCGGATCGGCTACGCGACCGTGTACCGCACCATGAAGTTGCTCACCGAGTGCGGCATCGCGGCCGAGCGGCACTTTCGCGATGGCGAGGCGCGCTACGAGAGCGCGCAGAAGCACCACCACGACCATCTCATCTGCGAAGGGTGCGGCAAGATCGTCGAGTTCGAGGAGTCCCGGATCGAGTCGCTGCAGTCCGAGGTCGCCAAACGACTCGGCTTCCGCTTCACCGGTCACAAGATGGAGCTCTACGGCCTCTGCCGCGAATGCCAGAAATCCCGCCGCGCCGCGGGGTGACCCGGCGCGGCACCTGGCCGATTCCCGCCTTGACAACCGCAGCCGGGAAGAGATAACTGAAAATGAGTTTCAAAATCGTATATGCGCTTCTCGAGTCGCCGGCTGGGCGTATGGTTGTTGCTCGCTGGGGGTCTGCTGCTCCGGTCCGCGGGTGGGGCGGCGCAGATGGTGCCCGAGCGCGTCTCCGACGTGCGGCGCGCGCTGACACTCATCAGCGTCGTCGCTGAGGAGTACCGCGAGGGCGTCGTCGACGGCCAGGTCGTCCTGCCCGTCGAGTACGAGGAGGCGCGCACCTTTCTCGATGAAGCCGAACACCGGCTGGACGGGACGGTGGCGGCCACGGCGGACCTCACGGCGGTCTTCGCCAGCCTGCGCGCGGCGGTCGATGCCAAGCGGCCGCTGGCCGAAGTGCGCGCGTACGTCGATCAATTGCGCGCCGGCGTTTCGAGCCTCACGGGTGTCACCGAGGAAGTCTTCCCACCGCAGCCCCCCTCGGCGTCGAGCGGGCGCGCCCTGTTCGCTCAGAACTGCGTCCCCTGCCACGGCGAGCACGCCAACGGACAGGGGCCCGAGGCGGCCAAGTTGAATCCGCCGCCGGCAAACTTCACCGATGCGGCCTTCATGCGCGTCGAGACCCCCTTCGACTTCTTCCACATCATCAGCGTCGGGAAGGGCGCCTCCGCCATGCCGGCGTGGGGCGAGGTGTTCTCGCTGCAAGAGCGCTGGGATCTGGTCAGCTACCTCTGGACGGTGCGACCCGGCACCGCGCAGCTGGCCGAGGGACAGGGCATCTACCTGCAGCAGTGCGCCGGGTGCCACGGCGCCGTTGGCGATGGCCGCGGAATCTTCAGCGCCGCGCTGCTCAAACCCGCGCCCGAGCTCAATCGGGCCCAGGCGCTGGCGCAAAAGAACGACACCGAGATCTACGCCGCCGTGGCCAACGGCGTGGCGGGCACACCGATGCCGAGCTTCGCCCGCACGCTCGACGAGGACGACATCTGGGCAACAGTCGCCTACGTGCGCTCGCTGTCGCTGGGCGGTGAAGACGGTTCGAAGCTGAGCGCGGGCTCGCGCGAAGCCGAAGCGCGCCGCTTCGCCGGCCTCTTGCGCGTGTTGAGTGAAGAGTACCAGAAGGCGATGGCAGGCGGCGGCGGGCCCGACCCCGTCGAATATGCGGAAGCCTCGATCCTGCTCGAACAGGTGACGCGCAATCGCGATGCGGTGCTGACCGCCACGGCGGAGCGCGCCCCGGACGAGGTCGAGCCGCTGCGGGCTCGACTGCGCGAACTGGGCGGATTGATCGAAGGGCGCCAGCCAGCCGCGCGGGTGGCGACGCTGGCATCCGACGTCGCCCGCACACTCGAGGCGCGATTCCCCCTCGCGGAGACGGTGCCGGAAGATGGGGGCGATCCGGTCGCGGAGACGCGGCGCCTGCTGGGCACCGCGCTGGGCGCCTACCGCGACGGCAATCCGCGCGCGCTCTATCTGGTCTCGGATGCGTACTTCGCCTTCGAGCCCCTGGAGAAGCAGCTCGGCGTCTCGGCGCCGGACATCACCCGCCGCGTCGAGGATGGATTCCTCAAGCTGCGCGGTGCGATGGCGAAGCCCGGCGCCGATGAGACGGCTGCCGCATTGGTCGGTGAGATCGAGCGCGATCTCGACGCGGCCCGTGCCGCACTGAAGCCCGGCACGGGCGCCTATGCCATCGCCTTTCAGTCCGCTGCGATCATCGTGCGCGAAGGCTTCGAGGTCGTGTTGATCATCGGCGCCCTGCTCGCCTACGTGATGAAGTCCGGCAACACGGCAATGAAGCGGCCCATCGTCTGGGGCACCGCCGCGGGCGTGGCGGGCAGCCTGGCAACTGCCTATCTCTTCATTCAGGTGCTAAAAGTCACCGGCGTCGCCGCGGAGACGCTCGAAGGCGTGGCCATGCTGCTGGCCGCCGCCGTGCTCTTCTTTGTCAGCTACTGGCTGATCTCGAAGGCCGAGGCCGACAAGTGGCAGCGCTACATTCAGGGCAAGGTCAAAACAGCCTTGGCGAGTGGCAGCGGACTGGCGCTGGCGACCGCGGCCTTTCTCGCCGTGTACCGCGAGGGAGTGGAGACGGTGCTGTTCTACCAGGCCCTGCTGGCCAGCGCCGCGGGCCAGACCGGTGCCGTGGTCGGCGGCTTTGGCGCCGGGTCCGTGGCGCTCACCTTCATCGGCGTCGGATTCGTGCGCTTCGGCATGCGCATACCCATTCGCCCGTTCTTTCTCGGCACGAGCTTCCTGCTGTACTATCTGGCGTTCGTGTTTGCCGGCAAGGGAGTCGCCGAATTGCAAAGCGCCGGGTGGATCGATGTGTCCCCCGTTGCATGGCTGCCGTCGATCCCGTTTCTGGGCATCTACCCGACCGTCGAGACCGCCCTGGCGCAAGGTGTTCTCCTCGCCTGTCTCTTCTATGCGATCTGGGTGACGCTGCGCGCTCGCCCGGCGCCGGCGAAAGCCGAGGTCCTTCTGGTCGAAGCGGCCAAGTTGCGCGAGGTGGCGGTGCAGATCCGCTCCGAGCTGGTACCGCCGCTCGGACTCGAACGCCCGCCCGTTGAGCTCGCCAGCCAGCGCTTGGAGACGCTGATCGGACAGGTGAACGAGCTCGAACACCGCATCGCGGCGCAGTTTCGCGTCAGCGGTGGGGTGAAGCCGTAACGTTTTCGCGCCCGCCTGCGAACCCCATGCGACCCACGACCCGACTCCTGGCGCTGTGCGCCATTCTGACCCTTGCCACGCCTGCCCTGCCGTGTGCCGCCACGGTCTTCTATGCCCGCGATGAGGCGCTCAACCTGGCCTTTCCGCATGCCGATCGGACCGAGCCGCGCGACTTCTACTTGACCGCGGCGCAGCGATCGCAGATCGAACAGCGCGCCCATGCGCCGCTCGAGTCGGACCTCGTGACTCTGTATGTCGGCTACCGCGGCGACACCGTGCTGGGCTATGCGGTGATCGACACGCACGTGGTGCGCACACTGCCCGAGACATTCTTGGTCGTCCTGACGCCGGAAGGCGCCGTGGCCGCGACATATGTGCTGGCCTTCTACGAGCCCAGCGAGTACCTGCCGGCACCGCGTTGGCTTGCGCAGTTTGCCGACAAGCGCGTCGACGACAACCTGCAGATCGGCCGCGGGATCGCCGCGATCACCGGCTCGACGCTGACGTCGCAGGCCGTTGCCGGCGGCATTCGCCGCGCGCTTGCGCTCCACGCCGTGCTCTTGAAGGGGCCGTGAACGGTGCGCTTCGTCGTCACCGGGGAGTGGACCCGCAATCGCCTGCTCAAGGTCATCGTCTGGTGCTTCCTCGCCTACACGCTGATTCTGTGGGTGAGCAACGCCGGGCTCTACTTCTCGAAAATGGGCCTGACCCCGAGCTCGGTGATCGACTACTACCGCGGTAACGAGGAGCGCTTCCTGCAGCCCCGGTCGGTGCAAGGCCTCCTCGAAGTGTTGCACTTTCACAGCTTCGCCATGGGGATGTTGCTGCTGACCCTCACGCACCTCCTCCTCTTCGTTCCCATTCCGCTGCGCACCAAGGCCTACGGGATCGCCACGGCGTTTGTGTCCGGCCTCGGCGGCGAGCTCAGCGGCTGGGGCGTGCGCTTCGTCCACCCCGGCTTCGCCTACCTCAAGATCGGTTTCTTCCTGCTCCTGGAGGGGGTCATTCTGTGGCTCATGATCCTTGTCGCCCGCGCCTTGCTGTTCGATGCGCCGAGCGCCTACACGCAGAGCAACGCGCCACCGATCAAGCCGGTCACCTAGGGGCGACGCCCGGCGCGTTCCCGTGTGTACGATGGCGAGAGCACGCCGCGCCTTGCTGAGGTTCGCCGCCACGCCGGCGTGGATTGTGCTCGCGGTACAGTTCCTGACGGTGTCTGCGCACGCCGCCGTGGCACGGCGCGGCCAGCCGGTGATGGGCACCGTGTTGCAGGTGACCGTCGTGGCAGCCGACGCGCCGACTGCCGAACGTCTCGCCGAGGAGGCGATCGCCGCCGGGCGACACTGGGACGATGTCCTGACCACGTGGCGCCCGGAGGGGGAGCTGGCGCGGTTCAACGCCCGCGCGGGGAAGCCTGAGAGCGAGATCAGCCGCGATCTCGCCGCGGCGTTGCACGCCATGACGGAGCTGGCGCGGGCGACGGGTGGCACCTTCGACCCCGCCGTCGGTCCGCTGGTCGAATACTGGCGCGTGCCGCGCACGCCGCAGCGCGAGATGTATGCGCCCACCAGGGCGCACCGCATCGCCGCCGCGCTGACGCTGGGCGAACGCACCGCCGCGCTCGTCGCTGGTGCGGCGCTCGATGCCGGCGGGATCGGCAAAGGCATCGCGCTCGACGCCATCGCCCAGGCCTTGCGGGCTGGCGGCGTGCAGGCGGCGTTTCTCGATTTCGGCGGATCCAGCCAACTCGCTATCGGCGCGCCGCCGGGGGATGCGCAGGGGTGGCAGGTGGTCGTTGCAGGCCTGGCTCCCGGTGTCGTGCGCGGGGTGATGCATCTGCGCGATGCCGCGCTCTCCACTTCGCGCGCCTCCGGTCCCGGCTCCGCCGCGGGGCCGATCATCGATCCGTCGACGGGCACGCCGGTCGCGGTGCCGCGCGTGGTGACGGTGCTGGCGCCTCGGGCGACGACCGCCGAGGCGTGGTCGAAGGTTCCGATCGTGCTCGGCCGCGCCGGAGTCGCTCGTTTGAAAGACGCCGGGCTCGACGCCGTTTACGAAGACGCCGCCGGCGTCGAGCGCACTGCCGGCTTCACGCTCGAGGCGCCGGCCCCCTAGTCAGTTGACGCGTTTGCTGTGGCCCTTCCATTCGAGTTCGCGCAGCACGAACTTCTGAATCTTGCCGGTCGAGGTCTTGGGGAGATCGGTGAATACCACCGCCTTCGGGCACTTGAAGTGCGCGAGGCGATCGCGGCTGAACTGAATCAGCTCTTCGGCCGTCGCCGTCGCGCCCGGCTTGAGCGTGACGAAGGCCTTGGGCACCTCCCCCCACTTGTCGTCGGGAATCCCGATGACGGCGCATTCCATCACCGCCGGGTGCTCGGCCAACATCTTCTCGACCTCGACCGTCGAGATGTTCTCGCCGCCGCTGATGATGATGTCCTTGCCCCGGTCGCGAATCTCGAGGTAGCCGTTCTCGTGTCGCACGGCCAGGTCGCCGCTGTGAAACCAGCCGCCGCGAAAGGCGTGCGCCGTTGCTTCGGGCTGATCGTAGTACCCGGCCATGACGGCGTTGCCGCGCATGACGATCTCGCCGAGCGTCTCGCCGTCGTTCGGCACCTCGCGCATGGCCTCGTCGACGACGCGCAAGGCTCCCGCCGTGATGTGGGACACTCCCTGCAGGGACTTCAACCGTGCGCGCTGCTCCTCGCCGTAGGCGCTCCACTCCGGCGGCCACTCGCAGATGGTGAACGGCCCATAGGTCTCGGTGAGACCGTAGACGTGAATCAATTCGGCCCCGAGGCTCTCCATGGTGCGGATGATCCGCGGCGACGGCGGGGCGCCGCCCGTGCCGATGACCAACGGGCGCGAGAGCTGCAAGGCCTGGAAGCCAGGGTCGTTGGCGAGACTGATGAGCACGGTCGGGGCGCCGCACATATTGGTGACGCCCGCGCGTCGGATCCAGTCCGTCACGACTGCGGGATCGACCTTGCGCAGGCACACATGCGTGCCGCCGACCGCGGTCACTGCCCACGGGAAGCACCAGCCGTTGCAGTGGAACATCGGCAGCGACCACAGGTAGACGCTCTGGCTGTCGATCCGGAACTGTACGATCATCGCCAGCGCGTTCAGGTAGCTGCCGCGGTGCGTGTACATGACACCCTTCGGCGATCCGGTCGTGCCGCTGGTGTAGTTGATCGACAGCAGGCGGTTCTCGTCGTCGCACGTCTCGGCCAATGCGAGCGGCGTGGCCGCGGCCACAAGGTTCTCGTATTCCGGAGCGTCGAGCGGATTGGACACGTCGCCGTCGCGCACGACCACCACCTGCCGCAGCGCCGTGCGCGCCGGCAGCAAGGCCGCGACGGTTGGGGCCAACTCCGCGTCGACGACCAGCACCGAGGCGCCTGAGTGATCGAGAATGTAGGCGATCTCCGGCGCGGCGAGCCGCGTGTTGATCGCCACCAGCACGGCGCGCAACAGCGGGACGGCAAAGTGCGCTTCCAGCATGGCCGGGACGTTGGGGCACAGGTACGCGACTCGGTCGCCAGGGCCGACGCCGAGGCCGCGCAGGGCGGCGGCGGCGCGTCCGACGCGTTCGCCGAGCTCCCGATACGTGTACTTCCGTGTGCCGTGAACGACGGCCGTGCGCGGCGCGAATACCGCCGCGCTGCGGATCAGCAGGCTCACCGGGCTCATCGGCACGGGCGAGATCGATTCGGTCATGGGACTTCTCCCTGTGCAAGTGTATTGTTGGCGCTGAGCGCCGTGGCGAGTCGGTCGCGCAGGCTCATATCGATGCCGGGCAGGTCGAGGGCATGCGCCAAGACTAGCTCCCAGTCGGCTGTGGTCCCTGATGGGCGTCGGCCGATCTCGCGCACCAACTGCTCGTCGATCCGCGCGATGGCGTCGCGGAGGTCGGGCAGCGCGGCACGCACCTCGGGTTCCGCTGCCTGGCGCTGCACGGCCTTGGCCATATCGATCAGCACCGTGTAGACCGCTGCCGCCGCCGGCGCCGCCGCAGCACCGGCGGCGCGCTGAATGCGTTCGAGTACGGCCGCCTCTTGCTGGCGGTCCTCGATCGGCAGCTGGGCGGCGTCCTTGGCTGCCGCCACCGCCGGCATCAGGCCGAGACGGATCTCGATCAGCGCCGCGACGGCTTCGCGGCCCATCGCCACGGCATCGGATACCGCCGTCGGCCCGAGCCATCGGCCGCGCTCGACGCCGAGCCAGCCATCCGCTTCGCGCGCCACCATCCAGGCATCGAGCCGCTCGGCCAGCGCGACGTTGGCGACGGGCAGGAGGTAGGCTTTGTGATCATGCGTGAAGGGACCGAGCCGCCGCATATCGGGGCGCTGCCACTCGAACGCCTCGGCCGAATCGGTGATCGCGCCGTCGGCGCGGCCGTCGACGAGCGCCGCGATCACGGCGCGGTTGTCTGCGATCGCCTGCAATACGGCGCGCGGAAAGCGCCGCCGCGTTTCATGCTCCAGGTGGCCGCCGGCGTTGACCGCCAGGCGCACGCCGGGTTGGTCGAGATCATCGAGGGTTGCCAGGTGTGTGGCGGAGCTGCGGACCAGCACGACGGCGCCGCTGGTCGCGTAGGGCCGCGTATAGCGGCCGAGCAGGGCGCGGTCGGGTCGCATCGTTACACCGCTCATGGCGACGTCGAAGGCGCCGCGCGCGATGTCCTCTGGCAACGCGGGCCAGGTGAATCGAACGAAGTCGACTTCGCGGCCGAGGTCAGCGGCCAGGCGGCGCGCGATATCGATGTCGAGCCCGGTCAGGCCGGCGGCGTCCGCTTGCCGGCTGAACGGAGCATAATCGGCGCTGGTGCCGACACGCAGGACGTTGACGGCCGGGGGGTGCGCACACGATGCCAACGCCATCGCCACGGCGGCGGCGCACCACCAACGTCGCGGGCCGGGTCGGGTTGACAGGTCCGGTTGCGGCAGGCATGAGACCGAAAGCACGCATGGCGATTCTCACGCAGCAGGAATTTGCGCAAGCGGTTGGTTTTCTCGCCGCGGATCTCGGTCTGCAGCGCTTACGCGACCGATTTGTGCGCATGAACGCGCTGGTGACGCGGCGGAAGTTGACGTCGGCGGACCAGCTGGCCGACCAGCTCTACTTGCTCACCGGCGGCCTGCGGCGTCAGATTCCGGCGACCATTGCCTTCCAGAGCATCTGGGGCGAGCACGTCAACGAGAAGCTCGGCGAGGAGGGCGAGAAGGCGCTCGAAGCCGTGGCGGACAAGATCAACGCCTGCCTCGGTACGAGCGATCAGATCGTCGCCGAGAAGGAGACCGAGATCGACGCGGTGTTGCGCGAGTACGAGCAGCAGTTGGCTGCTGCCGTTGGTCCGGGGCGGGCGCGGATCGACATGTTGCTCAAGGCAGTGCCGTCCGTGGCCGCCAAGCTGCGCGCTGCGCCGCCAGCCGCGAGTCCCGCTGGCGCGGCGGCACACGACGAGCCGCCGCCGGCCGGCTGAAAGACCGGGGCGGCTGTGCCGCTTCGGACCTCGTCCCAAACGCCATGCGGCGCCTGTGTGACCTGATCGACGGCGAGCGGGTGCTGAGCGTGCACGGCGCGGCCGACGTGGCGGTGCAGCGCATCATTACCGATTCGCGCACGGTGCAGCGCGGCGATGTGTTCGTCTGTCTTCCGGGGTATCGCACCGAGGGCGGCGAGACGCGCGCCGACCGACACGATTTCATTCCCGAGGCGCTCGAGCGCGGCGCGGTGGCGCTGGTCGTCGAGCGAGAGGTCGCACCGATTGCCGGCGTGACGACCGTGCGCGTGGCGGACGCCTGGGGAGCCGTGGCCGAGATGGCGCGGCGCTTTCACGGCGACCCGTCGCAAGCGCTGCTGGTCATCGGCATCACGGGCACCAGTGGTAAGACATCCACGACCTATTTTGTCGACGCCGTGCTGCATGCGGCAGGGCATAAGGTGGCGCGCTTCGGTACCATCGAGTACCGCATCGGCGACACGGTCGTGCCGGCGGAGCAGACGACGCCCGAGGCGCCAGTGGTGCAGGGGCTGTTGCGCCAGGCGGTCGATGCGGGCTGTACGGCCGTGGTCATGGAGATCTCCTCGCACGCGCTCGAGCTGCGCCGGGTCGGCGGCGTGGCCTTCGACGTCGCCGTTTTCACCAACCTGAGCCACGACCATCTCAACTTCCATCCCGACATGCATCACTACCGGCGCGCGAAGGGGCGCTTGTTCGAAGAGCTGGCATCGGGTGGCAAGCGCGCCGCCGCGCTCGTCAACATCGACGATCCGGCGAGCGAATACATCGTGGCGGTCAACCGCGGTGCGCTGTGGACCTATGGGCTCGGCGCCACGGCCCAGATTCGCGCGTCGGCCGTCGAGACCAGTCTGCAGGGGGCGCGCTTCACGCTCGAGACGCCGCGCGGTTCAACTGCCATTGCCCTGCGCCACCTCGGCGAGTACTCGGTGTACAACGGTCTGGCGGCGGCCGGCGTGGGTTGCGCCCTGGGCATCGATCTGGACACCATCGCAGCGGGCCTGGCCGCGACGCCGTCCGTTCCGGGACGGTTCGAGCTGATCGATGTCGGGCAGCCCTTCGTCGTCGCGGTCGACTACGCGCACAAGCCCGACGCGCTGGAGCGCCTGCTGACCAGCGCGCGCAACCTCCGACCGCGGCAACTGATCACGGTCTTTGGATGCGGCGGAGACCGCGATCGCGCCAAGCGTCCGGTGATGGGGCGCATTGCCGCCACGCTCAGCGATCTCGCCGTGATCACATCGGACAACCCTCGTTCCGAAGACCCGCACGCCATCATCAAAGAGATCGTTGCTGGGGCGCGCGGCCCCGACCCGACGGGGGCGCGCTGCGTCGTCGAGGCTGACCGCGCGGCTGCCATTCGGCGCGCGGTGGCCCGGGCTGGCCCGGGCGACATCGTGTTGATCGCCGGCAAGGGGCACGAGCCGTATCAGCTCGTCGGCGGGCGGCGGCTCGACTTCGACGATCGGCGCGAAGCGCGGGCCGCGTTGCTGGAGCGCGGGCCCGGGTGATGTGGCTCAGGCGGACCGGTACGGATTCAGCGCCGACGCCAGCGAGTCGATCAAGGCGCCGGGGAGCATGTTGCCGCGTCCCGAGAGCATCCGCACGCCGGCGGTGAGGAACGCCTCCTCGCGCGGTTGTGCGTCGTTGTCGAGCAGGAACAGGATCGGAATCTCGCGCGAGATCTCGGCGCTGCGCAAGCCGGCGATGGCGCGAAAGACGTCGACGCAGCTGGGCGAGAGGTGCAGGACGGCGGCTTCGGGGCGCACCGTGGACACCAGGTCGAGCGCTTGGCGCCCGTCGAGCACGACGGCGGTGGAGATGCCGGCCGTCGTAAGCTGCGTGCGTACCTCTCCCATGACGTCGATGTCATTGCTCATGGCGATGACCCGCTTCACTTTGGGCACCATGCGATTGAGGATCGCCGCCACGTTGGAATCCTCGACCGGCAGGATGGCGAAATCGACCGGGCCGAGCCAGAATCCCTTCGGAGCGTTCGCCGCCAGGGCATAGGCAATCAGGGGCATGCGCTGAATTCCCGAGCCGTTGCGCATCTTGCGTAACGTGCGCCAGGCCGTCGGCACCGCGAGGTTGATCGCTGCGCAGGCAACCGTGCGAACGCCGAGCTGCGCGGTCGATTCGGGTTCGGGCACCAGGGAGCTGATGCGGTGGCCGAATTCGGCCAGTTGACGGACCAGCTCGACGCTGCCGTCGCCTTCGTCGAACAGGACCACTTCGTCGATGGCGCGCTCGATCTCCTCCACGATCTCTTCGCGGTGGTCGTCGGCGCCGTCGGTTTCGGGCGCGTAATCGCGGTCGATGGCCAGCACCGACCCTTCGCCCTGATCGTCTTCGTCGGAAAGATCGATCGCCGTCAGCCCTTCCTCGGCCGACTGGAGGAGGATGTCTCTCTCGGCCAACTCGCGGGTCAGGCGCTCTTGCTCGCGGCGGAGCTCGCTGAGCTGATCGTCGAACACCATGCGCGCTTCGTCCAGCTGAGCCGTGAGCGCAGCGACTTCCTCGGCGTGGCGCTCGGCCAATGCGGCCTGGGATGCCTCCGCCGCGGTGAGCGAAGCGGCCGCCTGTGCGCGCAACTGTTCGCGCAGAGTCGCCAGCTCGCCATCCAGCGCGGCGCTGCGCGCCACGGCGTCGACGCGTGCGGCTTCCAGGGCCGCGAGGTCGGCGCTGGCGGTCTCGACTTGCGCGGCGAGGGCGGCGCGCTCGCTCTGCAGCCGCGCCAGCTCGGCCGCCAACTCGCCGCCGCTCTGCTGCCGGGCGGCGAGCTCTTGTTGGGATTGAGCGATCGTTTGCTGGAGCGCATCGCGTTCGGCGCGCAGCGCCTGCAGGGCGCGCTCGGCGTTGTCTCGCGTGTTGGTGAGCTCCTCGACCGCCGACGCGCGCGCCGCCTCGAGCGCCGTGGCCAAGCTGTTGAGCTGAGCTTCGACCTCGATGACGCGCTGCTGTGCGGCGGTGATGGCGGCTTGCTTCTCTTGTTCCAGCGTCTCCCCGCCGGCGGCGAGCCGCTCGATGCGGGTGTGCAGGTCGCGGCGCTCTGCGATCAGGCGCGCGCTGACCTGGCTCAGCTCCTCGATGCGGCCCTCCAGGGCGCCGTTGCTCTCCTGGGCGGCGAGCACGTCGTGTTCGAGCTCTTCGACGCGGCCGGACAGGCGGAGGCGCTCGGCCTCGGCGGCAGCAAGGGACTCGACCCGCTCGCGCAGCGCGTGGCGCTCCTGCTCGGATGCCTGGAGCTCACTGTGCAGTCGCGCGACCGTCTCGCCCGATTGGCCGTGCACTTGCCCCAGCTCATCGCGCAACCGCGTTTGCTGCGACTCCAGCTCCGCGATGCGTGCGGTCCACGCCTGGGTCGCCACATCCTGGGCCTGGGCCGCCGCGGCCAGCGTCGCGCGCATGGCCTCGATCTGCTGGCGCAGGGTGTCGCGTTCGGCCAGCGTCGCGTCGAGTTGTTCGCGCAAGCTGGCCAGCTCCGCGTGGACAGCGCCGAGCTCTTCAATGCGGGCGCCGCTCTCTGCAAGCCGGGACGCGAGAGTCTCCGCCTCGCGATGGGCTTCGGATAGCGCCTCTGTCGCTGCGTGCAACTCCGCTTCGGTCGTGCGGGTCGTGGCCAAGGTAGCGGCGAGCTCGCCGCGCGTTTGCTCCAGCTCCGCTGCCAGGCCGATGCGCGCGGCTTCGACGGCTGCGGCATTCGATTGCACTTCGTCCAGCTGTACGGAGCGCTCAGCAAGTTCGGAGAGGCGCGTTTCGAGTACGACAACGGCTCGTTCGCGTTCGGCCGTGGCTGCCAGGGCCGCGTCGAGCTGCTGCTGGAGATCGGTGCGCGCGGCCGTCAGCTCCGCAACCATTTCGGCGCCACTGTCAGCCCGTTGTGCAGTTTCGGCTAACGTCGTTTCGAGCTGTGCGACTTGCGCCCGTGCAGCATCCGCCGCAGCGACCGCGGTCGCCAGCTGGGCATCGACGTCCTGGATCTGTTCTTCAAGTTGCGGTAGCCGCGCTTGTTCGGCGCGCAGCGCGGCCAGATCCTGCTCGAGCAGGGCACTGCGCTCGCGCGCTGCCTGCAGGAAGGATTGGGCCGTCACGCGCTCGGCAACCTCGGAGGCGCGCTGGCGTTCCGACTCCTCGAGTGCCTGGGTCAAGCGCCCCAGCTCGGCCTTGAGAGCCGCCAGCCCGCGCAGCAGGTTGGGCTGCTCGGGGTTGGGCGTTTCGGCGAACTTGCGTCCCTCGGCGGCCGAGGCGGCCGGCAACTCCGACAGCGCCAGGGCGCAGACACGCAAGGCTTGGCTGAGCGTGTGCAGCAACCCGTCGGCAAAGCCGCGCTGTGTCGGCGAGAAGAGCACGAGCACGCCGATCGGCGTGCTCGATTGGTAGAAGGGGAGGGCGGCGATCGTCAGCCGGCGCGGGCTGATCGCAATCAGGGGCCGGGGAACGAATGGGTTCTCGTGCGCCGACTCGATGACGTTGATGCGGCGGTTGCGCAGGCAGCGCAACGGGATGTCCCACGAGTTGACCGAGGAATCGCCACTCAGAACCTGGATCGCCTCACGCTCGAGGCCGGCCGTTGCCAAGAGCCGCATCTTGCTCGCGCGCTGCTCAAAGCCGACGATCGCGGCTGCTTTCACGCCGGCGCCCTGAGCGATGATCTTGATCGCCTCCTCGGCGAACGCATCGCGCGAGGGGCGCATCAAGTACAGCTGGTGGAGCGAGTCGCGCAGCGTCTTCGGGTTGACGACGACGCGCGGCGTGGCTGCGGCTGGCTCAGGCGTACCGGTGCCGTTTTGCGCCACCGCCTCGACGGCTGTTTGACGACTCGCCCGGCGGGCGCGCGATGACGAGAACAGCCCCATACTCACTCCCCGGTGAGGGCTGTGTGAACCTCCCACCACCCCGGTTGATCTCCCGTGTCGACGATTAACTCGAGACGGCTTTCGTCCTGCTGACCGTGCGAGAACTCCAGCCAGACCAGGTTGGCGCGCAACGTCGTGGAGCGGCCGTCCTTCTCCAGAACGAATCTGAGCGGCTCAGTCTCGGCTACGGGATCGCCGATCAACCGCGCATCAAGCCCCTTGGGCGGCTGATCGGTGGTCAGAACGATGAGGCCGGAGGGGGAGAACGACTGGATCTCCAGTGGCAGCGCCAGGCCGGGCTTGATCCGTCCTGCTTCGAGCGTGAGTCTCATGTGTAGGTCCTACGAGCTCTGGACCTGTGGAGATAGAGATATGGAGATTCTTTCTCCTCGTAAGCCAGCGCTCGGGAAAAGGGCTACGCAATTCGCATACCAGGGTCGATCGGTATTGCGGTCTGACCTGCGCATCGCGCCTATGGCTGCGAATTCGTCAAGCCAGGGTTGCGCTTACGCCTCGAGACCGCTGGCTACCGTCGCCCCATCCAAGGCCCCAGAGGTGGAGACAGGGGGCAATCCTGCACGGTGGGGTGTGATCATCTGTGGCGAATGTGCGGCGAAGCGTCGATTTCCCGCCACTGCCACATCACTCGCTGCGCGACGTGACGCAGCCGGCACCCGTGTGAGGGGCCAATTCTCCCCCGGATTTGCCCTATACAAAAGATGCGCCCTTGTCTTGTGGCAGATCCGGATGTGTGGTCTCCTCTTGGGTAGCCACCTGGCTAATCCCCCCCCGACAATTTGGGTTGTTGAAGTCGAGCATGAGCCCAAGGCCCATCTTCACTTGCTTCTCGGCGGTCCGACCGCGCCTGGTGCGGCGGTTTGCCGACGCGGCGGCAAAATCAGGCAGGCTGCCGATTGTACTGGTAGCCATCGCGCTCCTGTCGCTGCTCCCAACTTCGATGGGTTCTGCCGAGCGACGACGGCCGGCAGGGCCGGTTTCTTCGGTTCCCACGGCGAATCCGGTCGAAGGCCTGTACGACGCCTTGTCACTGTGTCGGCCATCGTTGTCGGAGGCCGAGCGCTGGCAAATCGCCGGCGCAATTCATCGCGAGAGCGAACAGTTCGGATACGATCCATTCTTCGTTCTCGCCATGATGGAGATCGAGAGCGCTTGTTCGCCGACGGCTCGTGGGGAGAACGGCGGGGTCGGACTGATTCAGGTGACCGAGGCGACCGGGCGCGCCGTTGCCCGAGCAGCGGATTTGCCCTGGCATGGTGCGGAGACGTTGACGCGGCCGATGGCCAATCTCCATATCGGGCTGCGCTACCTCGCGGAGCTCGAAGAGCAGTTCAGCGATCCGACATTGGCGGTCGACGCTTACAACATGGGGCCGGCACGGGTGGCGCGCATGCCGCGCCAGCGCGCGCGCTCGGCCCAATACGTGCGCAAGATCCTGGCCCGCTACGAGCTTCTGTTGGCCAACGCCGCGGTCGGTTCGACCTAGGGTAACGCCTGCTGGCGGTCCGTTTGACCTGCCGCCGAACCGTTGAGCTGCTCGGTGCTTGCGGCGCCCTGCCGAGATGTGAAAAAACGAGCAGGCGACACGGTTGACGCAATGGGCGGGCGATTGTTCGAGTTGAACGGAACGAGTGGGGGCTGGCGAGACGGCGGCACAGCGGAATGCGCTTGACCGACGTCATCACCCCCGGAAGCATTCGGCTGCAGCAGCCCTGTCGGACGTTCGAGATCGTCGTCGACGACCTGGTCGACGCGTTGGTGGCATCCGGCCGCTTACCGGGGTCGTTGCGCGCCGCCGCTCTCAAGGCAGTGCGCGACCGCGAGATGATGGCAAGCACTGCCATCGTCGAGATCGGCGTGAGTGTGCCGCATGCCCGCCTGGCCGGCCTGCAAGGCGTGGTGGGTGCCTTCGCGACTTCGTCTACGGCGCTGTACTACGCCATGGCCGGTGTACCGATTTCGATTGTGGCGCTGGTACTCTCCGCCCCCGATCGCGCCGCCGAGCATCTGAACGTGCTCGCGTCGCTGTCCATGGGGCTCCAATCGGAAACCGTGCGGCACGGCCTGCAGAACGCCACGGATCCCGAAGCAGCTCTCACGATCCTCCGTCCCGAACGCGGCGTCGGTCGCTAAGAGCGCTGCCCGGCGGTATTTCTAATGGAGAAGGATGGGGCCCGGTGGTCCTCCCGGTCTTCAAAACCGCGTGGTCCTGCTCAGGTGGGACGGAAGGTTCGACTCCTTCCCTTCTCCGCCAACTCACGCTTTCGCTGAGGATCCGCTCACCCCACGCTCGGATCTAATGCGCGCGGCGATCCGTTTTCATGACGCCACGCGTTGCGTCGCGAAGGGTGGTCGCTATCGTCAGAAGCATGAGACGATATGCCACGTTGATGATCCTCCTCGCCGGCATGCTCGGCACCGTCGGTTGCAGCGCCACGCCCGAGCAACGCCAGGCGCAAGCCTACGAGCGCTTCCTCAAGCAGTCGATCGGCGAGCTTCAGAAGACTGATCGACAGCCGCGCCTGGCGCACGTGGCGCCAGCGGACAGCGCGCGCGCCGTCGACTGATCAGCCCCGGAGAAACTCGACGTCGCGCTTGAACGGCAAGTGCGGAAACTGGCACCGCACGAGCCCGAGCACCCCGCCCGAGGTCAGTCGAACCGCGTAGGCCTGCCAACTGCGCAACCACGTCAACTGCACTTTGTGATCTGCCATGGTGGAGTGATCGTGCAGAGGTTGTGCCAGCCGTGTCGCGGCTTCTCTCGCCGGATGATCCGTCGTTCCGAGAGAACTAGCGCCTCGCAGCGGTGATGCGCCTGCTAGCAGCTGCGCAATGCCTGGGCAGGTCGAGGTGCGCCCCCGTTGATCAGAAGGGGGGGGCCGCGCCGGGGAGAAGGGGGGCCCGGCGCGGCCGTTGCGGAGATGACTACGGGAACAAATTGATGGTACACCTCACCTGCTCGTCTGCAATATGGGTGGGCATGAAATCGGACCCGAAGCGGAACTGCGCGACTCCTCCGCGCTCCTTGCAATACTAGCTACTAGTACTCGAGCGGCGCGATCTCCTGGCCCACCGCTTTGCTGAGCGCTCCGATGGCGACGTTGTAGTCGTGCACCGCACGCAAGTAGTCCGTGCTCGACTCGGTGTAGGCGCCGAGGCTGTTGAACAGCTCCTCGGCCTCGCCGATGCCGAGGTCGAAGTTGCTGACGCTGAGGATGAGCAGGCCGCGTCCGGCCTTGCGCCCCTGCTCGGCAGCCTCGATGGTCGCCCGCGCCTGCTCGACATCGGAGTAGGCGCGGCGAATTTCCAGATCCAGTCCGCGTTGCGCGTCGCGTTGCTGGAGTTGCAGTTTCTCGAGATCGGCGCGGGCCTGGTCCACCTTGGCTTTGGTAGTGAAGAAATTGAGGTCCCAGTGCACGCCGAGGACACCGACCGGGCGGATATAGTTGAAGTCGTCATTGGCGAACGGATTGTCCTGCTCGTCGCGGTTGCCGGCGCGTGCGAAGTGGAGGCCGGTGGCGAGAAAGAAGCTCGGGTAGTAGCCGGCCTCCTCGAGGGCCAACCTGGCCGATTGCGCCTCGAGGCCGGTGGTGAGTTGCCGCCACTCCGGCCGCCGCCCCGGTCCCTGGGCGAGATAGTCGTCGAGGCTGGCGAGTTGCACGTCGACCGGGCTGAGGCGGCTCTCGGCGATGTCGAACGCGGACTCGCTCTCGACGCCGATGGCGCGCGCCAGGGCGCTGTACGTCAGCCGGGTCGACGCGTCGACTTCGAGCACGCCTTTGGCGAACTTGGCGCGGCCGATCTTGAGCTTGAGCAAATCGATCTCGGTGACGGTGTGCGATCCGGCATCGAGGCGCCGTTGCGTCTTGACCACGGCCTCGTCCATGTTCTCGAGCATGTCGTGCAGCACCGCCGCCAGCTGCCGCGTCAGCAACAGCCCATAGTAGAGCTGCTTGGTCGTCAGCACCACCTGCGCACGCGCCGCCTCGCCGCGCGCCCGTTCGCTGTCCAACGCCTTCTGCGCCGCCGCGAGCGCGGCGTCGAGCTTGCCGAAGGTGTAGAGCGGGACGCGAAAGTCGAGCTCGAAGCGGGTGAACGGCCCCAACCCGTCGAAGAAATCGTCGCGGCCGTCGGGCGAGAACGTCGGATTTCCGCGGGCCCGGTTGGCCAGGCCGACGATCTGGTTGTATTCGCTCTCCCCGAAGCGGCCGGCCTGGGCTTCGGCGAGGCGCGCCCGGGCTGCCGCGAGGTCGGCGGCGATCGGGCGAATATCCGGGCTCTCGACCAATGCAGCGCGGATACAGCGCGACAGGTCGTACACTTCCGGCACCGGCGCGGCTGCTGCGGCCGTGGCGACCGCGAGCGCCAGGCAGAGTATCGCAGCTCGCTCTCTCATGTCCTCCTCCCCCCGGGCTGGGGCTTTCTTCCCGGATGCAAATCTGCTTGATAGTCGGCTCGCAGGGGCGCAAGGCCTGACGCCGTCATTGCCATGCAAAAATCGAATGTGGTTGCACGCCCTTCCCTGGCGTTCCCTCCGATACTACATCCGCAGCCGGTGCGCACAGGGCCGCCGGCGCTGCGGGTCGTGGGGTTGGAGAAGCGCTACGGCGACGTCACGGCGGTGGCGCAGATCAGTTTCGAGATCAACTCCGGCGAGGTCTTCGGCCTGCTCGGCCCCAACGGCGCAGGCAAGACGACCACCATCTCGGTGCTGGCCACGCAGCTGCGTCCCAGTGCCGGCGATGCGCTGGTGTTCGAGCGCAGCGTCAGCCGCGATACCGCGGCGGTGCGCAAGACGATCGGCATCGTGCCGCAGGACCTCTCCCTCTACCCGAGGCTGACCGCGGCCGAGAACATCCGTTTCTTCGGCCGCATGTACAGCGTGCCGCCGGCGGAGCTGGAACGTCGCGTCACCGAGCTGCTGCAGCTGGTCGGCCTGTCCGGGCGGCATGACGACTATGTGGAGACGTTCTCGGGTGGCATGAAACGCCGCCTCAACCTGGCCGTGAGCCTCGTGCACCAGCCGCGCCTGCTGATGCTCGACGAGCCGACCGTCGGCATCGATCCGCATTCGCGCGAGCATATCTTCGACATCGTTCGCCAGCTGCGCCGCGACGGCACCGCCATCCTCTACACCACGCACTACATGGAGGAAGCTGAGCTGCTCTGCGACCGGTTGGGGATCATGGACGAGGGCCGTATCATCGCCACCGGCACGCTCGAGGAACTGCTCAGCGAGGCGGATTGCGCCGAGATCATCGAAGTCCGCGGCCTGCCGGCCGGCGACGGCCTCGCCCGCCTGCAAGGCCTGGCCGGCGTCTGCCGCGTCGAGCTGCAGGAAGGGGTGACGCGGCTGTTCGTGACCAACGCCGCGCGGTTGTTGGCGCCGCTGCACCAGGTGATCGCCCCGTACGCCGACCATGTCTCGATTCAAATCGCGCCCCTGAGCCTGGGCAATTTGTTCCTGCAGCTCACCGGCAAGGACCTGCGGGACTGACGCCATGCGCCGCCTGCTGCTCGGCGGCTTCGTCTGGCTGTGCCTCGCCGGCACGGCGGTCGCGGCGACGCCCCTGGAGATTACCCGTGCGACGATGGGGCAGACGCGCGCCATCGTCGACAGCGCGCGCAGCCACAACGAGAAGCTGACCGCGCTCGACGCGCTGCTGAAAGACTTCCTCGACACCGACACCATGGGGCGCGCCGCGCTCGACACCTATTGGAGCAAGTTCAGCGCGGCACAGCAGCGCGAGTTCCTGACGTTGTTTCGCGAGCTCTTCCAACGCACCTACGTGCAGAAGCTGCTGCTGTTCGACAAGCCCGACTTCGCCTACGTCGGCGAGGAGAAGGTCGCCGATGGCTACCGCGTCGATACCAAGATCCTCACCCCGCGCGATGAATTCGCCGTCACCTACCAGTTTCGCGAAATCGGCGGCCGCTGGCTGGCGACCGACATCCAGATCGAGGACCTCAGCCTGACGCGCAACTTCCGCCAGCAACTCGACCGCTTGCTCTCCAAATCGTCGGTCGAAGACGTGCTCGGCCGCATGCGGCGCAAGTACGGCAAGGGCGACACCAGCGCAGAGGACGACGGGCTGTGAAGCTGCTGCGCATTATGCTCAAGGATCTGCGCTTAATCCTGCGCGACCGCTCGGCGGCGGTGTTTCTGGTCATCGTGCCCATCATCATCATCCTGGTGGTCGCCGAGACGCAGTCGGGCGAGGGCAGCAGCTCGATTCTGTTCCCGATCGTCAACGAAGATCAGGGCCCGGTCGCCAACGCGCTCATCAAGGTCTTTCGCGAGCACCTCGATGCCCGCGAGGTCGATCGCGAGACCGCCGAGCGCTGGGTGGCCAAAGAGAATCGCTCGCCGGCCATGCTGGTGCTGCCGGCCGGCATGAGCAAGCGATACCTCACCGAGAAGCCGAGCGAGATCGAGCTGCTCACCGACCCGGCGGCGTGGACCGAGCTGCAGGCGATCAAAGTCGTCTTCCTGCTCGCCGACCGCGAGGCGGCCTCGCTCGGCGATCCGTTTGCCGAGGAGCTGCTGACCATCAAGGAGCGCAGCCTGACCGGCACGTGGCTGAAGTTCACCTCGCTGGAGCAGAACGTGCCCGGGTTCAGCATGACGTTCGTGCTGCTCAGCATGATCTTCGGCGTCGCCTTCGGCCTGCGCGACGAGGAGGCGTGGGGGACCAGTGCCCGGCTGTCGATTGCGCCGGTGGGACAAGCCACGGTGCTCGGCGGCAAGCTGCTCGCCCGCCAGGTGGTTGGCACCGTGCAACTGCTCATCCTGCTGCTCTTCGGCCATTTCGTCTACGGCCTGGCGCTGGGCCCGTCGCCGCTGACGCTGGTGTTGGCCGCCATGTGCATCGTCTTCGCCATGGCGTGCTTCAGCGTCATCATCGCCGCCATGGCGCGCACCCGTGAACAGATCATCCCGGTCGGGATCTCGGCCGTGTTCGTGCTCGCCGCCCTCGGCGGGTGCTGGTGGCCGTTCTTCGAGCAACCGCCGTGGATGCAGACGGTGGCGCAGGGCATCGTCACCACCTGGTCGATGTTCACCATTCACGACGTCATGCTGCGCAACCGCACGCTGTTGGAAATCGCCCCGAAGCTGCTCTTTCTGGTCGCATATGGCCTGGCGTCGTTCGCCATCGGCTTGCGCATGTTTCGGTATTCCGAGACCTAGCCGCGGCGTCGAATCGGCTGCCGGCGACACTCGCGCTTGCGCCGTGGTCAGAACCAGGTAAAGAATCCGCCTCGCCGTGAAACCGCTGGCCAAGATCGAACCGCGCGCCGACCTGGGTGCCGTGGAGGCGCCCGTCGCGCCGAGCGACCCGGCTCCGGTCGAGCTCGCCGGCTGGGGCCATCACCCGGTCGTGCAGGGCGTGCTGCTCGAGGGCGAGGATCTCGCCCGCATTACCGAGCGCGCCGTGCTGACGCGCGGGCTCGGGCGCTCGTACGGCGATTCGTCGCTTCCGCCTCCCGGGTTGCGGCCGGTCGCGGGTACGCCCCTGGCCGACCGCTTGATCGCCTTCGACGCCGCGCGCGGCGTGGTGCGCGCCGAGGCCGGGCTGTCGCTGCGCAGCCTCAACCGCCTGTTCTTCGACCGCGGGTGGTTCACGCCGGTGACACCGGGCACGCACTACGTCACGCTCGGCGGTATGGTAGCGGCCGATGTGCACGGCAAGAACCACCACCAGGACGGCTGCTTCGGCGAGCACGTGCGCGCCCTCAAGATGCGCGTCGCCGACGGGCGCGTGCTCGAATGCTCCGATGCGCGGGAACGCGAGCTCTTCCGCGCCACGCTGGGCGGCATGGGACTCACCGGCCACATCCTCGAGGTCGAGTTCCAGATGGGCGCCATCCCGTCGCCGTGGATCTGGCAGGAGAGCGAGCGCATTGCCGACTTCGATGGGGTGCTCGATCGACTGGAGGATGCCGGGCGCAAGTGGCCTTACACGGTGTGTTGGTCCGACCTCATGGCCAAGGGTCGCAACCTGGGCCGCGGCCTATTGATGAAGGGACGCTGGGCGGAGCCGGGCGAGGCGCCGGCGCAGTCGCCGCGCTGGCGCAGTGCCCCGGCGTTGCCGATGTATCTGCCCAGCGGCGTGCTGCAGCCGTGGATGATCGCCATCGGCAACGGACTGAACTACGCCAAGCACGGGGCGCGGACCCGCATCGGCATCGTTCACCCAGAGACGTTCTACTACCCGCTCGATGTCGTGCGCGAATGGAACCGCCTCTACGGCCGCCGCGGCTTCACGCAGTACCAATGCGTGCTGCCCGGCCCGCACGGCCACGCGCGCCATCAGCAGTTCGTCCGCCTGCTGCGCGAGCGCGCCGCGACCACGTACTTGTGCGTGATCAAGGATTGCGGACCGGAGGGCAAGGGGATGATTTCTTTCCCGAAACCGGGCGTGTCCTACGCTCTCGACTTTCCGGTCGTCGAGGGCCACACGCAGCGACTGGTCGACGCGCTCAACGATTTCGTCGCCGCCGAGGGCGGCCGCATCTACCTGGCCAAGGACGCGTTCACGCGCGCCGAGCACTTCCGCGCCATGGAGCCGCGGCTCGATGCGTGGACGGCGGTGCGCCGCGCCTGGGACCCACAGGGCCGGCTGAAGAGCGCGCAGTCGATTCGCGTCCTCGGAGATGCGCCGTGAAGGTCGTCTTCCTCGGCGCCACCAAGGGCATGGGCCGCGCCTTGGCTCGCCTGATGGCGGAGCGCGGCGATCGCGTCTTCCTGCTCGGGCGCGACGGCGACGATCTGGCGCGCAGCGCCGCCGATCTGCAGGTGCGCGGCGGCGGTGCGACCGTCGGCACGGCGGCGTGCGATCTGCTCGATCCGCGCAGCTTCGCCCCGGCGCTCGAGCGCGCCGCGGCGGAGCTGCAGGGCTTCGACACCGTCGTCGTCACGGCCGGCTTGTTCGCTACGCAGGAGGCGCTCGAGGCCGATGCGGCCCTGTGCGAGCGACTGCTCAGCGCCGATTTCACCAACACGATTCTCTTTTGCGAGCAGGCCCGGGCGCGGCTGCTCGCCGCCGGCGGCGGCACGCTGTGCGTGTTCAGCTCGGTGGCGGGCGAGCGCGCGCGCAAACCGGTCATTCTCTACGGCGCCGCCAAGGCGGGTCTGTCGCACTATCTGGAGGGACTCGACCACAAGTTTCGCGCCCAGGGATTGCGGACGATCACGGTGAAGCCGGGGTTCGTGAAGACCGGTATGACCGCCGGCCTGCCGGCGCCGCCGTTTGCCGGCGAGCCCGAGCCGGTGGCGCGCCGGGTGTTGCAGGCGATCGATGCCGGGCAGCCGGTGGTGTTCGCGCCCGGCATCTGGCGCTGGGTGATGCTCGCCATTGGCGCGCTGCCGCGGCAGGTCATGCGGCGCATCGGGTTCTGACGGCCCGCAGATCGCGCCGCGGCGCACCGAAGTTGGACTGGCCATGGTGGGAGGCGAAACAGGTCGCTTGAAGGCCGTGGTTTACGGACTGGTCGCGCTGCTCGCGATCGAGAACGCCTGGCTCGCCTATCCCGTCCTGCGCGACCTGGTGGTGCAACCGCAGGAGTCGGCCGAGGCGCGCGGGCGGCGCCTGGCGCACGAGCTCGGCTGTTTCAATTGCCACGGCCCGGGCGGCTCGGGCGGGGTGCCCAACCTGGGCAGCAAGTGGGACACGGTGCCGTCGTTTCACGAAGGCACTCCGATGATGTTCGTTGGCGACGATCAGGCCCTGCGCGAATATATCCTCGACGGCGCGCCGGCCGCCAAACGCGAGCGGCCGGCGTATCAGAAGGAAATGGCCGCGCAGGCGATCCACATGCCCGCCTTCCGCGGCTGGCTGAGCGACGGCGATGTCGAGGCGTTGGTCGCCTATGTGCGGGCCCGTTCGGACCTGCTCGTGCCGCTCGACGAGGCGGTGGTGCGCGGCGGTGAGATCGCGCACCGCGCCGGCTGTTTTGCCTGCCACGGCGAGATGGGGGGTGGCGGGCTGCCCAACCCCGGTTCGCTGAAGGGCTACATCCCCGGCTTCGGCGGCGCCGATTTCTCCGAGCTGGTGCGCGGCGAGGACGAGCTGCGCGAGTGGATTGCCGAGGGCACCATCAAGCGCCTGCGCGACGACCGGCTGGGCTCCTACTTCCTCGAACGGCAGCGCATCCAGATGCCCTCGTACAAACGCTTCCTCTCGGCGGAAGAGATCGACGCGGTGGCCGCCTACGTGCGCTGGCTGGCCGCGGGGCAGTGGAAGGCACAACCCCTCGGGCATTGAATCGCTGCGTCTGAAAATCGGGCCTTGCGACCACTTGCACCGCCCGTGCGCCCGCGCGGCGCACGGAGGAGCAGTTCGCCGGGGGGCAAATTGACAGAGCTGCGCAGGCCTCGCATAGTTGATCGATTATGGCACGCGCGCGATTGTTGAAGAGTATGCGGGGCTGGCTGCTGGCCGCCGCACTGGCGCTGCTCGTTGGCGGAGGACTGCCGGCGGACGCGCAGGAGTCGATTACGGTCAAAGGCGAGATCCTGGATCTCACCTGCTACCTGTCGAAAGGCAGCACCGGGGACCGGCACAAGACCTGCGCGCAGATGTGCGCCAAGAAGGGCCTGCCGCTCGGCCTCCTGACCGCCACGGGTGAGGTCTACCTGCTCATCGAGGATCACGACGACCCGGAGCCCTACGACGCGGTGAAGAAGTTTGCCGGCGGTCAGGCCGAAGTCACGGGCAAGAAGTTCTCCAAAGCCGGCATGGCATCGATCATGGTGCTGGAGGCGAAGGGGCCTTAGCCGGTGGGCCGTGTCGCAGGGCGGGTCGGGGCCCGATATCGCGTCGCGGCGCTCGCGATCCTCTCACTGGTTGCCGCAGCGGGCTGTGCCGGTGACGGTCCGGCGCCGGCGGTGTCGAGTGGCGTGTTCGATGAGCTGCAGCAAGACATCTTCGACCAGAACTGTCTGTCGGCCGGCTGCCACAACGCGCAAAGCCGCGCCGGCAACCTGAATCTCTCGGCCGGCGTGTCGTACGATCAGCTCGTCGGGCACGCACCTGAGAACCCGTCCGCGCAGCAGGCCGGTTTACAACGCGTGACGCCGTTCGATCCGGAGGACAGCTTCTTGATGGTCAAGCTGGTCGAACCGGGCGTTGGTGAGGGCAGTCGCATGCCGCAAGGCCAGAACCCGCTCTCGCCCGCTGACATCGAACGCATCCGCGCCTGGATCGCCGACGGCGCGCCGCGCGGCGACGCCACGGCCGCGCCAACCGAGACCGCGACGTCGACCGCCACGCCGACCCTGGAGCCGCCGACCGCCACGCCGTCTTCCGTGCCGACCGTGACCCAGACCAGCGGTCCGACGCGGACTGGGACCCTGCCGCCCTCGTTCACTCCGACCAGCACGCCGACCGAGACTCCGACCCCCAGCGCGACGCCGTCGCCCACCTTCAATCCCGACGCGACGCTGGCCGAGATTCAGCGCACGATCTTCGACCCCACCTGCGCCGTCGTGTTTTGCCACGATTCGACCACCCAGTCCGGCGATCTGGTGCTCGAAAACGGCACGTCATACGCCGAGCTCGTCAACGTCGACTCGTTCCAGGGAGCGGCTCGTCAGGCGGGTCTCAAGCGCGTCGCCCCCGGCGACCCCGACAACAGCTTTCTCGTCATCAAGATCGAAGGGCCCCCCCTGGTGATGGGTAGCCGCATGCCGCTCGTCGGCCTGCCGCTCACGGCGGCGCAGATCCAACTCGTCCGCGACTGGATCGCCCAGGGCGCGGCGCCGTAGCGACATCGGTGCGGGGCGCGCTCAGAAGAACAGGTGCACCTCGAGCGACCACAAGTCCTGGTTGTGGCTGGGGTTGGACTCGACGCCGTTGCCGACGCGGTAGAAGAAGCGGGTCTGCAGAAAGCGGCTGAAGAACGGCTCCAGCCCGAAGCTGACGCGGTTCTCGCTGTCGTTGGCGCGCTGGCTCAGGTCGCCGTCGTCATCGGCGTAGTCGAACGCGAGCTTGACGTTGAGCCAATCGAAGGCGAGGTAGTCGAGCTCGCTGTAATGGATGAACGTGCCGCGGTGCTTGCCACCGGTGGAGTTGTCCTTGTCGTCGCGGAAGTCGACTTCGCCGAGGTAGGTGACCGGGCCGAGGTTGGTTCCGCCGAAGAATCCGAACACCACGGTCTGGGTTCCCGGTGGCCCACTGCGCGTGGCGGAGCCGCCGATCAGCGCGTTGCGCACGACAGGCAGCTCGGTGAACATGGCCGAGACCGTGCCCGTGACCTGCAGGTCGCGATCGTTCGAGGCGCCGTCGGACACCGCCACTGCCGCCGCCACGGGCCCCGGCTCCCAGCCGAGCTCGAACGCCGCCTGCTGCTGATCGAAGCTGAAGCCGGTGGTGACCGAACCGTTGCGACCGCCGCGGATGAAGGCGTCGTCGTCTTGCAACTGCAGGCCGTAGGGCAGGAACATCTTGCCGCCCTTGGCGTAGAAGTCCCACGGTAAGCGCAGCAGCCCCCACACCTCGCGCGTGCTGGTGTTGGGGGCGAATTGCTGGTCGAGATAGAACGTCAGCCAGTCCGGGATCAGCCGCACCTCGAGGTAGCCGACGGCCTCGTTCACGTCGATGTCGACCTCGTCGAGGCGACCGCGAAAGGCGGTGTTGTTGTTGACCGTGCCGTCGCCGCCGCGCTCCTGGAAGATCGCCGTCAGGTCCGTGCGCAGATCGGCGCCGATCGAGACGTAGGGGCTGTAGACCTCGCCGTTGAACGCTTCGGCGGGCTTGGCGAGCGCGGCGAAGAAGTTGGGGTAGTGCAGGAAATCGCGCGCGTGCGCGGAGACGAGCTCCGTGCGCTTGCCGCCGCCGGTCATGTTGACGTGACAGGCGCTGCACTTGAACCCCTCGCGCACTGCAATATAGGGCTCTGCCGCCGCCGGTACTGCCCAAAGCACCGCCGCCACCACCCACAACCCCACCGTTCGCCGTCCCGTCTCCATCAGTCTCTCCCGCTGCCGCGCGCCGCGCGCAGGCCGTCTTCGCGTTCGGCAACCCTTACCGCAGAAGGCGCCGCTGTGAGAAGCGCCGCGCGCCCAGCGGTCCGACCGGATTGCAAACCGCCAGCCGAGTCAGTAATTCCGTCGAGCAGGCGTCTCCGCCTGCGCCCGCATGGAGGGGTGGCCGAGTGGTTGAAGGCACCGGTCTTGAAATCGGCTTGGACGCGGGTCGTGCAACATCAAGACCGGCCAGGAGTTTCGCCGCGAGCCCTTGTCCCACAAGGAATTTCCTACTTGTTCCTCTTCGTATCGGCTCGTACCCAATTGGCTCGATTTGGCTCCGGTTTGGAGACTTTTTGGAGACCTTCTTCTGGGACGAGGAGGGCTAGGTATGGGGCCGTTCGTCACGAAATGAATTCATGGGTCCACAATCTCGCTGCAGCAAATTCGCGCGCACCGCCGATTACCGAGCATCGGTCGAAGTCGATGATTCCGATGTTCAAGTGCAAGAGGAGCAGGGCAGTGAAGAAGCAAAACGAGAGTGCACTGAGGAAGGTTGCGCGTGAGATCCGCGAAGAGGCCGCGCGCCAGATTGGTGGTTTTCCAAAAGATGAGTTCCGCCGACAGCTGATCGGTGGATGGGGGAGGGAATTCGCGCATCAGCTGTTCGGAACTCCGAGACACCGCCGGCGTGGGGGCTGAGGTGGGTTGTAGATACTGTCTTCGATGAAGCGCATCGGTTCACCGCGCCGGACTCGCAACCGTGGCCAGTCGATTGAAACCGTCTTTCGACCAGCCGGCACGTTCCCCGATCAACGCTCGGACCCGCTGGTAGAGATCCTGCGCCGCAGATTCGTCGCTCCACTGCCAGCCATTCGCAGCGAACAAGGAGGGAATCTCAGTTTTCTCGGTTCTTGTCCCGGCCCTTCCGTCACCGGCAACGAACGTGTCGACAACGGCATAGCTGGCGTTCATCGCAATCCACACGGCGAACTCTTCGGGGTCGGCTAGCCGAGCGCAGGGACTCACGGTGACCGACGTCGTGATGCCGTTCTCGTGCAGCTGCGATACTGCTTTTCGTCGCTCGCGCAGGCGCGGTAGCATCGGTGACTCGACGTCTTGCCAGATCTCGTCCGAATCGGATTCGACCGTGAAGCTGACCAGGACGCGGTCGCCCAGCGCCTTCAGCTCGGGCAGGAACTGCACCACGTTTGGACTGCGCGTCTGCAATACAAGCCGTCCGATCGGGTATCGTGCGAACACGCGCAGGCATTCCCTCGTCACCGCCAGCGCCGGACCGGCACATGGCTCGGTCACCGATGACATGAATACTTTGAGGCGGCTGACGTGATGCGGGTGTTCGGCCTCGCGTCGTACTGCACGGGCAAGGTCACGTTCGAGAGCCTCTGCGATGTGCTTTTTCACGAACACGTACTCGCCCCACCGCAACCCGAGCTGCTCCGCGATCAGGCGGGCCGGCGTTTCCCACTGGGCGTAGCAATACAACCCACAGAAACTGCAGGCGAAAACACAGCCCACCGCCGGATTGAGTGTGTGCGTGTAGGCGTGCAGGAATCCACCGGTTCCTCCGAGTGCGTTGTCCTTCTCGCGGTCGTCCCAGATGACCTTGAGCGGTCGCAGGGTTCCATCCTCCGGTTCCGGCAGGAAGTCGCCCATCGTGATGCCGGGCGGGATGATCGGCGAGAGCTTGATCATCGGCGTGGCGCCTCGCGTCTCAGCGTTCTCCCGATCTCCCTGATTACAGTCATCCCCGTCATCTTGAACATCGGTGCGGTTTGGAAACTCGCCTCCTGCCGGTTCAACGCCTTTTGCATCCGATCCTGCAATTTCCACAAGTTCCACAATTTCCCGTTCTTCACGATGGGCAGGGGGATCACCTTCTGGTTCCGGCGGCTCGCTCTCCGCTGCAGCGAGCACCGCCCGGCCAAGCGGAGTGATCCGGTACCTCGTCGAGGCGCGTTCGACCAGATCATACTGCAGGAAGAGCGGTGCGAGCCACGCGTCGCGGATTGTCTTCTCCGACGCCCCGACACTGGTCGACCATTCCTGGATCGTCATCCCTAGCGGCGCCGCTTGCAGCAGCCGCAGACCCGTCAGCGGGTCGAGGCGCTGTTTCTTCCCGCGAGAGCGGGCGGCACCGCGCAGTGTTGCCACCAAGGTCTCGACCTTCTCCGGGGCGAAGGTCTCGGCGACGCCCCGGGTGCTCCATGCAGTGAGGGTCCGTTTGAAGACAGGCAGGACAGCGCTCACCTCCCGCTCCGTTACATGTACGAGCTCACTTTCCAGGGGAATCTGGGTGGCGATTGCCCACGCCGCGGCGAGATACAATATCTTGTCGGCGGCGTGGTTCGCGATTGCCAGGATCGCAGGATGTCGCGGAAGCGACTTCGCCAGACCTGCTTCTGCGGAATGGGCGGTCGCGACTGCCGTCGGATCAAGGTCGATTCGCTCCGGCCCGATCGTTCGGGCAACCCATGCGATCGTGCGAAGGGTGTCACCCGAGATAACCGAAAGATCGGCGGTCTCGATGGCTGGAGCTGCCAGGGCATCGTGAGGGATGGGGACGACGAGCGTGAATCTGCGCAGATCTGGCAGCTCGTGATTACTCATCGCCGTGAGCGCTTCCGCCCAGATCCCGAAACTCCCGAGAGTGCGATTCATGCTTGGATTGGTGTTCACGATGATCGCGGGTGCCGAGCGAGCAGAAAAGGACACGCCCCGCAGGTGCAGGGATATCGAGCCGCGCTCACGCGCATCGCGGATGGCGGCGATCACTTGTTGATTGATCGTTCCGCCTTCCTCGATGACGAGTAGCCCACCGTCCTCGCGGACCATGGCGCCCCAACGGGGACCAGGAATGCCCTTCACCTCTTCGATCGTTCCCACGAGTCCCGCCATGGATGTGCGCGGACCGACAAGGGTGCCAAAGCCGATGACCCTCATGATCGCCGTCACGGTCGTCGATTTTCGCACTCCGAAGTCGCCGCAAAACAGCACCTGTGCCCGGCGGATGAAGTTCCCTCCGTCCTTGCGAAGAGGCAATCCGCAGGGGCTGAACACGGTGAGCAGAAGGGCGGTGTTGAAGTCGGTCATGCTCACCAGCGCGTTACCCGTGACGTCACGCTGTACCGCGCGCGTGAAAGCCTCGATCGGTTCCGGAAGATTCAGAAACGATTGAATTTCCGTTCGAGCTCGCAGCCGACTTCCCTCGTCGGGTGGTTCAGGCGCCGGTTCGATCGGACCGTCATGGATCAGACGGATTCCCTTGGCACCCACCTCTACGATCCGACCGCCGACATGCAGTCGCTCGCCAACCGGGATACCCGTGGCAGAAATAATCTCAACGTAGAACCCGTCCGCCCGCTGTCGGTTCGGATCTAGCGGCTCGAAGGCGGTTTGGAAAAGGACATTCTGGCTCTGCTCAACCTTCACCTCCGAACAATCGCGATGACAGCGTACGGACCGGCGCGCCTGTACCTCAAGAAAGGCTCGTTCGTTACCAACTGCCGCCACCAGTTCCTCGGGCGGCAGGGACACATCGATAGTCAGCGCGGCACCCGGTTTTTCCCGGAGCCTGCAATACGCGCAGCGAGGTGCCTCGCTCGCGGCTATGTCCGGCCAGATGCAACGGACCGAAAACTTCGCCGGTACGACAACCCTCCGGGGTGGCGCTGGCGCCTGCACGACCAGCTTCACCGGCTGTCGGGTCAGCTCAGCGCCGACGTCGGTCGGGTAGATCACCGGGACGGAACCTCGTGAGTCTGTCGGGCTTATCGTGTCCATTCCACTACTTGATAGACTCGCCAGACCTCACAGATTCGCCAAACGAATGCACGGAATCCATTATTCCTCACTCCGTGCCGTGAAGGATTCTTCTGAAAAGGAGGACACGCAGGCAGTGGTGCGAAAGAGTCGCTCCAAGGCGCATCCTCACGGCCACGCCGGTGTTCGACACGTACTGGCGGTTCTCCGTCGATCGGCGATTTTCTCGCCTTTCAGTTCGCGATCGATCTCAACTACAGCGCCATGCTGGATTTTTCCGAGATGGAGTTCGTAGTTGCGGGTCCCGGTGCACGCGACGGAATCAGAAAATGCTTCGCCGACACCGACGGTCTTGATGAAGCAGACGTGATCCGCGCCGTGGCAGGTTGCGGGGATCGTGAGATCGATCACCTAGGCCTCACGTTTGCCAGCCTTTGGGGTCGGCCGCTCCAGCTCATCGATTTCCAGAATCTCTTCTGCGAAGTCGGTAAGTATGCACGTGTGGTCCATCCAGAGGCGAAAGGGGAATCCGGTCGAACCCGCATCAAGCAGCGCTTCACGCCGAGTTCAGAATCGTTGCCGCAATGGTACCCACCGAAGTGGGGCATCACGGTTCCAGCAGGGACAGCGTCCTCGTCGAATCAAACTCCGAGTGGCCTTTCGGAGCAGGAAGGCCTGTGTTCACTGCGGTGGGATGAAATCGAGAGTTCTGGCCGCGAGATTGCCGCGCACGGCGCCGCCACCGTGCTCCCGAAGCTTTCGCCAGACCGCAAAACCTGCGAGCAGGGCACCGTTCCACTCCTTCGTGGTTCGGTTGGAAACTTCGACGTGCGCCGTCAGCTGCTTGATGTGGCGCAGTAGTTGCCAGTCTACCGCCTCGACACCGTCGAGGTAATTGTGCTCCCTAGGCTCTGCAAGAGACGGTTGGCGGTCCGCGGCAAACGACGTCACCGAGGCCCACAGAATGCACCTGACCTCGATCGATGCAGTTGCACGAGGAACCATCATCCCTGTCTGGCACCTCAAAAGTGGCTTGTTGTTGCAATTCTACGTGGCGCGATGGCCGCAACTCCGCAAAGACCCGATGCTTGTGTTCGAGATTGTCGGGTGCTGAGATTCGGCCCGGTGTCGACGCGCAAGCGCATCCTGGTCAGCCGATCGGCCTCAGGGCTCGTTAGGCTCAATCGGCGCGTACATAGGATGTTAATGATCCCGGTTAACTCGCTCACTTTCGGCTCAGCCCTATTCCGCTCCAAGCTCGTTACGGAAGCGACGGAACAATCGGTCCCAGCGGCCGGCCGCTTGGCGCTGGAGGAGGTCGAGCTCTAAACCTTGGGCGCCCCCGGACAA